>CAUZRD010000010.1:0-27994 GCA_963582255.1 Alphaproteobacteria bacterium | reverse complement strand
AACAGACCAAAGTGATAGGCCAAAATCATAACATTGTCCAAAGGCCCGGCCACTTGCGGAATCTGAAAATCAATTTCAGGCAGATCAATAATTACGCGGTAAGGATCTGCCAGTGCAAAAACACTGAACTCAATATCGCGATCGAGCTCGAGTTCAAACTGGGTTACATCCCCACTCACATTCAAGTGAACAGATTGGGCGATCGCGATCGGTTCAGCTTGAGCTAATGGCGCAAAGGCCAAAATCACCAACAGAAGTCCAAGCCAGAAAATCACTTTAGAATCAGTTGGTCTGAATGGCCGCATCAGCTTTTTAATATCTCCCTAGCGTGAGATTGGTCGATCACAACGTAGCGTTCAAGTTAGAAAAATTTTATCAACCAATGTTTTTCTACAATGCAGCGATTGGCGAGCATTGATGATTAAACTTGTGCATGAGCCTTGCAAATCTAGGCCGCAAGGCTTTAATTAGTACTCAGAAGTTTAAGGTGAGTCACCAAGCGGCGAATCGGACACGTATGAACGCCTATTGAGCATAAGATCTACAAACCAGTAAATTTGTGGTTTGAGAATATTTCCAACCGCGTCCCGCATGCTAAGATGTGATTTTCCGAATTGAACACTTTCGCGTAAATTCGTCGATAAATACTTGGCGAAACACGAGTATCGAAAATAATACCGCCAAGTGGTGGTTAATTGTTCTTGTAGATCTTTGGATCTAGCAAGATTCACCCGTAAGTCTGCTAGATGCAGACTGCGAACCAAAAGAAAGTCGGAATGATAGTCCGTGAGTGCGCAGCAAACTTCGATAGAGCGACTGCCGCATCATGCCTTGGATCGACAGATACCTACATCTGCGATGCCATCTCATTTCAGGCTAATCAACCAAATATCGCATACGATCCCAAGTACCATTTACGCGGAGCATATCGAAGCAGCGCAAACGATGCTGGGGCGTGCGACGAGGAATATTCATGGCTAGTAAAATGCTTATCGACGCGACGCACAACGAAGAAACGCGCGTCGTTGTCTGCAAAGGATCACGAGTAGAAGAATTCGACCTTGAATCACAAGAAAGACGACAGCTACGCGGGAATGTATATCTTGCTAAAGTCATGAGGGTTGAGCCCTCTCTGCAGGCCGCGTTTGTAGACTATGGTGGCAACAGGCACGGATTTTTGGCATTTACCGAAATCCACCCAGACTATTATCAGATCCCAGTTTCAGATCGTCAGGAGCTTTTGAAAGAAGCTGTTGACGACATTGTTGATGAGGAAGACCAGTCCAGATCCGAAGAACCCAATCTCTCCGACAGTGCCGGCGTGGAGAAAGCCACCAATGAAGATAATGGAGCCGGAGCTAATGATGAGAGCGGTTCTAGCGACAAAGATGGTGAGCACGGACCCAAAAGCGCCGTTGAAGAGACTGCAGCCCCGCAAAAGCGTTCAGCAGGCCCGCGCACCAGATCCAGACGTCGCCCGGTTGCGGCACAGGCTAAAACACCGGTTCTCCACGAGGAGGCCGATGAAGATTTGAACGCAGATAACGTCAACAGAGATGTTGAGAATGTTGGCGCTGAAGACGCGATGGAAGAAGTCCCAGTGCGGCACGTTTCAAAGCGGCGGCAATATAAAATTCAGGAAGTCATTCGCCGGCGGCAGGTCATTTTAATCCAAGTGGTGAAGGAAGAACGTGGCACGAAAGGTGCGGCGCTCACCACCTATCTTTCCCTCGCCGGACGCTATTGTGTATTGATGCCCAATACCGCACGCGGTGGAGGAATCTCGCGCAAGATCACTAATGTGACTGACCGACGTCGACTTAAATCGATAGCTGGTGATCTTAAGGTTGCCGAAGGCACGGGAGTGATCGTACGAACCGCGGGCGCAAATCGTACCAAAGTCGAAATCAAACGAGATTTTGATTATCTTCAGAGATTGTGGGAATCCATCCGTGAATTAACTCTAAAATCAACCGCACCCTCAATGATTTATGAAGAAGGGAACCTGACCAAAAGGTCGATCCGCGATCTCTACAATAAAGAGATAGATGAGGTTCTGATTGAGGGTGAAACCGGCTATCGCGAAGCTAAAGCATTTATGAAAATGCTAATGCCAAGCCACGCCCGCAATGTAAAACAGTACAAAGATACCCAACCGCTGTTTGTTCGTTACAAGATCGAATCGCAACTGAACGAAATGTTCTCCCCAGAGGTAACACTAAAATCCGGTGGCTATCTTGTTATAAACCAAACTGAAGCGCTGGTAGCAATCGATGTCAACTCGGGGAAATCAACACGTGAACATAATATCGAGGACACCGCCTATCAGACTAACCTGGAGGCGGCCAGCGAAGTCGCCAGACAGCTTAGATTGCGCGATTTAGCAGGACTTGTGGTGATCGACTTCATCGATATGGAAGAGCACCGCAACAATCGTGCGGTAGAACGTCGTATAAAGGAAAGTCTAAAAACTGACCGAGCACGCATTCAGGTTGGCCAGATCAGCCATTTTGGCCTCATGGAGATGTCGCGTCAGCGCATTCGACCAAGCGTCATCGAGGGCACTATGGGAATTTGCTCTGACTGCCAGGGAGCGGGTCGAGTACGCTCCGTAAGCTCGACGGTTCTGCAAATTGTTCGCGCCCTTGAAGAATTGGCGGCTGACGGCCTGCGCAACCATATGTCGGTCTCATCGAGCACTCATATCGTGATTTATCTTCTCAATCGCAAGCGGGCGCATATTGCAGAAATTGAACAGAAATATGGAATTGAAATTACTATCTCTATTGATGAAACGTTGAACGGATCTGATTTTAAGATTGAAAAAGGTCCCATGACAACTCAAGCCGTTCCATCACAAATTGATACAGTTGTCCAAGTTGACACTGCGTTTGAAGAGAACACTCCAGCCTCCGCTCCGCAAACAACAAGCGACGATGGTGACGCTGAAACGCCCACCCCCCGTCGACGCAGACGGCGTGGCAGACGTCCCCCAGAAGAAGAGATAAAGAATGAGGAGGCCGTCCATGCCGACGATGAACCATCTCAAGTTCAGGAGACTCAAGCTGACGAAGCGGATGGTGAGCAACCAAAATCGAAACCAAAACGCCGTCGCGGACGCCGTGGTGGACGCAGGCAGCGGCGCGATGATGATGGCGCGGTTACAGCGGAGAGTACGGAAACAAACGATGAAGATAGTAAGCTTACTGAAAGTGCTGACAAAACGGCGGCAAATGGAGCCAGTAAGTCGCCTGAAAATGACGCTGATCGTGGCATAAGTGAGATTCCAGAAGCAAGTGTCCTTGAGGACGTTGCCGCGTCCGGACCACAAGACAAACTTTCTAGTAAAGAGGATGTTCAAGGCACCTATCCTAGCGGGGATGGTGACACTAAGGGTGAACAATTCCAACGGGGCGGATGGTGGCAGAGGGCTTTTACCAACCGCAGTTAACCTAGCTGACTGCACTGTGGGATAGTTTCATTACATCCCTAAGCCAGCCAGCGCTTAAGCCTTTCGGCTGCTTGAGCTATCACTGCAGGATCGGCGGCATACGAGAAGCGTAGATATGAATGTCCGTTGGTTTGATCAAAATCAACACCCGGCGTTGAGGCAACACCAATCTCGGTCAACATTTGACTGGCGAATTGCTCGCTATCTATGGAATGAACGCTAATGTCAGCATAAAGATAGAACGCTCCATCAGCCGGAGCTATTTTGCCAAGGCCACAGTTTTCTAGCGCTCCAGTCAATATTCTGCGGTTAGCCGCGTAAACGTCACACAAACCATTATATTCGTCGGTTGCATCAAAAGCAGCCTCAGCAGCTATCTGCGAGATCGTAGGCGGGGAGATGAACAGGTTTTGTGCCAACCGCTCTACTACACGCACCAGATCTGTCGGCACCACCATCCAGCCGATCCGCCATCCGGTCATGCAATAATATTTTGAGAAGCTATTGATAATAATCGCACGGTCGGTATTGGAGAGTGCGCAGCCCGCCTCCACACCAAATGTAAGACCGTGATAAATTTCATCCGAGATCAGACTGAGCGATTGTTGATCACATATCGATGCAATTTCAGCTAGTGCAGAAGGTTCAATCACAGTACCAGTCGGATTTGCAGGACTTGCTATCAGCACACCACCCAACGACGTCTGACTTTGTGCGGCGCTAATCGCCTCTGCACTTATCGACCAACGCGTTTCTGGTCCTACTCTAATCGACACTGGTGTCAGCGACAGAGCTTTCAGTATATTTCTATACGCGGGGTACCCGGGCTCAGCGATAGCGACCGATGCGCCAACATCGAATAAGGCAAGAAACGCAAGTATGAATCCAGCTGATGAACCCGTAGTGACAACAACCCGTTCGGGATCTAGATCAAGGCCATAGGCTTGCCCGTAGTGGCGGGCAATACGGGCGCGTAGACTCTTTCGGCCCAGCGCTTCGGTATAACCAAGCCGTCCCGCTCGCAGAGCAGCATGCGCGGCTTCAAGTACACTTTCTGGCGCAGATACCCCCGGTTCACCTACTTCAAGATGGAGGATAGAATTGCCTTCAGCCTCAAGGGCATTTGCTTTTGCCAATACATCCATAGCGATAAAAGACGCTATCTCGCTACGGCTGGATGAAACCATTTGACACATATCCTTTACTAAGAACGTCTTGGCCAGATACTTAGTGCAACACCGCGATATAGCCGCCAGGACTTTGTGCCGCGCGCCAAACATCCGCTACCTGGCACTATCAACGGAAACTATCACCATATTGCAGACTTATTTTAGAGGTTGCATGCGCACACTCAGAAATGACCTCTGTTAAAAGAGTAACCATGTGAATACGTTGACCGTTCATACGGGGCGTCCTACCTTGACCCATTAATTATCCCTCGGCTATGAATTCGCACGAACAACCGACAAAAATGCACGAAAACACAATGCAACGACCTACATATTTAGATCCTGTAAGGGCAATGTTAATAGCGCTTCTCGTTGCTCTCGGTTCTTATATTTCCTCCTCTGGTACGTCCATTGCTGCCAGCCCCGCAATAATTCGTGATGCGGAGATTGAAGCGCTCTTGCGTGACTACACCATACCTTTATTCAAAGCTGCAGGATTGCCCACAAGCGCAGTCGATGTCGTCATCATATACAACACTGATATCAACGCATTCGTTACTAGCGGGCAGAGAATATTTATCCATACTGGACTCATCACAGAATCCGCCACCCCCAATGAAGTGATCGGCGTGCTGGCTCATGAAACAGGTCATATTGCCGGCGGGCATCATTCACGAACACGTGATGAAATCTCCCGCGCATCTATTTCTAATACCGTGGCGATACTTGCCGGTCTCGCAGCCGCTGGCGGAGTTGCGGCTGCTGGAGGATCGCATAATGATGCAGCAGCGGTCGGAGGTATTTTGGGAGGCGCCCAATCAGCTATAAAGCGCTCTTTTCTAAGCTATGCCCGCGAGCAGGAATCAGCCGCTGACCAAGCAGCACTTCGATTCCTCGATGAGACAGGACAATCAGCCGCCGGCATGCTTACCATGTTCGAGCTCTTATCAGATCAGATGATGGTGTCCGTGAGAAATATCGACCCCTATCTTCAAAGTCACCCCCTCCCTCGTGAACGTATCAATATTCTCAAACAGATTGTGCAATCAAGTCCATACTACCGCAAGAATGATTCCTCGGAGCTCTTGCTGCGGCATGAATTTGCCCAAGCAAAAATCCTTGCCTATCTCGGCCAACCGAGCAAGGTGTTTAGAAAATATAAAAATGATGCCACTAGCTTACCTGCCACTTATGCAAGGGCAATTACCTATTTTCGCAATGGCGATCTCAATCGCTCAATTATCGAGATCGATAAGTTAATCGATTCTCTACCTAACTATCCCTATTTTTATGAGATCAAGGGGCAGGCTTTTTTGGAATCTGGCCGCGCACACGAAGCAATTCCGGTTTTAAAGAAAGCGGTCAATCTTGCGCCAAATTCGCCACTCATACGCATCCTTTTGGGGCAGGCAATTATCTCCACTAATGATCCGGGACTACTCGACACGGCGATTACGCAATTATCACGCGCGTTGGTGCATGAGCGGCGCTCGCCCGTAGGCTATCGTTTCTTAGCGATTGCCTATAGTAGAAAAGGACAAACCGGCCGGGCGGAACTTGCTTCTGCCAATGAATACAGCGCACGCGGTGATTTTGCTCTAGCTATACAGTTTGCCAAGCGGGCAAAAGACAAATTTCGCCCAGGAACAACTGAATGGGAAATCGCCGAAGATATTATAAATATCAAGTCCCGATAGCAGAACACCTTTTGGAGCAATTCTATGAAACGATATTTCATCGCATTTTGTCTGTCAGCTACGATTGCCATCATCGGATTAACATCATGGCAGTCAATTTGCTTTGCACAGACCAAATCGTTTGATACCTCGCAAATTGGTGAAATCAAAGAGATTGTCCGTAACTATCTGTTGCAAAATCCTGGAATCATTCGCGAAGTCCTCACTGCACTTGAGAAGAGCGACCAAGAAGACCGAGTTGCCACGATCGCAACTGCCATCTCAGATAATAGAAAAGAACTTCATGCTACAGCTGATGGCATGATGCTCGGCAATCCCGACGGTGATGTCACGATGGTTGAATTCTTCGATTACAATTGCGGCTATTGCAAACGGGCGACACCTGACCTACTCGCTCTCTTGGAAACCGACGGGAAACTGCGGGTAATTTTGAAGGAATTTCCTATTTTATCGCAAGATTCAGTCATTGCTGCACGTGCATCGATCGCAGCAGCAAAACAAGGCCGTTATCTCGATTTTCATACGCGCCTGATGAGCGCGAAGGGCGTTGCCAATGAAGCGCGCACCATACAAATAGCCGAACAGCTAGGGCTAGACATAGAACTGATGCGCAAAGACATGAGAAATCAGGAAACCAAGCAGATCATCGCGCAGTCAAAAGAGTTAGCATCAAAAATCGGTATTAGTGGTACACCTGCTTATATTGTCGGCGAAACACTGATTCCAGGAGCGATTGGCATCGATAGTCTGCGCCAGGTTATTGCCCAAGTGCGCGCCGCGAACTAACCTTCTCGTTGGTTTGCGGTTCGACACGCATTACCCTGCCTTTCCTGATTTGAATACGTACAGTAAGGTACGGACAAATGACGACAAAGAAAATCGCCGTTTTAAACGGCCCCAATCTCAATTTGCTTGGTAAGCGGGAACCGGATCTTTACGGCACGCTGACACTCGCACAGATTGAAGACGCCTGTCGCACACGCGGAAAATTGCATGGTGTGGAGATCCATTGTCGACAAACCAATAATGAAGGTGAGCTAGTAAGCTGGATACAGGAATTTGGCGACAGCGATGGAATTATTCTCAACGCAGCCGCGTATACCCATACATCGGTTGCCCTACGTGATGTCTTAAAAGCAATCGTAGCTCCTTGCATAGAAGTTCATATCTCTAATATTTTTGCTCGTGAGGAGTTCAGACAAGTATCCCATGTCGCACCGGTTGCTATCGGAACAATCTGTGGCCTTGGCGCGAAGGGGTATGAGCTAGCAATTGAAGCACTCGCAAGCCTTGTGTCTGCTGATGACAGGAATTGAATGCCAAAAAAAAATGAAATCGATCAGTCGCTGATTAGAGAACTCGCTGACCTATTGAGCGAGACGAAGTTAACTGAGATTGAGGTGGAGCAAGACGGATGCCGGATCAGGGTGCAACGCACGTATGCTCCTCTTACTGCCGCCGTTCATCCGTCTACCCCAACAGATACTCACATCATCCCAAGCCAAATGGATGATCACTCTGTGCCCTCCAAATCTGACCCACAAACCAATCCGAATGCCGTTAAATCACCGATGGTTGGCACTTGCTTCCGTTCACCCGAGCCGGATGCACCAACATTTGTCGAAGTCGGCGATGTGGTAAGCGAAGGTGATACCTTGTTCCTAGTCGAGGCAATGAAAACGTTCAATCCAATTGCAGCCCCGCATCCTGGTAGGGTGACCGCCATTCTGGTGGAGAACGGTCAGCCAATAGAATTTGGCGAACTACTCATCATTATAGAATGATCGCGTAACCATGTTCGACAAAATTCTGATTGCCAACCGCGGAGAGATTGCTCTTCGAATCCAGCGTGCTGCCCGTGAGATGGGGATCAACACGGTGGCGGTCCATTCCACAGTCGATACCGATGCGATGCATGTACGCTTGGCAGATGAGAGCGTCTGCATTGGCCCGGCCGACGCGACGCAGAGTTACCTGAATATTCCCTCTATTCTTGCAGCATGCGAGGTCACCGGGGCAGATGCGGTTCATCCTGGCTACGGGTTTTTATCCGAGAATGCTAGCTTTGCCGATATTCTGAACGAGCACGGAATAAAATTCATTGGTCCGTCCGGAGACCATATCAGGCTGATGGGAGATAAAATTGCTGCCAAAAAGGAGGTCAAGTCTCTTGGCTTACCTGTGGTTCCAGGGTCTGATGGACCGATTGCTGATGATGCTTCAGCGCGCTCGATCGCACGAAAAATTGGATTTCCTGTTCTGGTCAAGGCTGCTTCGGGCGGCGGTGGCCGTGGCATGAAAATCGCTACCAGTGAGGACGAGCTAGCTCGTGCTTTACAGACAGCACGAGCTGAATCCAAAGCCGCTTTTGGCGATGACACAGTCTATCTTGAAAAATATCTCAGTAGGCCACGCCATATTGAAGTTCAGGTGTTCGGCGACGGAAGAGGCAGCGCTATTCATCTTGGAGAACGCGATTGCTCCGTTCAGCGACGCCACCAGAAAATCTGGGAAGAGGCGCCATCTACGGTTCTCAACCAGGACCAGCGTAAAAAAATCGGCATGCGCGCAGCCAAAGTAGTAGCTGAATTGAAATATGAAGGCGCCGGAACCATCGAGTTTCTATTCGAGGGCGGAGAATTCTATTTCATCGAAATGAACACACGCTTGCAGGTAGAGCATCCGGTAACCGAAATGGTGACCGGCCTTGATCTTGTGCGCGAACAAATCACCGTTGCAACCGGAGGAAACCTTTCGGTCAGCCAACAGGATATAAAACTTGACGGCCATGCCATTGAGTGCCGTATCAATGCAGAAAATTCGACCACATTCACCCCCTCTCCTGGCCGGATTAATGGCTTTCACGCCCCGGGCGGGCTTGGTGTACGGATGGATTCAGCCGTCTATGCCGGCTATGTCGTTCCGCCTAATTACGACAGCTTGATCTGCAAACTTATTGCCCACGGCAAAACGCGTGAGGATTGCCTGATGCGGTTGCGTCGTGCGCTTAATGAGATCGTTATTGATGGCATCGAAACTACCATCCCACTTTTTTCCGAACTCGTGACCAATACCGATATCATTAATGGCGATTATGATATCCACTGGCTGGAGCGGTTTTTAGACAAGATATAATCTATTTGCCTCGCGCATGGGCGTACCGCGACACTCCGGGGCTACTTATTAAGGCGGATGATCTTCATATGAGCATTAGGGTCAAGCCCCAATCTGGCTGGATAAAACAATCAAATCCACACAGATTATTTCAGTTCTTCTCCCCTGATTGGCACTATTTTACTAAGGTTATAAATGTGACCTGGTTCGGGTTATGGTGCTGCAAGGGCCAGTGAACAAACTTTCCGAGCAATTGATAGAAATTACGCCTCAGGTTTTATTGAAGGCCTATGCCTGCGGTATTTTTCCGATGGCTGAAGATGCTGATGATCCCGCGCTCTATTGGATTGATCCTGAGCGACGCGGCATTGTCCCACTGGACGCTATACGTATCTCACGTAGCCTGCGACGGGTTGTCCGCTCAAGTCAATTCGAGGTGCGGATAGATACAGCGTTTGATCGTGTTGTGGATGGGTGTGCCGAGCCTTCACCTGGACGCGATTCCACATGGATAAATGAGCGTATACGCAAACTCTATTCCGACTTATTTCATCTTGGAAATTGCCATTCAGTGGAGTGCTGGCGGGATGGTGAGCTGGTTGGTGGGCTTTATGGCGTGAGCCTCGGGCGGGCTTTTTTCGGTGAAAGCATGTTTTCGCGCACCACAAATGCAAGCAAAGTCGCATTTATCTATCTGACAGCACGCCTCATTACCGGAGGTTTCGTTCTTCTCGATACCCAGTTCATTACCGATCACCTTCGCTCTTTAGGCGCAATAGAAGTCGATCGTGAGGCATATCACGGTCTACTTGAGATTGCCGTGAGGGATCAAGGAGAGTTTTTCGAGCTAGCCACAGACCTATCGCCAGAGGCGATTTTGCAAGTCTTTAGCCAAACATCATAAACGGGATGTTCAAGTGCGTGCAGCCCCGGACTTGAGGCGAACATCCAACCGGTAAAAACCCGGTTTCGCGCGCCGCTCAGCTCGCGCTCATCAATTTCAAGAAATGTCGTAGTTTGTGGGGGTTCGGTAGGCGGCCTAGTATAGCAACCACGAGATCGTATTTCGAGGCTACCAAAATGGACCGTCTGACCGATAGAAGCTTCAATAAGCTGTATTTCGGCGGTAATTTTATCTAATCCTGCAAGGATAGCAATACCATTGGAGATCGGCTCCGCGTGCAGGAAGGTCTGCAATAAAACATACATGCCGGCACCAATTAGACCAACCGCTCCCACGCGCTTCATCGATAAGCTACTATCGTTGGGTTAGGTATTGATTGACTACTCTCACGGCGTTTTATTCGCTTCAATCCGAAGTCGCACATAATCTGCTGTCCATTTCCCATTCACGTCGCAGAGCGACGGTCTCAAGAGATCAACCACATAGTTCATAATTTCAGCACGTTCTTCGCCCTGAAACTGATCAAAATACGGGTGTAAAAACAATTCTATCCAGTCAGACATTTCACTTGGCAATGGTGTTGGTCGAGGTACCAGCTCTGAGCGATAAAGTTGTAGTCCGGCGTCAGAGAGCACTGTGCTGTACTCAGCTTCACTTGGAAAATACCAGGGAAAAGCAAGGGCGATCTCACCGCCATACCGGCGCCATGCGGCCTGAAGCGCAGTAGCAATAGCAGCCACATTTCCTTGACCCCCAAATTCGGCGACGAATCTTCCTCCCGACTTCAAGGCCCGGCTCACACCTCCAGCAACCGCAGCTGAGTTTGTCATCCAGTGTAGAGCAGCATTTGAGAATACAGCGTCGAATTCGTCCGTAAACTTCAGCACCTCGCCAGAGCCAACCCGGGCATCAATCCCGTTACCTCGCGCACGCTCGACCATCTCGGCACTTGTATCGACACCCACCACTTCAGCACAGCTAGCCGAAATCTTCTGGCTAAGAACACCGTCGCCGCAGCCAATGTCGAGAATGCGCTCACCCGCCGAGGGTGCAAGCCAAGACAAGATATCTGCACCAAGTTCGGACACGAAACGTGCGTGACGATGATAGGTGTCTGGTGACCAGATATGTGATGGTTGTCCGTGATGCGAATCGAATGCCATGCTCAATCTTTTGACCCAAATATGGCTTGACCAATAAGGCCCATCAAATCGACAGAGCCTTGGGTATACTCAATAGTCTCACCACCGGCGAGCATAGTTTCCGATCCACCTGGCTGTAACGACACATAGCTGCCACCCAAAAGTCCCTCGGAGGCAATCTGGGCGCTGGTATCATTGGGAACCTCGACGCCCGGTTCGATCGCCAAGCTAACGATAGCTTCATATGTCTGCGCATCAAGCGTCTGACCAACGACAGTCCCCACCTTGATACCCGAAATGCGGACATCCGCACCAGTAACAAGTCCGCCAACTTGGGCAAAACGGGCATCGAGTTTATAGGCTCCCGATGCTACCCCAAGATCAGCCACCCGATACGCGAAGATAAAAAACAGCACTGCCACAGCAATGACTATGGCCCCGGTCAGTGTTTCCAAAACATTAGATTTCATCGCATTCTCCAGATTTTATCGGTCGGCGGGCGTCCAGGCTTGATAATCGCCTGTTGCCGTGGGCCGAGAACCTGTTGCCAACGAACTTCCAGGTGGGCGGTGGGCCAATTGAGAGCCGGTCATGTTCGGCTGATGAGGCTTTTGCCAGGGATGCACATGACCGGAAGTCGCGCTTGGCACCTCATCAACAATTTTATGCAGCCAAGCATGCCATCGCGCTGGCACATGTGAAGCCTCAGCCAGATTGGCATAGATTACCCAGCGCCGATGGCCCCGCCGTTCGCGATAGTAAACATTTCCGAGATCGTCACTACCAACGTGTTCGCCCTTGCGCCACGTATAAAACCGCGTCCCAAGGGTCTGGTGCCCCCACCAAATAAAAATTTCAGAAAATAGGCTCATGATCAGGCCAGGTTGTATTAGTAATGGACAGAACTATCGCTGTTTTGCACTTCGCTGTCCAGCGTTGACAGGCATATCACGCGCGTAAATCCATTGTGCCAAAAGCTTCGGTTAAGCTTTATATTAGTGCTAATCTTGACAAGAATTATTGGAACAATTCTTCAGAATGGAAAATGCCCGGGGTTTGCCAAAAACTAAATGTTGCGTATGCACAACCTCTCACACACAAGTCCTTGACGAGATTGGCAAGGGTGCTACGTTAACCGTCCGTTAAGGGCGACTCTGTGCTCTTGTAGAGTTACATGCATCATGTGAGCACATAAACCCAGAAATCGGGCGAAATGATAGCTTTTGGAAACCTGATTGCTGTGTATTTTTTTCTACTTGGCAAACTCGCCTGAAATAGAACTAATTTGAGGGGGTCAGAATGCGGATCAGTCGTCGCTTCACCGAACAAGGGCATTCACCGTACGCGCAGATTGCGTTTAGAGAAACGGTGAGCGAAATTCGTAATCCGAACGGAACTGTGGTGTTTCATCAGGACGGCGTCGAGGTCCCCGAAAACTGGAGTCAGGTTGCTTCCGATATAATTGCCCAAAAATATTTTCGGCGAGCCGGCGTTCCGAGCCTTTTGAAGGTTGTTGAGGAAAATTCCGTTCCCTCCTGGCTGTGGCGACATGTTGGCGATCAAGATGCACTTGCCAAGCTATCCGAGGATCAACGCACATGCTCTGAGAAAAGTGCACGCCAGGTGTTTGACCGCCTCGCCGGGACCTGGACCTATTGGGGCTGGAAAGGTGGCTACTTCGATACCGAAGAAGATGCACGCGCATTTTACGACGAGAACCGCTACATGCTTGCGACCCAGCGCTGCGCTCCCAACAGCCCACAGTGGTTTAACACCGGACTGCATTGGGCTTACGGCATTGATGGACCGAGCCAGGGACATCATTATGTTGACTATGAAACAGGAAAATTGACCCGCTCCAAATCATCCTATGAGCATCCCCAACCGCATGCGTGCTTTATCCAGTCGATCGAAGACGATTTGGTAAATGATGGCGGTATTATGGATCTTTGGACACGGGAAGCCAGATTGTTCAAATATGGCTCGGGCACCGGATCTAATTTTTCCAAAATTCGTGGTGAACATGAGCCGCTTTCTGGCGGCGGGAAATCATCTGGACTGATGAGTTTTCTAAAGATTGGAGATCGCGCTGCCGGCGCGATTAAATCAGGTGGCACCACGCGGCGCGCGGCCAAAATGGTAGTTGTCGATATAGACCATCCCGATGTGGAAGAGTTTATCGACTGGAAAGTACGTGAAGAGCAAAAGGTTGCCGCTCTGGTGACTGGTTCAAAGATCTGCGCCGAACACCTGAACGCCGTTCTCAAGGCATGCATCAATTGCGAAGGTCCAGATGATGACTGTTTCGACCCAAACAAAAACCCTGCTTTAAAACGCGAAATTCGCACCGCACGCCGTATGAATGTGCCGGATAACTATATCCAACGCACTATTCAGTTCGCACGTCAGGGCTACCGAGAAATCGACTTTGAAATCTACAACACCGACTGGGACTCTGAGGCTTACGTAACGGTGTCTGGACAAAATTCAAACAACACCATTCGGCTGTCGGACGAGTTTTTGAATGCTGTCGAGGACGACGCCCACTGGGATCTTACCTCACGCAGAACTGGCGAGGCGGTTAAAACACTCGATGCGCGGGATCTGTGGGAGAAAATTGGATATGCAGCCTGGTCGTGCGCCGACCCAGGATTGCAATTTCATACCACCATCAATGATTGGCACACCTGTCCGAAAGCCGGTGAAATTCGTGCCTCCAATCCATGTTCGGAATATATGTTCCTTGATGATACAGCGTGCAATTTAGCTTCGCTCAATCTCATTAAGTTCCGCAATGAGGATGGCACATTCGCGGTCGATGACTTCGCTCATTCAGTGCGTATCTGGACGGTGGTGCTCGAGATTTCAGTTCTGATGGCTCAGTTTCCATCGAGGGAAATTGCCAAACGCTCATTCGAATATCGCACGCTGGGCCTTGGGTATGCAAATATTGGCGGACTATTGATGACCAATGGCATTGCCTATGATTCAGCGCAAGGTCGCTCGCTTTGTGCTGCAATTACAGCTCTTCTCACAGGGACAGCCTATGCCACATCGGCTGAAATGGCTGGAGAACTTGGAGCTTTTAAAGACTACTCTCGGAATTCCAGGGCCATGCTTCGGGTGATCCGCAATCACCGTCGAGCAGCTCACGGAATCGATCATAGCTACGAGAAACTCGCCACCCTACCGGTGCCTCTCGATCATAAAAATCTAACTGATGGGTTGCTTGGTAATGCGGCAAAGGCGTCCTGGGACCGTGCGCTAGAGCTTGGCGAAGCATATGGCTATCGCAATGCACAGGTCAGCGTGATCGCCCCCACCGGCACTATCGGCCTAGTAATGGATTGCGATACCACCGGTATTGAACCAGACTTCGCATTGGTAAAATTTAAAAAACTCGCGGGTGGCGGCTATTTCAAGATTATCAATCACGCCGTGCCGAAAGCATTGAATACGTTAGGCTATGATGATGATGCCATTACCAGTATTATCAATCATGCGGTTGGTCGGGGTACACTGCGCGATGCTCCAGGCGTCAATCATGAGACTTTGCGGGCACGCGGCTTCACAAATGGCGAAATAGAGATTGTTGAGAATGCTCTTTGTTCTGCATTTGACATCAAATTTGTCTTTAACAAATGGTCACTTGGTGAAGATTTCTGTGTCAACATATTGAAAATTGACGCAACAGATCTCAACCACCCTAATTTTGATCTTCTAACTGCGATTGGCTTCGACATTGATAGCATCGAGGCTGCTAATATCTATTGTTGCGGAGCAATGACAATGGAGGGCGCGGCCGGTCTTTCTGATGAGCATCTTGCTGTATTCGATTGCGCCAATGCGTGCGGACGAACAGGTAAGCGAATGCTTTCGGTCGAGGGTCACATTCGAATGCTGGCTGCGGCGCAGCCATTTATTTCTGGTGCTATTTCAAAAACCATCAATATGTCCAATGCGGCGAGCGTCGAAGACTGTAAAAGCGCCTATTTTCTATCCTGGCGGCTTGGACTAAAAGCAAATGCGCTTTACCGTGATGGCTCAAAGCTGTCTCAACCGCTCAATGCACAGTGGTTGGCCGACAGTGACGATGACGATGATGTCCTTGATACTCTCTCTGCCAGCCCACAGACCCAGCGGGTTGAAAAAATTGTTGAGCGTATAGTGGAAGTTGAATTTGCTCGGGCGCGCGATAAACTCCCTGATCGACGCAAGGGATATACCCAAAAAGCGGTAGTTGGCGGACATAAAATCTATCTCAGAACCGGTGAATATGATGATGGCCGGATTGGCGAAATCTTTCTCGATATGCACAAGGAAGGCGCAGCCTTCCGCTCCTTAATGAATAACTTCGCAATAGCGGTGTCGCTTGGCCTGCAATACGGAGTGCCGCTGGAAGAATATGTCGATTCTTTCACGTTCACGAGATTTGAGCCAGCTGGTCTCGTTCAGGGAAATGATGCAATCAAAAACGCGACTTCAGTGCTCGACTATATTTTCCGCGAACTCGCAATTTCATATCTTGAACGCAATGATCTGGCGCATGTTGACCCCGCTGAAATTTCTCCCGATGCGCTGGGGGCCGGTGAAAATGAGGGTAAACAGCAAGAGCCCGTGCCGGCAGGACGCTACGTCTCGAATGGCTACGCTCGCTCACGACCGCATAACATCGATAATTTAGTGCTTTTGCCTTCGAGTAGCCTTACTCATTCGAACCAGGCCGTATCAGCAACCGATACGCTTGAAAAGGATGTTGCGCTGGCCGCTAATGAAACACAACGGCTCCAGCCTCTTAGTGCTGCCGCCACCCCTGCGGCGGTTAACGCGAGCAACCCCATGGTCACGGAGGAGCCCCGAGGGCTGGGGGAAACCAGAATGTCGCCAATCAAGATCGCAGCCGATCGTAAGGCCGAGGCGCGTATGCGCGGCTACGAGGGCGCTGCATGTGACGAGTGTGGTAATTTCACCATGGTACGTAACGGTACCTGCCTGAAATGCAACACGTGTGGTGCGACTAGTGGGTGTAGTTGAGGGGTAAGAACAGAAATGCTAGACATTTGCGAAGCAGTTGATGCACTAGAGCGTTCACAAGATACATAGATCCGCGCTCCATATCCGCACCCTAAGAGGCTAGCTGGCCAATTGAAGATGACTTGATTCTGGAACAGATGAGAGGGATTGTCGATCATCAGATGTCAGCTCGAAAGCCTGAACAAACCGATAGAAGCTTTCCTTTGGCAACGGTTGAGAAAATAAATAACCTTGAAAATAGCGTACTCCACGCGCACGCAGATAATTGAACTGATCATCGGTCTCAACACCCTCCGCAACGATTTTCATGTTAAGCTCTTTGCCTAGCTCAATCAGAGCATCTACCACCGGAGCCTTGGCCGAATCATTTCCGATTGCGGCTACAAACATGCGATCAATTTTGATCGTGTCCATTCCAAGCTGTTGGATATAGGCTAGTCCACAGTGACCCGTACCGGCATCATCCAAGCCTATTTTACACCCCAATGCCTGCAGGCTGCGCATCACTTCACGAGATGTTGCTAGATCAGTGAGAGGCCGGCGCTCGGTAACTTCAAATACAAGATTTTTTGGTTTAATCTGGCCCTTAGCGCAGACCCGTTTTACATCTTCAACAATGTCTAGACTATCAAAATGTTCCGCTACTAAATTGAAACTGATCATGAAATCTTCGTTTTCGGCGCATAGTTCTACCAAATCTTCGCTGACCCTCGCCAGCATATGACGGCTGATTGGAATAATTTGCCCGGTTGCTTCGGCGAAGGGAATAAAGCCCTCTGGGCACACTAAATCACCGTTGGGCTTGCGCCAGCGCAACAACATCTCGCAGCCATTTGCACAGCCCTCATTGGCATCCAAAATTGGCTGGTAGTATGGAACAAACTCATCACTAGCGATGGCTGCATCAATCTCTGCTTCAAGCGTCGTCCGGTAGCGTATCGAATAGACGACGAACCCAAGCAGAATTACACCGAGAATACCGCTCCCAAATTTGGCATAGTTGGAAATATGCAAGAACGGCGCAAGCAATCCAATTCGCGGTGCTGCGACAGCCACAACAATAGGATAACGAGCCGACGCAAGCTTGCTCTCAACCATTTGGCTATCTTGCTTGACAACGGCTTCCCGAGTCTGCCCTGCCGTCCTGATCAAGGTTCCATCAGCAAGCTCAACACGCGCGTGATAACTCTTACGCATCTTACCATGAAGCAGTTTCATCAAAACCGTCTCAGTCTCAATCATGGCAATCAATCCGCCCGCACCGTTATCCGCATCCCGCCTCAACCCCAACGCATGGTCGTCAGCTACCCGGGTTGGAACGATGGAAATATCAAGCTGCCCACCTTTAACAGAAAGAGAGTTCACCCGACTCATTGCCACGAGTGTCGCACCAAAATTAGTACAATTTATTTGATCATCGGCATCATAGATGCCGATTTCCTTAAGCGATAAGTTAGTGAATACCGTTTCATCGATGAGGGCGATATTGTTTTGAGAACAATCAACCATCCCCCCTCTAGAAAGAGCGGAAAGCGCGTCAGAGGCGACATCCAGAACCATTTCGGAATGAGCGAGTATAGTCTTGGTCATGCTCTGCATCTGAGCCGTACCCTGCTCAATCGCAACCCAACGTATCACTGAGTTGGAAACAACCATGGGTCCTAACGCCGCGACTGCACCCAGTGCGGCAAGAACCGTTACTCGAAAACAGTGAGACAAAATATCCTCGGAAATACGCAGTCAACATAACCAATCAACTAAACCACATTGGTGGTTAAGGAGGGGTTTCTTCCCAGGAGAATAACAGGCGGTGGTCCGTCAGTTTATTTCAGGTTTCCGCACCTGTATGTGCAAATCTCGCAGCTGGCGCAAGGAGGCCCCAGATGGTGCCCCCATCATTAAATCTTCAGCTCCTTGAGTCATGGGGAACATGGTTACTTCACGCAAATTTTCTTCACGCGCCAGCATCATCACGATGCGATCTATCCCCGGAGCAATTCCACCATGGGGCGGAGCGCCAAGCTTGAAGGCGCGGAACATTCCTCCAAATTTTTCTTCAAGCACGGAGGCATCATAGCCGGCAATAGCGAAAGCTTTTTCCATAATTTCAGGTTTGTGGTTTCGAATGGCCCCGGATGAAAGTTCAATACCGTTGCACACCAAATCATACTGATAAGCAAGCACACCAAGGAGATCGTCACTCTTCAGCGCATCTAGTCCTCCTTGCGGCATGGAGAACGGATTATGAGAGAACGTAAGCATCTTCAGCTCATCGTCCCACTCAAACATCGGATAGTCGACAATCCAGCAAAACTCAAAGCGATCTTGCTCTATTAGATTAAGTTCTACGCCTATACGATCGCGTGCACGGCCGGCAAATCCAGCAACATGGGCAGGCACACCAGCAACAAAGAACACTGCATCGCCGTCATTCAGTTTCAGCTCAGATTGAAGGCCTGCAACAACTTCAGCGCCTAGATTGTTGGCAATCGGCCCAGCCCCGCCGCCATCGCGAAAAATAATATATCCAAGGCCCGGTTGCCCTTCACCCTGGGCCCAGGAGTTCATACGATCACAGAATGCGCGGCTGCCCCCTCCAGGTGCTGGAATAGCCATCACTTCAGCATTTTCTTGCCAGTAACGCCCGGAAGTTTTCTCTGCTAGAATCCGCGCGAACACCTTAAATCCAGAGTCTATAAAATGGTCGGAGACAATTGACATTTCGATGGGATTGCGCAAATCCGGTTTGTCAGACCCGTAGCGTTTCAATGCATCATAATAGGGAATGCGGGGAAAATTATCGGTAACCTCCCAACCATCAGAAAATTCATTGAACAAGCCCTTTATTACAGGCTCAACCGCATCAAAAACATCATCCTGAGTAACAAAACTCATTTCGATATCTAGCTGATAAAATTCTCCCGGTGAGCGATCTGCTCGGGCGTCCTCGTCACGGAAACACGGAGCAATCTGGAAATAACGATCAAATCCAGCCACCATGATGAGCTGCTTAAATTGCTGGGGAGCCTGAGGCAAGGCGTAGAATTTTCCAGGGTGAAGACGCGATGGCACCAGAAAATCACGGGCGCCTTCTGGGCTGGAGGCGGTAAGAATTGGTGTCTGGTATTCGGTAAACCCCTGATCGACCATACGCTGGCGAATGGACGTAATAATTTGAGATCTGAGAACAATTTTACGATGAAGAGATTCTCGCCTGAGATCCAAAAAACGGTATTTAAGTCTCGTTTCCTCAGGATAATCTGGTTCACCAAACACAGGAAGTGGCAACTCTTCGGCTGCGGACAGCACTTCCAGCTCTCGGATAAAAATTTCAACCTCACCTGTCGGAAGGCCAGCATTGGTGGTGTCATCACTGCGGCGCTTGACTTCACCGTCGATACGAATAACCCACTCGGCGCGAATATTCTCAGCGTTAGAAAACGCCGACGAATCGGGATCTACTACACATTGGGTCAATCCGAAGTGATCACGCAGATCGATAAATAATAATCCACCGTGATCTCGAATGCGGTGGACCCAACCAGATAACCGGGCGGTCTGTCCCACATCATCGTTACGGAGCGCCCCACAATTGTGAGTGCGATATCGGTGCATAAACTCTATCCTAAGAAACTCAAACGAAGCATGAAAGATGCCGGCCGGAAGTGGCCATGGAGACCGGGGGATGTCAAGACCGCTTTAATGAGAGCCTTTCCACGCCCTTAACATTCAATCCAGTTCACATCTGGCAGCATTGCCAGGTATTGGGCTATAGGAGTGTCCATGAATTTGATTACATCGAGCAGCCAGCTTTCCAAGATCTGCCAGTCCTTGCGCGCGAAGGATTACGTCGCGGTAGATACCGAATTTATGCGTGATAAGACCTATTGGTCAAAACTCTGTTTAGTACAACTTGCAAGCGATGGAATTGAGGCTGTTGTTGACCCACTGGCCAACATTGATCTTGAGCCTCTGTGGGAGCTGGCGCGTGATCAAAGCGTAGTCAAGGTATTTCACGCCGGCCGGCAAGATGTCGAGATTTTCTACAATTTAGCCAAGACAATTCCGCTACCCCTATTCGATACGCAAATAGCCGCGATGGTGTGCGGGTTCGGAGATTCGGTCTCCTACGATAATTTGGTACGCAAGCTTACGGGCGAACAGATCGACAAGTCATCACGTTTTACCGACTGGGCACGCCGACCGCTGTCAGACCAACAGCTTGCCTACGGCCTTGCCGACGTCACCCATCTTCGCGTGGTCTATAAACATCTTATCCAAGAGTTGGAGAGCAGCAAGCGTCATTCGTGGCTGGAAGAGGAATTGGCTATACTGACCAGTACATCGACCTACACCATGTCGCCTGAGAAGGCTTTTGAAAGAGTGAAATCTAAACCAAAGTCAAAACGCGCAATGGCAATATTGATGGAGGTCTCAGCGTGGAGAGAGCAAGAAGCACAGCGGCTTAACGTACCGCGAAACAGAGTTTTGAAAGACGATGCTCTAGTCGAAATCTCCTCATTCAATCCTCAAAAACCAGCCGATCTGGAGACCATGCGGGCGGTGCCGCGGGGATTTAATCATTCCAAGAGTGCGGCAGGACTTCTTCAAGCCGTCGAGCGCGGCCAGCACCGGCAAATTTCATCGGTTCCAATTCAGGTCAAGCACGAAGCCCTACCGGATAGTCTTACACCGATTGTCGATCTTCTTCGTGTGGTGGTTAAGATGCAATCCAAGCGTCACAAAGTTGCACAAAAGCTAATTGCCTCTTCCGACGACCTGGAGCAGATCGCGCGTAGTGACGATGCCAATGTCGCCGCACTTATCGGGTGGCGTCGCGATCTATTTGGTAAGATGGCACTTGATATAAAACACGGGCGTCTGGCCCTGACGGTTCGAGGCAATCAGGTTATACCAATTGAAGCAACGCAACTTGACAGCGCTAGCAAGGAGGATGACTAAGCCTGCTGACTATCGCTTATGATGATTTTATATTTACGCCCAATCGCCCCAGCGAGTGACGCAAGCCGGCGCTCAAGCATACCTCCACCAAGATCGGCCAAATCATAAGGTAGGTATAGCTCGACGCAATGTTGGTCGCAAATTATTGGACATTTTGGCAAAATCCCATCCGTTGCCCCGGTCAATGCAAAAGAAAGGCGAAGTAACTTGCCTATTATGCGGCTTTTTTCCAAAGATTTTTTGTTAACAAGCTTAGACATAGCTTGGGCAGAAGGATGGCGAATACGGTTGGCGTGGCAAAAGTAAGAAGAAAGTGCCAGAAATGCACGGCCTGCATGATGCATGTCAGCTAGATTTCCGTGCACAACCACATCGATCGAATGGCTCCCACGATAATCTGGATGGATGCGCCAAGATAAATCACCCAGATGACAGGCCGCTTTTCGAAGATGGCGTTCCTCATCAGTTTCCGGTTCGTCAAGTGAGGAAAACAGTGGATCCACCCAATCAGCAATCTCACTTCCCTGGGTAAGCGAGCGCGCGTAAAGGGCTGAAATCGCATACACACTGGAGATCAGAGGATCTTTGCCAGCGATCTTCGGCGAGAGGTTTGAATAGACAATACCTTCTCTAAGACCATTTGCTGAAAAAACGATATTTTTTGGCTTGCCCATACTGATCAGCCGCTCCAATACCAACGCACCAAATGGAATGGTTGTAAGTCTTTCTAAGGAAACGTTGGGCATATTACGCAAAGATGCCATCGACAGTCCGCCCACCAACTGGACAATTTCCGTCGCATCTTGTGGTGCTAGCTCGTAGTGATCAATAATATGTAATGGATAGTTATTATGCTCCATATGGATACGCGCAATCGCACGCCAGGTGCCTCCAACCAAATAGAGCGAACGACCCTTGATCTTCTCAACCAAATCCATCTTGGAGAGTGCCCTATCAACGATACTGATTGCGTCTTTTGGTTTGGATACCTGTTCAAGTAGCCGCAAAGTCCCGATCGGAGCACTTTCACCGACGCCCGCTATACCGATAACTGCATCCACCAGCTCCAGACTGCCACCACCAAGATCGCCCACCACACCGTCCGCATGTGGCATACCAGAAATAACGCCGGCTGCTGCAAACTGAGCCTCCTCGGCACCAGAGAGCACCTTCACTGGACTGGCGATTGCTTTTTCGGCTAATTTCACAAAACTAGCGCCGTTTTTAGCCTCCCTCGTCGCGGCGGTTGCAACTACATGGAGCTGTGTAACACCCATATTTTGAGTTAAAAGACGAAATCGCTTGAGCAAAGACAGCGTTTCAACCACACCATCATGCGCCAATCTGTTGGTTTTTCTGAGCTCACTGCCCAGAGCACAGATGGCCTTTTCATTGTAGTGAACCTGGGGCGAACGACACTCGCCATCAAATACGACAAGGCGTACGGAATTTGATCCGATATCAACAACGCCTATTCGAGCTTGTGCTTTTAACTTTTTGGAGATACGAGCCTGAAACGATGAATTCACCACATTGCTTCATCCCAATTGAGTCGCTTGCAGCTTTTGGTTAACCAAAATTGATCCCTACTTAGCGTATATGCCGGGCAGGGTCGAGCAGGACTTCGAACAGATTTGTAAAATGCGCATCGGCACGAGCCGTCTTCATAAGACGGTAGAATTGACGCGGTCTCAGATCCGCAGTCATGTGTATAACCCTGTTTAATAAAACATATAAGTCTAGTTCTGGTGGGTACAAAAAAAGCCGGGCATCGAAATGCCCCTCACGGTATTACTTTAGCATGACCATAGCACCGTCAGCATCCCTACTTGTCTTCCATCGTATTTAGGACTTCGTTTACGAGCGGCTTGGTGATACTCCGCGATGTCTCCAAGCTCATTCGATCCGCATGGGTTACTAAATCTCTAACCGTTGACAACGAGCGTTCGATACGCGCGGCAGCATAGGCCGCGACTACGGGTGTAATCTCAAGTTGCCTATCAGCAAATAGTTTGACTATCACTGCCTCAATCAACCCATCATCCGGCTGATCGATCTGCGCCAGCATCGCGCCGCGAACCCGTGATGAAAGATCAGCAAGACGAAATAGCATAGCTACTGGCAATCGAGATGTGGTCACCAGTAATGCACCACCAGTATCAATGCAAAGGTTGAACATGTGAAATACGCCTTCCTCATTGCACCCGTCATGATCTATATCCTCAATCACCAAATGCAGTTTCTGGCTATTTACGAATTGTTCAAAAGAAGTATCGCTTGCCGAGGCGATCTTAGCACCGCATCGCGCAGCCCAGATACGCGCAAGATGGCTTTTTCCCGAACCCTCTGGTCCATAAAGAACACTTGCTGGATAAGGCCATCTTGGCCATGCGAGAAGATAGTCAAACGCCGCGCGATTGGTAGGACTGATAATGAAGTCAGCAAAGCCACGAGCTTCATCATGTCCGAGTTCAAATGCCCGTTGCACGCCCGTCTGATGCACATCCCGACTTATCATCAATCCTGATCCGCGGGTATGGGTTTATCATTGTTATTACCAAGGTAGATTTGGCTTGCCAGATATTTCTGCGTTGCAAAGCGCACCAATACGCCAATTACTGCCGCCAACGGAACAGCCAACAGCATCCCAAGAAACCCGAACAGATAACCGAATGCAAAAAGTGAAAATATTAATGCAACAGGATGTAACCTAACGCTTTTTCCAAGCAGTCGTGGCTGAAGAATGTTACCTTCCACGAGCTGTCCAATCACGAAGATTGCACCAATCATACCGACAAACAGCCAATCAACCTCCGGCCAAGTTTGCGCCAGTGCCATCCCAAGTGAGAGCACCAGACCGACGATCGATCCGACAAAGGGAATAAAACTGATCGCCCCAGCGGTAAAGCCGATCAATAACCCTAGATTCAGTCCAACGAGAGTTAGTGCTAGTGCATAGAACACAGCCAGAATGAGACATACCATTGCCTGCCCACGCAAAAACCCGGCCATCACCCCATCAATATCTTTCACAATCTGGCGAATGGTTTCTACATAAGGGCGTGGCAGCAGGCTATCCAGCTTGCGCAGCATATCAGGCCAATCAACCATCAGATAAAAGGCAACAACAGGTGTCACAACTAGCAACGAAACACCGCTGACAAACGCCATGCCACCGCCCAAAATTGATTTGAATATAATAGCTAACCAACCAATGACCTGCTTTGCAATCGCTGTCATCTGACCATCGAGGTTAAACTTTTGACCAAGAAAGGATGCTAGCCAACTATCCTGATCTTCCAAAAGCATCTCGATTTTAGCAACCGCGTCAGGGACTAGTGCGACCAAGCGCAACAGTTGCTCGGTTAAGACTGGCACCAGCACCATGAGAAAGAGGACAAATACGATACCCGCCATTGCAACGATCACACCGGTGGCAGCAACGCGCCCAAGTCCAAGTCGTTCCAGACGACCTGTGAGAGGATCGAGTAGGTAGGCGAGTACCATCCCAGCGACAAACGGCAACAGAACACCGCGCAGCACGTAAAGCAGAGCGATAAAAATACCTATACCAACTATCCAACATGCAAATTGGCGCTGCACTATCATGGTGACAAGTCTCCTTGGCATAGGGCAGCTTCACTACTTGCGATATCTGCCAAGTGTGGGTTCGTCTTCACGCGGACCAAGCTTTGTTGCAGGCGTTCCAGCCAAATGCGTGGTCCACACCAAGAAGTAGACAGCCCAAGACAGGCTGGTCAAGCACGCCACTACTATAACGGCAGCAACACGGAGATCACCCGGAAGAGTAGCTATACCACCAAGGGTTAACAGCTCACCGGCGGCGAGAGTAATCTGAGCCGCGGTATTGATCTTGCTAATCAAAAGTGGACGAACACGAATCGGTCGGGACACAAGATATGCAATCGCAAAGGCGATCATGATCATCACATCCCGGCTGACAACCAAAATGACAAGCCAGGATGGCAGGGCGCCGACCACTCCAAGCGTAACAAACACCCCGATCAGCAAGAGCTTGTCGGCAACTGGATCTAAATAGGCACCCAGCAATGTTGCCTGATTAAATCGCTTGGCAATCATGCCATCAGCTGCATCGGTTACCCCGGCTAACAAAAATAGCCAGAACGCCACTGCCACGTCACCATTCATGATCAACCAAATGACCACAGGCACCAACAGCATACGGAGTAACGTCAGAATATTTGGGATGCTCACGAGAGTCTCTTTTTCACATAGTAAGATTTAATTGGTGCGTAGAAACAACCTTACTCCATCGTCGTATAAAAACAGTCCCTGAAACTTCAGAGACTTGGCAAGCTCGCGTAAATCGCCAATGAAGGATACCATGATTTGCGCTTGCTCCGCGTTTAGTGAGCGCACATCAAGGCTTTGAATGCCAGGCGCATTTTCAAGACGGCGACGGATACCAACCCATTGCTTCAAATTTGAGAACGGCACCAGAATATCCGCCGTCTGTTTGGACTGACGCACTGAACCACTAGCAACAACCTCGCGCCATTTCTGGTCAAGGCGGTTCAAAAGTTGGTCTGCAATCTGCTTCATCGCCTCGATCTCACGGCCTTCTTCAATCACGCCGATGGCACGCAGATCAATCGCGCCCCGTTGGCTGTTGCCGACAAAAGCTGCCTCGATTAACTTTTGTTCTAAATCATAGGCAACAATCGCAATGACCGCGTGCTTAACACCATACTTCACGGCAAGTACGCTCAAAGCCTCGGGGTTGGCTTGCCCAAGTTCTTGCTGATCAACTTGCTCATCAACCCCATCACCAAGTGGAATAAGGGCTGGCACCAGCCTATTGTCCAGATCAATTTTCTGCCAGACACTTCGCCATTTGTTATCCTCCCCCCAAATCACGGCAGAGCCATTCTGCCAAAGAACTGGTATGATAAGAACGGGCTCTGATTGCTCGGCCGCCATACGGATGTTGGAGTGTGACAGCAGAAACTCAACCGAATCGGCATTAAATCTCACGGTTAATTCGGCAAGATACTCATTTGCCGATGTTCGTTCATTATCGAGACTGAAGCCGGCTACAACCGACTGGATCGACTGGGCATCTGGCATTGGCAACCGCTCGTTATCTTCGGGCGATGTGAGACGCTGCAATATCTGCGAGAATGCCTTGGCCTGCCCTTCGGCGATGGCAATCACCTTCGCATCCACCGCAGAATCGGCCTTAGCAGCGATTTCGATGCCTGACACTGTGAGCATATCCGCCAAAACCGGTTTGCTGAACATCAGGGCTGTTGTCAGTAGAACAATTGCAATTAACCACATTACATGTCCCATAGAAGCTTGAACCTCATGCGGCAATCGACTAGGAAGCCGGTAGAGTATAATTTTATTGGGCGACGGCTGACAAATGCCAAAAGCTCCTTCACTAGAGAACCCTAATGGGCTCACTTACCGGCAAAGCGGGGTGGATATCGCCGCCGGTGATGATTTTGTCAAGGCTATTACCCCACTCATAGCCTCAACCTCCCGCCCAGGAACGGGAAGTAAAATCGGTGGTTTTGCTGGCTTGTTTGATCTGAAATCCGCAGGATATATCGATCCCATCCTAGTAGCCGCCACTGATGGCGTTGGAACAAAACTCAAATTTGCGTCTAAAACGCAACAACATCATACCGTCGGAATTGACCTTGTGGCGATGTGTGTCAATGATATTGTAGTCCAGGGTGCCGAGCCACTGTTTTTCCTAGACTACTATGCTACAGGTAAACTTGAACCAGAAATCGCGCATGATGTAGTCTCCGGGATAGTCGAAGGCTGCAAGCAGGCAGGGTGTGCGCTTATAGGCGGCGAGACCGCCGAGATGCCTGGCATGTACGCACAGGGCGATTATGATCTTGCAGGATTTGCTGTGGGAGCAGCCGAGCGTGGCACGCTACTGCCATCGCATAACATCGCCGAAGGAGATGTTATACTCGCGCTGGGCTCAAGCGGCGTACATTCGAACGGTTTTTCTCTGGTGCGCGCTATCGTTGATCAGGCCGGAGCCGATCTCGCAGGCCCATCCCCTTTCGCCCCTGGTCAGAATCTCGCACAATCGCTCCTGATCCCGACAAAAATATATGTCCGCCCAATATTGGATGTCCGCTCTAAAACCAGAGCAATTGAAGCAATTGCCCATATTACAGGCGGTGGAATTTCTGGTAATCTCTCACGCGTTCTACCTGATCACCTTAGTGCGACAGTTAATCTTTCTGCCCTTCCACGCCTTGAGGTTTTTGGATGGCTGGCCAAGATCGGCGGCATCAAGCCCAGTGAGATGCTGGCAACATTCAATTGCGGTGCCGGGATGATTATCATTGTCAAACGAACAGATATACCCATCGTTCTTGACGGATTTCAAAAGGCTGGTGAGCGCGCAGTCGAAATCGGTGTCATCAAAGAACGCGGCCGAAGCGACCCAGTCGTTTTCAATGGCCAACTGTGGTGGGCCGCTTGAGTAGACGCCAGCGCATAGGCGTATT
>CAUZRD010000009.1:0-28002 GCA_963582255.1 Alphaproteobacteria bacterium | reverse complement strand
TATATTTCATATTAAATTTTAAAAAACGCAAATTTCCTTCATATTATGACGTTTATTGGCATTAGGTTCTTCTAATTGTTGAGAAACCAAATTCTGGGTACATCTATTCAATATCACCCAAGAAAAAGTGAAACTTTCCCCAGACATCACAGACAAAATCAAAACAACCCCCTTCTTCACGGGCACATGCGATGATGGCCTATTACGGCAAACCCAAAGATCTATTACCAATTGACCTTTCAGCCCACCAGCTTATCGCCATTCTTTAGCTCTGGAATCATTAAATCGTAGTGCTCTTCGGGCAAAGAGTGCACGGTGGTATCGGGCCCGAATCGGAGATCAAAGAAGATGACCAAAAAACATCATGTCATTCCCCTTGAGAAAGCTGATGCCGGCGTTCTTTATGGAGGAAAAGGTAAGTTCCGAATTCTTATTGATGAGAAGATGTGCGGTGCAAAAAATTATTCTATGCTACTTAACACGCAGCCTTCGGGTGCAGTTGGCAAGCCGCACAGTCATGATGACGCAGAACACAGCTGGTTCATTCTGGAGGGTACCGGAACCGTCACCCTGGAAGATACCTCCTACAATATTGGGCCCAATATGACGATCTATATTCCTCCCGGCATGATGCACAGCATAGAGGCCGATGCAGGATCAGAACTCAAATATATCGTAATTTATTCTCCGCCAGGACCGGAACAGAACTTGCGCCAGAAAGGCGCAACAGCATTTGATGGCCGATCCTAGAACGTCCAAGATCAATTAACATCAGGATACATAATGAGACTTTTAACTTTTTCCGAGCGCGGCCAAACACGCATTGGCGTCCTTGTAGACGACGGTAATGCAATCGTCGATCTGACCGCCGCCGGACTTCCTGCAACCATGAATGGGCTTATTGACGAAGGCTCCTCCGGTCTCGAGCGTGCCCACGATGTAATTTCAGCGCAAGCAAACCGTATTAATATATCAGAAACCCAGATTTTGGCACCAATTCCGAGACCAAAACGCAATATAATATGCGTTGGGAAAAACTACTACGATCATGCGGCAGAATTTCATAAATCTGGGTTTGACTCCACCGGCAAGCAAGCTCTGCCTGAATTTCCTGTGGTATTTACAAAGGCACCAACCTCAGTAACCGGACCTGGAATGGCGATCACCCTTGCAAGCGACTACTCTAACTCAACCGACTATGAAGGTGAGCTTGGCGTTGTTCTGGCTACAGGCGGGCGTAATATCTCCAAGTCCGGCGCTTATTCTTATGTGTTTGGATATACTGTGATCAACGATGTAACAGCGCGAACAATCCAGCGTCAGCACGATCAGTGGTTTCTCGGGAAAAGCCCGGACAGCTATTGTCCGATGGGACCGGTTCTGGTCACCGCCGATGAAATTGGTGATGTCGAAACTTTACGGCTCCAAACCATCGTCAACGGCGAAGTGCGCCAGGATGCACTAGTGCGCGATCTCATATTTGATATTCCAACGCTTTTGGAAACTTTCTCGCGGACAATGACGCTAGAGCCGGCAGATATAATTGCAACCGGAACGCCCGCCGGGGTTGGTATTGGCTCCAATCCGCCGGTTTATTTAAAGCAGGGCGATAGAGTGCTTGTGGATATTGACCGGATAGGAACGCTCGAAAACGTGGTCTCATAAAGATCTGCTCTCGCACCACTCGAAGTGAGGGTCAACTCGGAAAAAGCGTGCGCACTCGTGATGCTATCGCGCGACATGAGCTAAAACACACTCACGCTCATTCACGTGGATCACCGTCGTGATATTCAGCCTTGCGCCGGTACATGGCTGCATCAGCATCATCCAAATTACGTTTTAAATCACTTGTGCCGGTTATTTCCTGCGTTCCTGTTGATGCGGTGAGTAGGATGGTGGTCCCATTGATAGCAATCGGGGTGGTTGCAATGATCGCCTCTAACCGCTCGGCCTTGGCATTGGCGGCATCATTATCTGCCTGCACCAGAATAACTGCGAACTCATCACCACCAAGCCGGCCCACTATATCTGAATTACGCACATTAGCGCAGAGAATATTTGCGATATGAACCAGAACCGCATCGCCAACTTGGTGTCCATAAACATCGTTAACCCATTTGAATCTATTCAAATCGACAAATACAATACTAGCCGGAGTGCCGTAGCGCTCAACAATTGCAGCGGTGCGAGTGAGTTCGCGCTCAAATGCGCGACGGTTAAAAACTGATAGTAGCACATCGCGGTCGGCCAGATCCTCGAGAACCCTCTGGCGCCGTTCGGCTTGTTCTAGGGCTTTTTCCTGACGGTAAATTTCCTTGGTGAGAGCAACCAGCACAGCCGTGACGGAAGGTGTTATAGACGACCGTGGGGGAAGTTGAGGACACACCCGCATCAATATCTTCTGGATTGAGATCGCGTCCGGTAAAGACAATTTCAGCTTGTCGGAAAGTAAGCTGTTTGATGGTCTATCCAAAATATCCGGCATTCCCAGATCCCTGATTTTCCGGGGCCGGCAAAAAGCCCGGCGAATCAATAGATACCATATTAACAGACATCTGGGATAATAAGTGACTACTTACTTGCGCGCGGCCGCAGTAGATCTATAATCCGCCGCCTTCAAAGAGGAGAGGGCATCCCAGTATGGCTAATGCAAATCCAAAAGTCGGTATAGTTATGGGCTCACAGTCCGACTGGCCAACCATGCGTCGGACAGCTGATTTGCTGGACGAACTCGGCGTAACGCATGAATGCAAAATCGTATCAGCTCATCGGACACCTAATCGCCTTTATCAATACACAAAAAATGCCCGGGCGATCGGACTTCAGATCATCATTGCAGGCGCTGGCGGCGCAGCACATCTTCCGGGAATGATCGCCTCCATGACAACACTACCCGTATTTGGCGTACCTATGCACTCAAGCACCATGTCCGGGATGGATAGCCTCCATTCTATCGTGCAGATGCCGGCAGGCATTCCGGTCGGAACTTTGGCAATCGGCGAGGCCGGCGCAGTCAATGCCGCTCTTCTCGCAACATCGGTGCTGGCTCTTAGCGACCAAGTCCTTGCCGAAAGGCTTGAAAAATGGCGTGAAAACTTGAGTGCATCCGTTCCAGATTTTCCCAAAGATGACGATTGATATGCAGCCACTGCAGCCGGGGTCAACAATCGGGATCCTAGGCGGCGGACAGCTCGGACGAATGCTCGCTATCGCAGCCGCTAAGATGGGCATGCGCGTCCACATATTTTGCCCCGATCCATATGCGCCTGCCTTCGATGTCGCCGCAATTAAAACCGTCGCACATTATGAAGACGAAGCAGCGCTAGATGCGTTCGCTAGTGACATCGACTGTGGAACCATCGAGTTTGAGAACATTCCAATTGCCGCTATTCAGAGAGTCGCCAACCACGTGCAAATGCGACCAGGGAAAATGTCAGTTGAGGTAGCTCAGGATCGACTCATCGAGCGGCATTTTATTCAGTCGGTTGGAGTCGATGTCGCACCGTTTCATGAGATTAATAAATGCGAAGATATGGCAGCGTTTGATTTTGATGCCGGAGCGGCAGTGCTTAAAATCCGCAAGCTTGGATACGATGGCAAGGGGCAGGCGATGGTAACTTCTCTATCGCAAGCTGTGGACGCATTCAATTCATTCGGATCACAGCCAGCCATCCTTGAACAGTTCATTGCCTTTCGCTGCGAGGTCTCAGTAATTGTTGCGCGTGATATTCACGGCCACATACAGGGGTTCGAGCCGGCACGAAACGAGCATCACAGACACATTCTAGCCAAGTCCACGGTACCAGCTGGCATTGAAGACTCGACTATTAATTATGCCTTTTCATGTGCCACAAAAATTGCGCAGACTCTTAACCACATCGGTGTTCTAGCTGTTGAATTCTTTGTTTTAGATACCGACAATGGTGAACGGCTTATCGTTAATGAAATCGCACCACGGGTGCACAATTCTGGCCATTGGACTCAGGATGGTGCAAATATCTGTCAATTCGAGCAGCATATCCGCGCAATATCTGGATGGCCCCTAGTAAAACCTATCACGCTGTTTGAAACAGAAATGACAAACTTGATTGGCGAGGATGCCTCATCTTGGATGCGTTACGCAGCCGAACCGGAAGCTCGACTGCATCTTTACGCAAAACGCCAAATTCGACCGGGCCGCAAAATGGGCCATATCAACCGGCGACTGCCAACGGACAAACCCTTATCCAGCGGGGTTGATTGATTATTAACTGCGTCCGGATAGTTGTGATGCTATTCATCAACGTTGTACTGTGGACAGATGGCTTGCTATTTGATACAGACTCCCTCGCTCTTTTCGCGGGATAGACCGCGTTTGGCGTAATGAAATTATTCAATCTTAATCGACGGCAAGACGAGGTGATCTCGTGCAAGTAGTGGTTCGCGACAACAATGTCGATCAGGCGTTGAAAGCGCTAAAGAAAAAAATGCAGCGCGAAGGTGTATTTCGCGAAATGAAATTGCGGAATCACTATGAAAAGCCATCTGAAAAGCGGGCGCGCGAGAAGGCTGAAGCAATCAGGCGTGCAAGAAAGCTAGCGCGGAAGAAAGCGCAGCGTGAGGGCCTGATTCCTATGCCAAAGGCAAAACCTCGCACCTGATAAAACCTGCATTACAGATCAAACAAGCCGCGGTGATGACCGACGCCTGCTTGATCTGTGTTCCGTTGTCCATAAAGAAGTGTGTTTTTGGACAAGCTACGGCCAAATCAGAAACTATCGAAGTTGTGGGATAGTACTGTCTAATTAGTCCCCTTCGCTCCGGTAATCATCCCGAGCAGAGGCACTATGAAAATGCCGGTAAGGGGAACGCTTGCAGACACAGGACAAGCCAAGGAAGGTTACATTGACTTGACTATATCCTCGACCATCTTTTTAGCATCGGCAAATAACATCATCGTGTTGTCGCGGTAGAATAACTCATTATCCACACCCGCATAACCGGACGCCAACGAGCGCTTGACGAACAGTACTGTTCCTGCACGCTCTACATCCAATACCGGCATGCCATAGATAGGACTTGACGGATCCGTCTTGGCGGCGGGGTTAGTGACATCATTCGCGCCTATTACAAATGCAACATCGGTCTGAGCAAACATGGAATTTATATCATCAAGCTCGAAAACGTCATCATAGGGAACCTGGGCTTCCGCCAACAGCACATTCATATGACCCGGCATCCGCCCAGCCACCGGATGGATAGCATAGGAAACACTGACGTTTTCTTTCTTCAACTTATCTACCATTTCACGCAACGCATGCTGCGCTTGGGCAACCGCCATGCCATAACCTGGAACAATGATCACCGAGCCGGCATTCTTCATCACAAAGGCCGCATCTTCAGCAGACCCCTGTTTAACTGGACGACGCTCAACCACCCCACCGGAAGGGCCCGCAACTTCGCCGCCGAAACCACCAAGAATGACATTGAAAAACGACCGGTTCATTGCCTTGCACATGATGTAGGATAAAATTGCCCCCGATGCACCGACGAGCGCTCCGGTGATGATGAGCGCCGTATTTCCAAGGGTAAAGCCAATACCCGCGGCGGCCCAACCCGAGTATGAATTCAGCATCGAAATTACAACCGGCATGTCCGCTCCACCGATTGGAATTATGATGAGGACACCAATCACCAACGCCAAAATCGTTAGAACCCAGAAAATAAGATGCGATTCAGTCGAGGCAAATATGGCGATCAGCACAACGATGGCAACGCCGATGATAAGATTGATCAAGTGCTGGTTCGGGAATACTACCGGCGCGCCGGAAACAAGGCCCTGCAATTTGGTGAAGGCCACGATTGATCCGGTGAATGTCACCGCACCAATGACAGCACCCAAAGACATTTCAATCAGACTTGCCCCATAAATGGCGCCAGGAGAGCCTATGCCAAAGGCTTGTGGTGCATAAAGTGCCGCCACCGCTACAAGCACCGCTGCCAACCCAACAAGCGAATGGAACGCGGCAATCAATTGTGGCATGGCGGTCATGGGAATACGCCGGGCAATGATTGCACCAATGCCTCCACCAATACCGACCCCAAGAATAATCATTGCCCAGGCTCCAAAATTCCCAGGCGCCGATATCAAAAGTGTTGTGAAAACCGCAATGGCCATACCGGCCATACCAAAATGGTTTCCCGAGCGTGATGATGCTGGGCTAGAGAGGCCGCGCAAGGCGAAAATAAAAAAAACGCCCGCGACCAAATAGGCAATGGCGGCAAGGTTGGCTGACACGGGCGACTAATCCTTCTTCCTGTACATGGCAAGCATGCGCTCGGTGACTAAGAAGCCGCCAAATATGTTTACACTGGCTAGTATCAGCGCCAGAAATCCTGCCAACCGAGCAACCCAGTGGCTCCCGCCATCTCCGTCGGGAAGCTCCTCCACACCAACAGCAAGCAACGCACCCACAACAATAACAGATGAAATAGCGTTGGTGACCGACATTAGCGGGGTGTGCAATGCAGGCGTTACACTCCATACGACGTAGTAGCCGACAAAAATTGCCAGCACAAAAATAGCAACCCTAAATACAAACGGATCAATGGTACTACCCATGCCCAAAGCATGGGCACCAACATCAGCTGCCGCCGCGATGGCCTCAACCGCATAGCTTTCCGCCGTATTGGCCGCCTGTAGAGCAAGGTCAGCTGCCTCGCGAGCGCTTTCGGCAGCATTCCGAGCCGTTACCTCGCTCATGACGCATCTCCGGTATTAAACATTGGGTGAACCAACGAACCCTCACGCGCAATCAAAGTGCCAATAACAATCTCATCGTCATAGTCAATTTTCAAATTACCCGATTCACTATCAATCAAGGGGTTGAGAAAGTTAAACACATTTCTAGCGTAAAGACTTGAAGCATCGGCGGCGAGTCGGCCAGCAACATTCAAATGACCAATGATGGTCACCCCCTTATGCTTAATAACCTTGTCCGGTTTAGCTAGCTGGCAATTGCCACCGCGTTCAACCGCAAGATCAACAATCACAGATCCAGGCTTCATCGCTTCCACCATCGCACGACTGACAAGCTCCGGAGCCGGGTGGCCTGGTATCAATGCGGTAGTAATAACAATATCTTGCCCGGCCACGTGATCAGCGACGAGTTCGGCTTGTTGTTTTTTGTATTTGGCACTCATTTTCTTGGCATAACCGCCAGCGGTTTCGGCCTCGCGAAATTCGTCGTCCTCAACCGCAATGAATTTTGCCCCAAGCGATGCGACCTGTTCTTTTGCAGCCGGGCGCACATCAGTCGCAGTCACAATTGCGCCCAATCTGCGCGCTGTCGCGATCGCCTGCAAGCCAGCAACACCAGCGCCCATAACAAATACTTTTGCCGGAGCAATGGTGCCAGCCGCGGTCATCATCATCGGCATAGCACGACCATAAGTCGCCGCCGCATCTATAACCGCCTTATATCCAGCTAGGTTTGACTGAGACGACAGCACATCCATTGATTGCGCGCGGCTAATACGTGGCATAAGTTCAAGTGAAAATGCGGTCACACCCGCCTTGGCAATTTTTTCAAGATCGGCTTTATCACCAAACGGGTTGAATTGGCTGGCAACGACAGCACCCGACTTCATCGCTAAAATCTGCTCGGTCGACGGGCGGCGGACCATCAATACCACATCGGCATCGCTAATGGTCGTCACCAATGTTTTGGTGATAGAGGCTCCCTCATCACGATAGGCAAGATCAGTAAAATCAGAGCTAGCACCAGCTCCACTTTCAATCGATACAGACACTCCAATAGCGCAAAACCGTTTTACGGTATCCGGCGTGATGGCCACGCGTTTCTCGGATTTATCCGCTTCAACCGGAACAGCAATTTTCATCGAAATCAATCTCCGGTATCACGGCAACACAATTCAACTGTTCAGGCTTTTTTCTACCATCCGCTCAGAGAAATATAGCCATCAATGCCAGCAATACAACAAGCCCGAAAACAGTGTATTTGGTGATAGTGATGAAAGCATCATACGTAGCGTTGTGCGCCGCATAATCCATTTCTGGATAGTCATTTTGTTGATCGGCCACCCCAGCCCCCTCAAGCGTAAGAAATATTACCGCGAAATAGCACAAGGGCCGACCATACGGCAACCGCCACAGGTGTATTTCAAGCGAGTAATTCAAACACTTTAATCAAGTATACCGCATTTCGTGATCTAACCCATCAAAGCGTTCTGACGACGTTATCATCGGGAACGGCAATTCCAGCCAGCTCTAGCTCACGGGTTTGGCTTTTGGCAAGCTCCTCAACGTCAAAGCCATGAACCGCCCGCTCGAAAAGAATGTGAAAGTTCATTTCCGCTCTCAAATGGAGAAACACCGCTCCGAGCCCAATTGCTGCCCGGTCCATAAACACAAACTCACGCGGAACTTTGATAGGCCCCTTTTTGCGCAAAGCCTCGTGAATAGCGAACGCCTCCCGGCGACCATATTCACCGGGTTTTATACCATCAGCGATGGAACGAACACGGTCATCAATCAACGGTCCATAAATAAAGCGGGCCCATATGTTCAACACATCAATTATTTCACTGCCTAAATCGACAAAACCCCAAGTCTCATAGGCATGAACAACTTGTGCTTTGCGCCCATCTCTAAGACCTTGATAGAGATCTACGACACCGCGAACGAAGTGGGGAGAAAATATTCTGATGCAACCAAAATCAAGCAGATTTATCCCGCTTACCACACCATCTTTTTCTCGGATTGAGTAGTTTCCAAGATGAGGATCGCCATGGATGACACCAATGCTAGCAAATGGATGCCACCAAGCTCGGAAAAGGGCCGAGCCGATCAGATTTCTAGTCTCAAGTGCGGCGTTGCGAAAGTCGAGCAACGGGCGCCCTTCCTCCCATGACATGGTGAGCAACCTGCCGCTGGAAAGCGATGGAACGGTCCGCGGGATATGAATTTCACCAAAATCAGCAAGGATTTTCTGGTAAAGCACGAGACTGCAGGCTTCGCGAAAATAGTCCAGTTCCTCGCGCAAACGCTCACTGAGCTCAATAGCAATTTCGTCAGTAAGCACAACAGGATTCATACGCCGGTACACAGCAAATATAATTTTTAGCTGATTAATATCGGCTTCGACAACAGACTCCATATCCGGATATTGTAATTTACAGGCAAGCGCGCAGCCCTCCGCCGAACGGGCACGATGAACCTGACCGAGTGAAGCCGCTGCAGCTGGTTCACGACCAAATTCCATAAATTTTGATTGCCAGTCTGCACCAAGTTCAGCCTCCATACGCCGTCGCACAAACGGCCAGCCCATGGGTGGAGCAGAATTTTGTAGTTTGGCAAGCTCGCTTGCATATTCACCTGGCACGAGATCTGGAATAGTCGATACCATCTGGGCGATCTTCATCAACGGCCCCTTGATCTTACCAAGAGATTTAGCAAGGATGACCGCATTCACTGACCGACCGTCGCCATTCAAGAGCTTCGATGAGGCTACCCGGACCGCGGCATACCCGAGGTTTGTTCCCACCTGCCCATAGCGGCGTACCCGGCCAGAAAATCGGTTTGCTTCAGACGCCATTGGAGAACTCGGATATATTAAGCATTAACTGGACATAGGGTTTCTCCCACCTCATCTACAAGGATCTGCGCCAGAAAAAACGAGCTCATAAAACCAATACGTGCCTAAAATAACAAATTTTCTTCACACTCTTGGGTCAAACAGAAGTAGCACCATAAGAATGGCTGCAAAACGTCACGTGAGAGGGGGTGTTCAGATCAAATAGGCTCGACCACAATAGATATAAGAAACTCTAACGTAAGTTTTAAAATTTCAGCCGCCTTAGTTCGCAGGCGCTTCGTGACAAAACGGGAAAAGCATGAACACAACATCAGGTGACAAAATAGGAAAAACGTGGGCCCAGGCCGAGATTGAGGACAGCCTCGACGAGGAGCTCGAAATGGAGCTCGACGATACCCGCATTACCGAGGCCATTGGTAAGGCCGGGCAGCACAAAATCACCCCTGCTGTAGATAGGCGTACATATTTTCGTGAGTTGCTGAGATTGCAAGGCGAGCTGGTAAAACTTCAGGACTGGGTTGAACATACAAACTACAAACTTGTCGTGCTGTTCGAGGGGCGCGATGCGGCCGGTAAGGGTGGCGTGATCAAGCGCATTACTCAGCGGCTTGATCCACGCATATGCAGGGTAGTAGCTCTCTCGGCTCCGACCCTACGTGAACAGACCCAATGGTACTTTCAGCGCTGGGTACCCCATCTTCCAGCCGGCGGTGAAATCGTGTTATTTGATCGCTCCTGGTATAACAGAGCTGGGGTTGAGCAAGTAATGAGCTTCGCCTCAAACTCGGAAGTCGATCAATTTTATCGTGACGTTCCTGAGTTTGAGCGCATGCTGGATCGATCTGGCATCAAACTAATAAAATACTGGTTTTCCATCACTGACTTGGAGCAGCAATTACGCTTCTTGATGCGCATCCATGATCCAATCAAACAATGGAAACTGAGCGAGATGGATTTGCAATCTCGGGTGCGCTGGGAACAATACACTAAGGTCAAAGAAGAGATGATCGAACGCACGAATATCCCAGAAGCACCATGGTGGATTGTGGAGGGAAACGACAAAAAGCAAGCACGGCTCAATTGTATCCACCATCTGCTGGAGCAGGTTCCTTACAAGGACATTGAGCATGAAGAGGTTCATTTGCCGGAGCGGATTTTTAATCCAGAGTACGAGCGCAAAGCGCTACCAGATAAACTTTACATACCAGAAGTTTACTGACGCAGTTGGCTCATATTGCCAGCAGAAAGTTTTGTTAGAAATTTGGCTTGACCTGTGTGACTTCATTACAGTTCCCGAAATTTAGAGATTACCATGGACAAAAATATTGCGGTTATCGGAACCGGCGCTAATGGCAGCTGTGTTGCCGCCGATCTCACCCATGCCGGCCACAAACCAAAATTGATAGATCAATGGCCAGAACATGTGAGCGCCATGCGCGCTGATGGCCTGCATATATCAATGCCTGATGAAGAGCTTCATGTAGCCGTCGATGCCCATCATATATGTGACGTATGCACGCTATCAGATTTTTTCGATGTCGTTTTTGTCATGGCCAAGGCCTACGATACGCGCTGGATGGTGGAGATGATCACGCCTTATCTCAGTAAAGATGCTCTAGTGATTGGCATCCAAAACGCCATGACAGCAGAGGAGATATCCGAGCTGGTCGGCCCTGCCCGTACACTTGGCTGTGTGATTGAGCTTTCATCCGAAATCACCCGGCCTGGCCATGTCAGACGCAACACTCCTCCGTCTGGAACGTGGATCGCGATCGGCAGTTTCGACCCGTCCACAAGAACCCGCGTAGAGGAAATAAGGCCCTTGGTCGAATGTATCGGAAAGGTCGAGATCTCCGACAGCATTCTTGCCACCAAATGGATGAAGCTGGTGGTCAACTCGATGACAATGGGTCCGCAAGCGCTGCTGGGTGTTGGCACTCGCGAGGCACTCACCATCCCGCAATTACGGGGTATTGCTATCCGTGCTGGAAGTGAGGCTCTAGCTGTGGGCCAGGCACGGGGGTATTCGGTAGAGCCCGTATTCGGTCTAACGCGCAAGGACATCGAGGGGTCCAATAGATTGTTGGAAATCCTATTCGATAAACTTATGGCCGACGTCGGTCCCAACGGACGGGCGACGGTATTGTACGACCATGAAAATGGCCGGCTCAGCGAAGTCGATCGCATTAATGGTCTAGTGGTTGAGGGCGGCATACATCACGGCATACCAACACCTGTCAATAAGGCAGTTGCCGCATTGACTCAGCGCATCCATTCAGGCGATCTTACGCCTGAAAAAACAAATCTTGACCTGTTGCTCGACGTCATCGGCCGCTAATTTATACTTGTAAATCAAAGGTAATTCTTGGACCCGTATGGGCTTGCTGACTGGGCGTACGAAAAGAAAGTACACCGTTTCGTAGATTAAGAGGCCACTTAGCTGATAGCCGATTCAAGCTCCGATAAGTTTTTCGAATCCATAGCAAGCGTACCATCTAGCATCCGCTGATCGACAGCGACGACAGCCGCATTATAGGATGTGTCGATACCGAGTCTTAAGCCTTCACTCACCACCAGACCGTTGATCATCGATATCTCACTTTTGCGCCCCTTGATGTAGTCATGAATTGCATGATTACGACCGCGCGGCCCAACTTCGGCGCACATCTGTCGCATCACGGCAATCGCAGCATCGAGACCCGTACCGGCCATGTCCTCTGCGCTCATGCCAAACAAAGTTTCTATTTTGTAGCCGAGCGCTGCTCCAACCAAGAATGATTCATGCCCAACTTGGGCAGAAAATTCGACCATCCCGGGCACCTGCAACGCAGCTTGATTAGGAATTCCTAAAGCACTAAAGGGCGTCGTCATCGAATTTGCAATCAACTTAGTCCATTTCAAGCCTAGAATGTTGGTTGATATCTGCGTGCGCCCGACATGGGAAAAAATCTCATTGATGTGATCCAATCGCGGAGTGACCGTGCCATCAAGCTCACCAATCCAGAACCAAGTGTTTGATGCTGGGGTATTGCGCAAGGTAATCCCGGGATCAAATATTTCTCCCGAAAGCTCAACCACACAGCCAAGTGTACGATCTAGTCCAATGATCTCGGCATTGCCAGCGTCATTCATGCCGTTCTGCACGCCAACCAAAACGCCTTCGCCTCTCAAATAGGGCTTTATAAGTTCGCATAGCCAACTCGAATCGTATGATTTCGATGTTAACAAGACTACGTCAAATTCGGTGTTTAGCGAAGCAAGCTCGCATAAATGATGGGCTCGAACGCGAGTAGTTGTCTCTTTGCCTGACAGCTGAACGCACACGCCAACGGCATTCATCGCATCAACATGCTGAGGCCATTGATCTATAATGACCACATCAAGGCCAGCTCGTGTTAAATCAACAACTATGTTGGTGCCCATCGCCCCGGCTCCAACGACTGCAATCTTCTTACTCATGATTCAGTTCTTTTCCGTTCAGGCGCGACAGGCAGGCTATCGTTATCACCGTAATACTCAGTATAGCAGGGTTCAACAACCGTCCGGTCGGCGAGAAGAACTCCTATCTAGGCAGCAGCTTTCCAGCGCCAACTCCATGTCAATTTAACTGCTTAAAGAGATAGTGTGAGATTTTACAATTACATCACATTGACCATTGGCCCCATTCAATAGTGCTAGGAAGCTGATATAATCACACCTATTACGTTTTAAATTCTCGACAGCTACGTACGATATACTTACTTATATATAATATAAGCTGCTCTAAATTTTGACCGCATATTTGACCAAACTTCAGAGACTTATCATCCACCGAAGACATCAACTGGGGACAAGATACCCTGCATATCTTCGGTCTAATCCAACCCATAGGTATGATCTTTTATGTTGCAACTTTAGCAAACCGCACGATACCGTGTCGGTATCAACACTGGCGGCACTTTTTGGAATTTTGTCTGATGCCAAGCATCAAAGTTGCTTCGGTACGGTAAATTAGCAGTTCTTAAGCTAAAATCCGGCCGGCCTGATCCCGCTCGCTGCTTCGAGCGCTAGTGGTGAGTAAATCGCCTGTCGCATGCTTTCGGCTTTATCAATAACCACATCAATGACCGCTGGCTTATCCTGGCCAATGGCAACCCGTACCGCCTCACCAATATCCTCGGGCCTGCTCACACGCTCTCCCCACGCACCAAATGCCCGGGCGATCGAAGCATAGTTGGTATCAGGAAATTCATTGCCAATCGCACGATTGCCCATGCCCTCGCTTGTCATGCCGAGCCTTGAATTGTTCATCACGACATAGACCGGATTAAGCCCATACTGAATAGCCGTTAGAAGAACGTGGATCTGCATCGCAATTCCACCATCGCTTAACACCCCAATCGCCGGCCGCTGCGGCTCAACTAATCTGGCACACAACGTCGCCGGCAACGACCAGCTAACACCACCAAGACCTCCAGTGCCATAGTAGCTGTTTGCTCTCTTCGTCTGGAAAAAATGGTTCATCCAATGGCGGTTATTACCCGCGTCAGAGCAAATGATAGCCTCTTCCGGCACCGCTTTTTGCACCTCACTCACCAAACGTTGCGGTGGTATTGGTAGTTTGTCAGATGACTGCATAGGATCGGCAAAGTGAGCGCGCGCAGTTTTAAGCGCAACAAAATTACGCTTGCGTTCAGCAACCTTGCCCTGATTGAGCCGTCCATCCAACCGTTCATGCAGCAGACACAGAGAAGCTGCGGCATCGCCGAGCAGCGCCACTTCGGCTGGTATAGTCCAAGAGGCATTGCGCGGTTCTATATCAATCTGGATAATGGACTGACGATTGGGATCAAACATCTTAGGATGCTCAAAGCAGGTTTCCTGCGGCTTGAGCCGGCAGCCAACGACCAAGAGCGTATCGGCAACCCCTACTATATCGTTTGCAAGCGGCATGCCGGTATAACCAATCGGCCCAGCTGCCAGATCGTGAGTCTCTGCGATAGCACTCTTGCCCAACGTTGAAGTTACAACCGGCGCACCAAGAAGCTCGGCCATCGCCTGAAGCTCATCGAAGGCACGGGAGCTTCGTATGCCATTCCCAGCGACAATCACAGGCGCGGAGGAACCGCACAATATACTGGCCGCAGCGTCGAGTGCTCCAGATGAGGGCACCGACATCGGAGCATAGAGAAGTCGGGCTGTGTCATGGATCTCTGGCAGGCCGTTGTCGGGAACCGGTTCGCGCAGCGCATTGGCCCTAAACAAGCAAGCGCAGGGCCCCGGTCGGCCGCTCAGTGAATGCTTAATTGCAAGTTGCACCGCAAGCACGGCTTCACGTGGATAGTGCGCCACGGCGGTGTATTTAGTTGCAGCCTTAAAAATGCTAGGTAGGTCGAACGAACCGTAATGACCGGCGCCCGATTGGATTGGTCCATGCATAGCGAATTCGTGGGCATCTGACAGCTCGGACAATACCACCATAGGTGAACTTGCGAGAAAAGCTTCCATGACACCGAACATGCCCGTCGAACCGGCAAAGCCGCCCTGGGCAGCAAAAACGCCCGGTTTCCCGGTTAGCTTGCCATACATGTCGGCCATGCAAGAGGCCGTTTGCTCATCGCGCGGAACAATGACCGAAATCTCGTCTTCACGGCCGTGTAATGCCTTATAAATTTCCATCGTGGCGCCACCTGGCAAGCCAAATAAATGGGTAATGCCGGCTTCGACAAGACAATTGACAATTCGTTCCGCAGCCAACATCTCACTCATGAAAATTTTCCAACTTATAATTTATCCGAAATCCGAGAGCCCGTCCCCCGAAAAGCTAAAATTGGCATTGCTGGCCTAGGCTATTCGCTGTTCCAGTCAAACTATGTCACGACATGAATATCCCGAATCGGGTATTTCTGTAGTTTCTCCACTCCACTGTCTGTCACCACACACAAGTCGCCAAGCCAGATACCTTTCTTCGCATCCGCAGTAACAAGCCAACCAGTCGTACCAACGCAGACATTGCTCTCCAGCACATGGTCCTCATCAGTCATGCTCATCCCATGACAGCGAATGTCCGGCGGCTCGTTCCAAGTTGCCCAACCTGCGATAGAGCATTTAGGCACATAGCCAGCTTTAATAATATTGTCTTGGCAAATAGATTTCAAATCGCCAGCCCGAACGCCTGCCTTAATCGATCTTTGAAGGTTGCAACCAACCGCCGCTCCAAGCTCGAACATTTTCTCATATTCCGGTGTTGGATCACCGATAAAGAATGTCCCCCATAACTTGCCATAGTAGCCACCATAGCCCGCTGCGACCTCGGTCATAACCACATCACCCATTTCGATTGGTGTCGTGAGTGGGTAATAGTGTGGGTAGTCCATGTCTGGATCGCCCATCGGAGTGCGCCCAACATGGTTCAGCGTCAGCCGTCCACCCATTTCAAGCGCCGTACGGCAGCTTAAATTGTAAAGATCGCAAGGCCGTACCCCCGGCCGCACCGCATTAACCATTACATCATAAACCGCATCCGTGATCGCAGCACATTTTCGCATTCGTGCGATTTCTTCTTCGCTTTTGACGACCCTCAAGTCTTCGTACCAGCGGGTGACAACATCGAACTGTGCGTCACACAGCATGCTAGTCAGCGTCACATGCGCCTCATGCGGCAAGTTGATATTGAGCCAGCTGGTATCGCCAACAATACCTATTTTACCTTTTTTGAGACCAAGCTCACCAAGCCGATGTACCACAGCTTCAATCGTACCTCCTCGTCCCCCTGTTCCAGTTGACGAGCCGCCGGATCGCACATCCTTAACCACTGAATTGTCGCGGATATTCTTTACATGGTTAGCGGTAGTTACAAACATCGTTGGCTCGCCATCTAGCGGAAAGACAAGATAGCTCTGACTCCAAGACGCCACGCTGGTGAGATAGACAAGATTAGTCTGCCCAGGCTCCATGCCCATACCGCGACTTATCCCGTAGACTAAGAGGCAGTCAAAACCCTCAGCCGCCATCGCTGTCCGCACCAGGTCATATCGGCGGTGATATTCTTCGTGCGAAAACCACGGCCAGAAATAATTTGGGCATTCCATTGCTACGCCCCCCTTAAAATAGGCAAACTTTCTCAGAATACCATGACCTGTTCACATACTGTAAGGCTCGTAATTACCGAGCTCCAGCACAAACGAAAACCTATGGAGTGCTTGAGGCATAAAAAGAACGAGACCAACAGACGGCTGTCAAGGATGAGTAAATGTCTAGACCGCAGCGTCGTAATAAGAGATCCTTCCGATGGGCATCATCTATCAAACGCCTAATCATATTTTCCTAGGACTGCCTAATTTTATATTTAAGCCTAACTAGGAAAAATCCTCCCCTAAATCTCATCAAAAACCTATTTCCAGAACAGAGCCCAAGGGCCAAACTTCTTGGAAGTTGGCCCCGTTTACCGATGCTGTTTGCTAATCAGATTTAAATGATCAGAAGGTCCAGCTTGCTCTCTAACCTTTTTATCTTCAACTAAGAAAAATTTCTCAATCATATTTTTCATTAATAAAACTAGCCAAAAACCTACAACTATCATCGTAAATATATAAGTAATATATACAATCCACATATAGGCAGGCTTTTCAGTAACGGTAATTCCATTAATGCCACAAAACGTAAGTACCTTACCTAATAATTGGTCAACTACAGTCAAAACTATAATAGCATCTACACATAAGATGTGTACTAAAAGACCAGACAGAAAAATTACCACAATAAATATCAATTTTTTTGCTAATTCTATCGGCATTTAAAATATATTACCTAACTATACTATATAATACTACTGGCAATACATTTTTCACTGGAATTTTTTATTCTCAGCAACCCTTATATTAACAAGATTCTTAATATTCTCGCTTGTAATATCCGACTGGAAATCACCCCTATTGCTATCAGTCAAATCGGCCAATGTATTTGCGTCTATTTCAAGACATTCCATGGGGGTCAAGGCGACGACCGTTGCTGACCGTTTCGTATCTCCGCCTTCAAGAAGACCTATTTCTCCAAAAATCTGACCTGGTGCAAGGATTGCAGCCAAAACTTCATTCGACTTGCCTTTATTTAGATAAATTTCAGCAGAGCCCTTCGAGATAACGAAGCAATTAGAAGCGACATCTCCCTGACTAAGAATTACTTCACCCTTAGCAAATTTCCGGTTTTTTACGCGCAGCGATAGATCAACAAGCTCCGATGAAGACAGCTTACCAAAAGCCATTTCTATGTACTTATTTCGGATAATCCGTATTTCAAACAGAAAGGCTAAAATAGTCGGAATCGTGATCGCAAGATTGTAGCCCATATGAAGGTGGGCTCGCCCTGGCATCCCTTCAAATCCGGTAAGAAGATGGAACATCCCATATTTAGCCATGAGGCCAAATTTGCCTCCGGCTTGATAGAAATTTAGCATTGCCTCTTCCTTGCCAACAGGATGCGCAACGAATGAATTTCCAACTACAGGGTAGGTTGCCCAAAGCTGCACAAATCCTTCCCATAACGTTTCTTGATCAAAATAGTAAAAGTATGTGATGGTTAAATGCTCAAGTGCATGCCAACTAAGACCGGCAAAAGCCAGCCATAAGAAAATATTTTTATGGAAGAAATAAAGGCATAATGCCGTGCCAAATAACCCAATCAACTCCCAGGTCAGATGCACAATCTCAAGGTCTAATTGACCAAATACAGCGCATGCAGCTGCACCAGCCAGTGGAGCGCCATCACTACCAATGATAGGAAAACCATCTGGTCCAGGCTTTATAATCCGCTCAACACTATAGAAAGTAGGATCAAGAGTAGCGTCTCTCAGGCCTAGAGCTGCCCCGCGCATAGCATTAGCAAAATTATCAATTGGCGGCGGACAAGCAACCGTTCCGTTTGCGAGGTCAATCTGCAAGACTTGAATTAAGTGTTCTGCAAAATGTCCAAATTGCATAACGGTAAACAAACCTAAAAATGCTACCGCAGCATAGTTTTTTACCTTCCAAAGACCTTCATAAAATACAATGGGTAGCCAAGGAAGAATCGTATATAAAGCGATTATATAAAGTGGTTCCCCGGAAATAATCGCATTTATCTGAAGAATATAGGAAATAAAGGCTGTAACAACCACAACCCGGACGCTAACTGCTTCAAAAGAAAAGAAGCGGGATATAACTTTGATAAAAGTCATAAAAACTTCCTCAAACTAGCTATTAAACTTATTGTTTTCTAATAATAGCGCAAACGAGAACCGTAGTAGTAAAAATCACTAAGCCAACCACAATTAGCACCACATGGATTTTATCCATCCAGCTTTCTGCACTAAAATCCTTTGCAATGGGGCCGCTTGCGGCAATAGCCTCACTCGCATAGACACCAAGCGCCAATAGCGCATAACCAATTTTTTTTAACATTATTTTACTCTCCTAAAGCTTCTTTAATCAAATGGTCCCCTTGGGAGTTTTGCATCTCGCAGTATATCACAAAAAGTTCGTGCGGACGGCAAGCGACCGTTGACTTGAAATGTTATTCTAAGAGCCCATAGCTCCGATCACGGCAATATCATGACCTGCCCACACTCCCCGCATACTGGGAAAGCTTGGGCATTACATCTTCAGCTAAGAGCCTCATCGATGATTGCCAAAGCCCGGTTTTCTCCCAGTCATGGCCAACTGTGATGAGGTGACCAAACGGGCCCAGCCGGTCGACCAGAGCGACAAGCTGATCTAGCACCTGATTGGAAGTTCCTGCGATCACACATTGATCAATTATTTCGGCAACGCCGAGTTCCTTGTGAAGTTCCACGGGACCCAGTGAGGCATCAATCTGGCGGCCCTCGGCAAGCCGGCGAGCACCGCGCAAATAACGGAAATAATAAGCAAGTGTGCCGTCAAGATCACAAAGTTGATCACGCGCCTGGGCCTGTGTCTCAGTCACCAAAATATTACGCGCCACGCGCCAGATTGCCGGATCAGCGGGCTTTCCTACCGCCTCGCGGGCTTCACTATAGACCCTCCATTGAGCCTCAACATTTTCAAGCGGGATAAAATTAGCCGAGATTGGAATAAAATCTCGCTCGGCAATATAAGCCGCCGTGGGCCCGCCCGGCCCGACCATCGCCATGGCAATCGGTGGATGCGGACGTTGCATGGGTCGACACAGCTGACCGATACCGCCATGCTCCCAGATTGCTCGCTCCAGAGCAAAATTCCAGTGCTTCCCCTCAACCTTGAACGGGGAGCCAGCCTTCCAAGCTTGCAAAATAACATCAATCGCTTCTAGCGTAATCGGATAGCGCCCGGCCATGTCATCAGCCTGGCCAAACAATTCAGCATCGCTGGCAAGTCCGCCGGGGCCAACTCCCAGCATCACCCTCCCGCCACTCATCTGATCAAGCATCGCGGCCTCAGCCGCCACAACAATCGGATTGTGGTGAGGCAAATTGATAACTCCCGTGCCGAAGCGAATATTTTTTGCGCGATCCAAAACCCTTGCAAATAGCATGAATGGTGACGGGATCATCTCAACCTTGGTTGTAAAATGCTCGCCAACCCAAACCTCGGTGAAGCCAAGATGGTCAGCATCAATCACCGCATCGCAATCTTCCTGCAGCGCTTGCGCCCAGTCCTTCTCAGGGTGATGCACCGGCATCATAAAAAGACCTAGTTCCATCTCGTTTCCTTTTCCTCGCCGTTCAAACAGTGATAGTACAATAAAATTCCAACAAACCAGCCTTGCCCAAAACCGTACTGATTGCCTGCAGATCAGTCTCAGAAAAAGCCGGGTGGGGCGCACGCATACGCGCAGAAATGTTGAGAATACCCATCATGTGAAGCGCTTGTTTGATAAATGCTGCATTATTGAGCCCCGGTGTCTTGTAAAAAAAACTCAATCACCAGATAAAAACCCTCCCAAATTGCACGAGCAGTCGCCAGATCATCGTGACAAAATGCATCAACAAATTCTACTAGCCCGTGGGGATACATATTGACCCAAGACTATGGAAGCGTCACGCTTTCACTTAAACACAGTTTTGAAACCAAGGCAGGTAGCGGAAATGACTAAATGGTTATCTGAGATTGTCACCAAGCTAAGACATGCTATGCCCAGTGCGATTGTGGCCAAGCACACCAGGCTAAAGAACTAGTGTGCGGCACCGGCCTATTGGCGGTGTTCTGCGATCTGGCACCGGAACATCTTGATGAGTTCCGACCATGGCTGGTAGAAGAGATGTTCCCGCCACGTATGGCAATCGGATTCGGCCCGGCAGCAAGCTTTGATCTGGCCACAGACCTAACCATTGGTCCGCCAAGCGGTGCCACAGCACCCCAAACCCACGTCACCATCTATGTAACGCCAACGCTGGGTGATCTCTACGACAAGCCCTATCAGAGACTGAGGGCGGTGCGGGAAGTCCGCGACGCCACATACCACAACGAGCGCATGCAAAATCAGGCGCGCTATGTAGCCGTCTGCACCGATTCCGGTATTGAGAGTTGCAAAAAAGCCTTCGCGCCGCTTTTGTTGATAGACAGATTTGATGTAGCGCTGGACCAGATTCAAGCCTTCAACATCTGGTTCGAAACCTCCTATGTTTCGGCCTGCGCTCGGGTGCCGGGGCTTAAACGGTTGCGCCGCTATCTGACCATGGAAGGAACTAGCCGCCACTTTCTAATGCATGAGTTTGCCGGCGAGCAGAACCTTGCAGATCAGACCTTTGGTGAACTACGTCAAGCCGCTGCATGGGGTGTTTGCCAGTTTGCTCCGGGCTCTCCCGGCGTTTATCGCAAAGTTGCACAAGCGGCCCCTATCAACTCAGTCTGATTGCCGCGCACCGCGTTTGGTGTCATATGACACGGTGGAAGTTCAAGACGTAAGCCAAGTTATAAAAGAGATGTGGTAAAAATGCCGACGGCTTCTCCCGGGACAGAACCTGACGAGCCGGCCGTGCTGCCGGGCTCGCTTTACCATAACCCCAACTTTTTATGCTTTGGCGTGATGCGCATCTTCAACAGTGCAGCTTTACAGATGCTTAGTGTCGCCGTTGGCTGGCAGGTCTATGAGCTGACCGGAGATCCTTTCGATCTGGGCCTTGTCGGGCTCGCCCAATTCTTGCCAGTGTTAGCACTGTTCTTGGTTTCAGGCTTGGTAGCAGATCGCTTTAACCGGCGCAGCATTTGCATCATCACAAATCTCATTGCCGCCGCAATCTCAGGTCTGTTCCTATATTACGCGTTGACAGAAGGTGCGGCGGTATGGCCGATTTTTTTGCTGCTGGTAGCACATGGTTCAGCCAAGACATTTTTTCAGCCAACGGTCAATGCAATCCTCGCAAATGTAGTGCCGCGAGAGCAATTCGCCACCGCTGTGGCGGTCTCCTCTTCTCTGCTCAAGGCTGGCTTCATGCTGGGCCCGGCGATTGGCGGCTTCCTAATCGTGATAATCGGCATGTGGGTCTATCTAGTAGTGGCAATCTGTTTTGCCATTGCCGGGCTTGCCGCAATTCCGATAGTGCTCAGCGGCGTCAAGCGTTCGACCAACCGCATCGACCTTGAAACAGTGCTGGGCGGCTTTTCATTTGTATGGCGGAAAAAGATCATGCTGGGCGCGATCACGCTCGATCTAATCGCTGTGCTATTTTCAGGCATTATGGGGCTATTGCCAGTATTTGCCAAAGACATCCTCCATGTGGGACCAGAGGGCCTTGGTATCATGCGTACCATGCCAGCGGTTGGCGGGCTGCTGGTCGGCATTGCGCTTACCCAAATGCCATCTCCGCGCCATATGGGCCCAACACTATTCATCTCCACCTTTATTCTTGGCGCTTCTACCATCGCATTTGCTTGTTCGGAAGTATTCTGGTTTTCAATACTAATGCTTACGGTATGGGGAGGTTCAGACATGCTCAGCGTTTATGTCCGCCAGACCATCATGCAGATTGCAACGCCCGATGAGATGCGTGGACGAGTAAATGCGGTAAGCTCCGTTGCAATCAATGCCTCAAACGAACTCGGCGATTTCCGCGCCGGACTGATGGCTGCATGGATTACAGCTATCCCCGCGGTAGTGGTCGGCGGCATCGTCACCATCGCCACAACCTTGGCATGGGCGCGTATGTTCCCTGATTTGAGGAGCATCGACCGGATCGATAGCTTATAGGGGGTTATTTTTTCTGGTTGGCTTTATCTCAAACTTGTGCCTGCTGTGGATGATCTCTTCGATCCGTCTATCAAATAGACCCCGATGTAATGTTCTTTATCTTCTTAATCTTCGATTTCTTCCCTCAGACCACCGGGTTTTTAGCAAAATAGGCAGCATCTTCTGGCTTCTGTACCCAGTCCTCAAGGCGCCTATTACCCAAATGGCGAGAGACCAGATCATCACCTATACGTACCCGGAACAGAAGCGTGCGCTCAGATCCATTGACATATTCATGAACCTCGCCCGGTGGATGGACGACGAAGCTACCGGGAACGACATCAACTTCGCGCAGCGGCGTGATCATACGCCCGCCGCCAGTGTAGCAGAAATAGATTTCAGTAGCGCCTGGGTGGCAGTGATTAGGACTAATTTGGTCAGGCTCCCAGCACGCCACCGTGGTATCACCACCGGAAAACTGACTCAATATATGTTCGACATGCCTAACACTATCGAAATGCTGCTCCTCATTCAGATCAAAAACATCCATTTTTATCCTCGTTTGATCCCTCGGCAGATATCATAGCTTAAACAGAAAGAGCTCTAATGCGCTACCCCATGCAGGGACACTGGGGGTGTGTCACGTTATATGTTTTTGGGATGTTACACAGATTAGGCGTGGGAGTTAGGTAACCAGTTCAGTTGTCTTATATGGCGATTTAAAAATCACTGAACCACGTTGGGTGATTTCAAGTTTGTTGAATTCCCGTGGGGTACGTTTTCCCCTTAATTACCATTTTTGGCTCTACTTTGTGCATCACTCACCACCTGCAAACAAAACAAATGCTTACAAATCAGTGAGGCAGGTAATCTGAAACTGGGAAAGTGGTGCCCAGGGGCGGACTCGAACCACCGACACGCGGATTTTCAGTCCGCTGCTCTACCAACTGAGCTACCTGGGCAAAATCAAATTTAATCTTGAGGCAAAAAATCATACCAACAATACGCACACGCCGCGGCGTTATAGGAAACATCGCGCTTTAAGTCCATACATCAGCGCGCAGCTCAATGCTCTTCCGAATCATCATTCATTTCATCATTAGACAACACCGGATCGCCAGCAATGGCGTATCCGCCCTTTAACCAACGGCCAAGATCTATCTCCGCACAACGCCTCGAGCAAAAAGGCTTATCCTCACCGCCCGCCGGTTGCCTACAATTTGGACAGGTTGGAGATTTTTTATTTTTTTGTGGCATTTTACCATCAATTTTACTCATTGCGGAACACTAAAAATACGCGTTTCAGATTCCTCACCATCGGTATAAATGAGTTTTACGCTCATCATCTTGGTGGATGGAGGAATCGTTCTATAGATCAAAGTACTAGGCGGAATCGTATAAAGATTATCGGGATCACACGGCGGAATCACATAGAGATCGCGCGCCACCTCACTGTTGATGCCATAACGCACTTCCTTGATAGCGCAGCGATAACTGACCAAATGACTAAAATAGACCAGAAGACCATTATATTCGCGAAACGAAATCCAACTAGTCCAGAATTCATTGAGGATTCTTTTCTGACCCAAGATCAACGACTCTATCGGATCAGCATATGCCGGATTTATAAAAAAACCGGGCAGGGCAATTATCAGGACAGCCAGCAGGCTACAGCGCGGCACCATCGATCAGCCTCCATGAGAGGTATTTGCTATCATCAGTTTAACGCAAATCTGCGACAGCATGCACAAAACCAGTTGACTAATTACCAGTCCGCTAAATTAAATATACAATCAACTATCAAAGTTGCGCAGAAACATCTTTAGTGACCACCAGAATTCATCGGCCAATTGTGGTGTACTTGGCATCCGGCATCGAGAAGAAGATTCACACTTTCATAAAGCGGTAACCCAACAATCGCTGTATAAGACCCGATGATGCGAACGACAAAGGCGCCTGCCAGTCCCTGTATTGCATAGCCTCCAGCCTTATCGCACCACTCACCGCTTGCAAGATAATTTTCAATTTCATCGTGGGACAGCCGCTTGAACCGCACCCTTGCTTCAACCGTACGCTCACGCATAAGTCCGCCCGCACCGACGACACACACCGATGTGAAAACCCGATGACCACGACCAGAAAGAAGTCGCAAGGCATCAACAGCTTCTTCAAGAAGTTTGGGCTTGGGGATAGGCCGGCGGCCAACGGCAACCACGGTATCAGCCGCAAGGATGACCACATCCCCTAGACCTCCTTCTTCGTGGATCAGCTTAAGCGCGGCTTCGGCCTTCTCACGCGCTAGGCGCCGAGCCAAAACGCGTGGCAGCTCACCCAGGTGGGGAGACTCATTAATATCAACTGGTCGCAACAGGTCCGGCTTCACACCCACCTGCTCTAGAAGAGCTAATCGGCGCTCAGATCGACTGGCAAGAACGAGCTTTGGTTGGACAATCATCATCTCTCGTGCAGTCCCGGAACGTGGGTATCATACCTTGATTCTGGTTTCATTATGAATCTAGTCCCTGCCGTAATTGCGCTAGAGAATGGGCGTGATCTGACACAAAATCAAGCGCTGCAACGAAAGCTAACTTTCGGATTTTATTGACGTATTATTGAGCTATCTGCAAAGATTTTCTGCGCGCGCTGGCCTGACCAAACCCACGCATTTGTTGCTAGGATCTTTCAGGCCATATACCTTTAGTCAGTGGGCTTATTTCACAGAAAACACTGCCCTTGCTCGATCAGGGCGAGCTTAATCATTCCAACCATACTAGTTGAAATCGCTTGGATATGGATCTGATCTGGGGTTACGTCGCAGCGCAGCCTAGCTTAACAATTGTTTGCTTCCACGTGCGATCTTTTATTTCATGTAACTATCATATATGGGCGAGAAATATCCTTTTCTTTCCATTCCTGAAGTTAGAGCATATTGTTTTCCTAACTCCATTGTTGCATGGGGTCTTCTCCATCATGATTACCTTGGTCAAGACTAAAAATTACCGCTGCTAATCACAAAGGAGAACATCATGATCACCGAGGAAGAGCTGCAAAAGGGACGAGATATTCTGGAGAAAATGGGTCGAGAGGATAGCCTGCACGAGCAGGAGGATACGTATGATGAAATGTTTGATCTTTCTCTTGGGTATTTATGGGGTCAGATCTGGCAGCGTCCACATCTATCGTTGAGAGACCGTCAGATCATCACACTGGCTGCTAATATCGCACTCGCTCGCCCATCAGGCAACCACAGCCATTATCGCAGCGCACGTAAAATCGGCATGAGTCACGATGAAATATGCGAAATTATGATCCATGTAGGAATGTATGCGGGATGGCCAACCATGGCACATGCCAATCGACAATACCGCGAAGTACTGGCGCAAGACCGTCAACAAGAATCAGAAACAAGCGAGCATTCTCACATTGAAAGCTAAGATTTCTAATGCCCACCTACCAATCACAAACCGTCAAGAAGGAACCGTCATGGCTGAATACGACATACCCTTAAAACCCTATGGATCAACCGCAGGTCGCGATCATCTATCAACACGCCCACGGCCGAAAACACCGACACTCGATTTTCATATCCATATGTCCATTCCTGCAGCCGATGATCTGGTTAAGCCGCACTTGCCAGATGAACCACTGATCGCAGTGCGCCTAGCTGATCCTGTCTCACGAGAACAGAGCAACAAACACCACGCCGAACGGCTGCCAATGCTCACCGACATCCCTACTCGGCTGAAAGATATGGATAAGATGCAACTCGATGTGGCCGCCATCTCGTGCAGCCCAAGCCAATTTTATTACGCGGCCGAACCAAGCCTTGGTGCGGAATCAGCGGAGATTGTCAATAACGGGCTAGCGGCCAAAATAAAGGAGGCTCCAAATCGCCACGTTGGGCTTGGGACGGTACCGTTACAAGACACCGATCTAGCAATCCGCGAGCTCAAACGCTGCATCAACGAGCTAGGGTTTGGTGGAATTCAGATCGGAGCGCGGGTTAGTGAGACTGAAGAGATCTCCACACCAAGGCTCGACCCATTTTGGGAAGCCGCACAAGAACTTGATGTGCCGATGCTTATTCATCCATCCTCATTCTTAAGTCCAAGACTGGCTCGCCATCATTTTATGAATTTGATCGGCAATCCGCTCGATACTACTGTTGGCGTACACTATCTGATTTTCGATGGCGTATTGGAGCGTTTCCCAAATCTAAAATTTGTGCTTTCTCATGGTGGCGCGTTCACTACCCATTACTTTGCACGAATTGATCACGCCTATGGCGCACGACCTGATTGTCGGCAGAAAATTCATCAAAAACCGTCCACATATCTAAAAAAATTCTATGTCGATACATTGGTGTTTTCAATTGAGCAACTCGAGCATTTGATAAAAATATTCGGCACAGATCAAATCGTCCTCGGGACCGATTACCCTTTTGATATGGGCGAGTATGATCCGGTTGAGCACGTCTATCAGATCGACGGTTTAAGCGAAGATGACCGGGAAAAAATCTGCACTACTAATGCGATGCAGCTTTTGAAGCTAGACATCAATGATTATGAGGCAAAGGCAGGTTAACTAACCCAATAAAGGCCGGGTAACTCGCCCGGCCTTTATTGGATGCACGATTGAAGCACTAAAATATCAGGGTGAAGAGCGATCAAAAAGGCTATCACCCTGCTCATCAATAATCTGGCGCCCCTTTACCATTGCACAGCTCTCAGCATCATCTCTCGATGAGAACATATCTGAGCGGACAAACTCCGACACCTGCTCTCCATCTGACCCTGACTTTGATATAAGCCCTGCGGTAAGCCATTGAGATCCCTGCTTGCGAGGAGCTGGCTGTATCTTGAAGTCTTTATAGGTTTCAGCCGCACTGCGCACAGCTATACCATCACGCACTGCCCCACTCGTTGCATTTTGAAAAAATCGCCGTACGGCATCAAACATATTAATGTCCATCCGAATTCTGAATTATCTTAGCAGTATAGACTATGAACTTGTGTAACCCTCAAGGCACGATAAACGACGAAATGTGTGACTAAAGAACGCCTTTGGTTGATGGCAAACGCTTGGGTGCGTCTGGATCGATAGCAACCGCCTGACGCAAAGCCCTAGCAAGCGCCTTAAAACATGATTCGGCAATATGGTGTGCATTATCGCCATAGATGTTGTCGATATGAAGAGTAATACCAGCGTTCATGGCAAAGGCGCGGAACCATTCCCCAAATAGTTCTGTATCCATATCACCTACCTT
>CAUZRD010000008.1:0-28425 GCA_963582255.1 Alphaproteobacteria bacterium | reverse complement strand
GCTACCAACCCCTCCTATTATGACAAGGGGTGAAGCCTTTCAAGGGTTTCTTTCGTGCCAAAGTAGACACAGGTTCTTCCTCCTCGAAAATACCCTGAAAAACTCTGGGCTCATCACGGCTTCGCATTTCCTGAACGTAAGGTCTACGATCGGACCACGACCGAGTTACATTGGGAACGGCTGATTAGCCTTTATTATCACCGACTCAGTTGAATGTTTTATGAAAACCAAAGCCTAGGCCCACCGCCACAGATACCACCTTTGGCCTTGCAGCTGACTTGAAACCTAATTCAAAGGATAATTACTAATGAAAGTAAATGAAGAAACCCCCGTAACACACACCCAAGAAACACTCACCTCTGATGGATGGGAGCCACTACGGGCAGTCGATTATATTGAATTTGTCGGCCAAGTTTATTTCAAAGAAGATGGTGAGGCTCCTCGTTATGGTTTTGTCGTTGAGCCGAGGCACCAGAATCGACGCGGTGTAATCCATGGCGGCGTGCTTGCTGCCTTTGCTGACCGGGCTCTCGCCCTTGCCGGTCGCCGTGTTAATGATGGCAATTTGCAGGCCACAATAGAACTCAGCGTGCGTTTTATTGACGCAGCACACATCGGCGAATTCATTGAAACTGCCCCGGAAGTCGTCCGCAAGACCCGTTCACTGATCTTTGTTCGCTCCACAATGGTGGCTGGTTCACGGATTGTTGCTACCACCGACGGTATCTGGAAAGTTTTTCCACCAAGACCAAGCGCATAACCTTTGAGGTGGCTTACCTAAAAAACATTACCATCAGACATAATAATCATCCGAGGGCTTAATTTTAGAGCTTATATTACAACTATAGTGAGCATTAAACCAAGGAACTCTGCGGCTGTTGATCTTCGTGCTATTAGGCTAATCTAACTACCATTAAAGAGCACGCATCAACACATCATCACGGCTTACCGGAGGGCACGACCGCCCTTGTCAAGGAAATGCAAACCATGACCACCGAAACGCTGACGCATACCATCGTAGATATTGAATATCTTCAACACGGTGAACGGACAATGATGATGCGCCTTTTTCGCCCAACAGGGACGGGTCCTTTCCCGGTTATACTCGACCTTCATGGAGGCGCATGGAACCTCGGAAACCCTGAGGATTGCACGCCACGTGACGAAGTCCTTGCCAAGGCCGGCATTGCCGCTGCGGCCATTGATTTTCGCCACGCTGAAGATGGCTACCCGTCATCGTTAATAGACATAAACTACGCAGTGCGATGGCTGAAAACCCATGCCGAAGATCTCCAGATTGACATTCATCGTATCGGCTTGGTTGGACAATCCAGTGGCGGGCACCTGGCCATGCTTGCTGCAATGCGTCCACGCGACTCACGATACGCATCAATCAAACTTGACTCTGACGCACCCCCCGTAGACGCGACCGTCAATTGTGTGGGTATGCTGTGGCCCGTCATCAATCCCCTGTCACGTTATAGACATGCTCTACGCTCGCGCTCACAAACCAACTTACCAAGTTGGGTTGGAGATATCCCCGAGCACCATGACACCTACTGGCGGACCGAAGAGGCGATGGCCGAAGGCAACCCAATGCTAGCGCTTGAAAATGGAGAGGGGGTCGAGACCCCACCGGCTCTCTGGATTCAAGGAACTTCCGATGAGGTCCACGATTACCGCGATACAGCTTCCCCACTCGACCTCAACGAGCCTCAAAGATTCGCGGCCAACTACCACAAAGTGGGCGGCAAAATCGACATTGTATACGTTGAAAATGCCAAACAATCTGACCACGCATCAACCTACCCACTTGTCAGTTTTTTAAAGCACCAATTCGCGCTAGAAAACTAACCGCAGCATAATAGATATTGCTTACTGCATGGCGCAAACAACTACACCCACAGCATCGTAACGGCAAAAACCAAATTCATTGCAATCAACTGGACGAACTCTACAGGCAGCTTGCTGGATCATATGCAATGATGTGGGATTGTTGCATTGCGCGCAATTAGAGATAACGCAAATGATGCCCATCTCAGCAAATCAATGATGACTCCGGGTCGGCCACATAAACCACTACCACAGCTCTAGGAGGCAAGGCCTCACCAACCATCCCGGGCAGATTGATCAGTGGGAAGGTCTCTAGTTAACCGCTCGTTCGGCGACTGCTGTTCCAAATGCCTTGAATAAGGTTCGGTTAATCGGATTAGTTCGGGCATCATGCTCCGCGTGCCACTGTACACCGAGCGCAAAATTAGGAGCACCTACAATACGGATTGCCTCGATAGTGCCATCCTCCGCCATCCCTTCGGTAACAACGCGCTCTCCAAGTTTGAGAATTCCCTGTCCATGCAGCGAATTAACCCGGATATTCTCAGTCCCAAGTAGATTGGCAAACACCCCGCCTGAGATCAGCGCGACATCATGCCTATCTGCAAACACTACCTCTGGGTCCGGATGGGGCTCACCATTTTCAAGCCGAGGCATCCGATGATTCATACGTCCCGGTATTTCACGAATTTCTGGATGTAGTGTACCACCAAAAGCAACATTCATTTCCTGCATCCCACGGCAAACACCAAAAACCGGAATGCCGCAGGCAACACATTCGGTCACTACCTTAATGGCAACCGCATCACGGCGTTCGTCATAGGGCTCATATGCGGTATGCGGCTCAACGTTGAAGTGTTTTGGATGTACATTAGCCCGGCCACCCGTCAGCAAAACTCCATCAACCACATCGAGCAATCGGCCAACATCGGTAATTTCTGGCATGGCGGCGAAGACAATCGGAACCACATCGGTGACCTCGACCAGCGCGTGCAGATATTTTTCTCCAACCTGTTGTACTGGAAATCCACTTCCAACAATCCCTGCATTTCCAATTACGCCAACCACCGGCTTTGACATCAATATTTCTCCTAGTGGCAGGATTTACCAAGCACTTTGAGCCTCCAGTAATTATAGGGCAAAGGCGGTATAAAACCAGAGAATAGCATGATCGGAATGACCCACCATGTCAGCTTGGCTCCTCCAGTCAGCCAGACATCGACAATATTCATCGCCGCTTCCATCGAAACCATTGAAACCAACGACATGCCTATCGCCGTTTTAAAGGCCATGCGTAACGTCATTTGCCGCGAAAGGATACCCGTTTCCAGCGCAATGGACGTTAGCAACCCGTTGATAATAGCCAGAATCATTATCAATAGTGTCGGCCAAGGAATACCAGCGTATTGAAATAACGCAATGGTTCCAAGATCACCAATTGAGCATCCAATCAGGCACCAAAGCGTATTCTTCGCAGCACGCTGCCAAGTTTTTCGGCACAGCCAATCGATTGATAAAGTTTCTACCAATACGGTCATCAAAGTTCTATTTATTTTTAATTCTTAACTACCTTGACCTCTCCCGCAACCGGAGAGTCAAGATGAATATTTCCAAAGCATTACAAGCAGCAGACCTTCCGATTAACACTGGGCATTACTATGCAGACATTAGATTAGTTAATCCTGCATGGCGGAACCAGGCAGGATATCGATATTATCGTGACGCCAGAATTAGCAAGCTTGCATTTATCCGACGTTCCCTTTAGTTCCGATTTTCCATCGATAGGGACCGGGATGGATCCCGCGCCAGGCAATCATAGTGGCTACGATTCCAATACCGAGTAGCACCCAAAGATTCGCTTCAACTGAGAAGCCGAGCTCGAGCCCTAGCCCGATTGCAGCCGGCCCACAGGCGGTACTTGCAACCAACAGCATATGGGCTGCACTGCGGATCGTCCCAAGGCTTGCCGTGCCATATACCTCCGCCCACACCGCTCCAACTGCAGTCTGGAATAGGCCCGATGTGACCCCGGCAAGACCGAGACATATAAACAGCGCAGTTGGATGATCCGAGAGGGCAAATACCACGAGCCCGACCATCAGTGGCACATTCATAAGAACGAGCACGGTGCGTGCACCGAGCCGGTCTATAATCGCACCAGCAAGGAGAAGGCTAACAACCTGCCCGACCGCAAAGGCAACAAAAGAAGTTGCCACGAGATCTAGCGACCAGCCTTTTGAAGTGCCAATTGATTCTATATGAAAAATCAATGCAGTAGAGGTGAAGGGGTGAAAAATCATCGCAGCGCAGGCAAACCAGAAATAGCGGCTACGTACGAGAATCATCATCCCGTCGCGCGCACGCGGCTCGCGCGCGCCGTCACTCCGCGGTGGCGGCCTAGTAAATGTCGGGCGGCGAACAATCAGCATAAGCAGCAGGGGCAGGGCTATGCAGAGGCTGAACACGCCGAAGGCGACGTAGGTAAGCCTCCAGCCGATTACACCGATCGCAACAACCGAAATTATCGGTGTCACTGCCGCCGAAAGCGCTATCCCGAGCGAAGTCATTGACAGAGCAAGTCCGCGGCGTGCTCCAAAATAGCGCGCCGTAGAAGTAACCGAAATATGCGTCATGAGGCCCTGGCCACTTAACCGCAGAGCCACGAAGGCAATGAGAAGTGTAATCGGACCATTAACAATCGATCCTAGAAAACAAGCCGCCGCAAGGCACGCAAAGGAGAGTGCTACATAGCGCTTCAAATCAACCCGATCAATCCAGTGCCCTGCGAGGGGTAATAGGGCGGCGGAGCCCAACGTTCCAATAAGATATAGAGTCCCAAGCTCCGCCGGGCTGAGGCCCGCGGCGAGCCCCAACGATCCAACAAACACCGCAAAAACATAAGTCTGCCCAGGGCTCGCCATGAATAAGCACAGCGCACCAAACAGAATTGCCCGGCCTTCTTCGCGAAGTAGTCTGACGTGGCCGCTAAGCATTTAACGGGAAGACTTTCGAAGGCTCATTGATCGAACTACCCGCCACCTCTCTCCTACGTCTCCCTAACTCCACCGATAAAGCTGAGACCAAATCAGTGCCGGTACGGAAGTTGAGACATGCAGACTTTCGGAATCCATCTCTGCCAAGTAGGCCGGCGTGGTTCAATCGGACGAACATTAGGGTCAATCCACTAGTAGTGCGACACGAAACTTACGCCACCTCGCCGCTCTAGTTCATCAAGTTCGATGTAGGAGCGCTTCGTATCCTTGTCGACGGTAAACTGGAACTTGCGCGCAGGATCGGTCGTGGCACGCACTGCGAGCAGCGTCATACTTTCTTTCACTTCCCATTCATGTGCACCAGCGATGCCAGCAGGTGCATAAATCACCGAGCCAGGTCCAACTTCGTACTCCCCTCCCTCGATATCGCGGACGACGGCAGAGCCAGTGTGAATGAAATACAGCGCCTCGATCGGGTGCCAGTGCAGCTTCTCTATCGTGCCTGGCTGGTAGGTTGCGAAGGCGACGCGCACCCGATCAGTCGGGTTTTGCGCATTACCGACGAGCTGCTTAAGCGTCTGACCTTCAGTCACACCGGGTTGGGCCTCAATGTCGGCCTGATTAAGCACCTTCAAGGTCGTTTTTACTTCCATTTTTTTTCCTTAGCTGACGCAATCGCCACGTTTTGTAGCCACTCAGCATCCATGCCCACGTCCATGTGCGCCATGATGGACGGAACTCGAGGTGGGCCAATCTACTAGCCCAGCAACACCTCTTAGCATTATTGATTTGGAAGTGTTATCTACAACTTGAGTTAAAATAGACCTTACGGCACGATGGACTTTGTTCACCTTGGCTTTGCTTGCCTCGCCGTTGCACCGCCCAAAGCCAGAAAATTCTACTCGCCGCCAAGGGTCATGAGATGATAAGGTTGTGGGGGCCGGCAAGCCATCTGCGAATGTTCGATGGTCACGCCCGATGGTAATAGCTAGGGGAGTTAGTTGATGGACACCGCAATCAAGGCAGAATGGTACGATGTAGACGACGCTGGACGGGATGAATTCCTTGCCTGGTATCATGGGACGTACCTGCCTACACTGCAGGCCCAGCCTGGCCATATCTGGGTCGGTCATTATGAGCGAGCTCCGGTCACCGGCAAGAGCCGCCAGCCCGGAGCTCCCGACCGAATCGAGGTCGATGATCCCAATATCCCCCGGGGCTCCCAATACCTTCTGGTAACCGCCGCAGCATCTGCGGACGTGTTCTTCAATCCTAACCCCTCCCACTGCCCCAACGCTGAGACCGAGGCCAAGCTAAACCAGCGCAAGGAGCTGCGTCTCGGCATCTTCATCGAAGAAACCCGGGTGAGCGGTCCTGATTGGTATCGGCATCTGCCGGGCACTGGAGCACCGCCGGCGATCCAGTTCGGCAACTACCACACACCAAGCCAGACCGAGGACGTCGATTTGTCCTATTGGTACCGGCAGATGAAACTACCTCAGGTCACGCGTGCACGCGGCTGCATCGGCGCGCGCAAGTTGATTTCGATAGTCGGCTGGGCCAAGCACGGAATCTTATATGAATTCATGGAGATGGAGGATGGCGAGGAAAACTTTGAGCCGCGCTTTCGCGAGGTAGGCCTGAACGAGAGATGGACCGGGCGGCACGTGCTCGATCTGACAATCCATGCGCCGAACGGTCCACTCGCTGGGCGCCGCATTTGGCCTCCGGTGTGAGGCGGCATGTGGACGAGCAACCCTTAAAACCATCCCTAACGCGCCCGCGATCTTTACCGGCTACCATTCCGAGTTAGATACCAGCTTGGGTCAGATTCAGAAGTTACGCTTGGCAGAAGAGATGTTGGCTAACTCGCCAAAGAACGGACGTTCAAATTTTTCAAAGGATCACAAAGAACTACCTCGAAAGTGCGTGCTGTATACCCAAGCTGCGACCACAGCCATCTGAAGCCTCATGGCTCGAAGACATCAAATTCCCCGTAATACTCGTTATGCCAGCGTGATAGCGGGGGTCGGTCTTCTGTCATATCCATCGCGCCCCAGATGATCCGCTTGGCATCTTCCACCTCACTCACCTCATTGTCGGAGCAAATGATGTAAAAGCTTCCGCGCTCGATTTTGCTGAGCATATAGTCCACCACCTGCTCCGGCATCCAAGCACCGGGCTTGTGTTCCTGTTTTCCGGTGGTGGTCCAACCCGGAACCAATAGATGCGCAGAGACTTCGCAACCATTTCGGTTACGCAGCTCGTGCTGAAGAACTTCTGTGTAGATCTTCACCGCTGACTTGGTCATGTTGTAGGCTGGGTTGCGCGGCGGATTTGTGATCCCCTGCTTAGAGCAGACATTAATGACCCGGCGTGGCCCGCCGGCCTCAATCATCATGGTGGCAAATGCGTCGGTACCATTCACGACGCCCCATAGATTGACCTCAAAGGTCTTCCGCCAATCAGCTTTATCGGCGAAGCAGTCACCGCCGACCCGGCTTGCCGCATTGTTCATCACAACCGAGGGTACCGCGAAGACCTGAGCGACATCAGAGGCCAGATCGTTGAGCCCCTCAACATCGGTCACGCTCAGCTCAGCTTTTAGAATATTGCTGTCGCCGAAAGTATCCTTGAGCCGAGTTGCCGTCTCATCAAAGTCGCCCGAAGAGAGGTCGATCAACACTACACGCATGCCTATCTCAGCAAACCGAGTGGCGGCGGAGCGCCCGATGCCCAATGCAGCACCGGTAACAACTGCGACATTTTCTGACTTGAAGGCTGGGTCCATAGAGACCTCCTGTTGTGTGGCGTCTAAGTCAACAGGTTTTGAACGCCCGTATCAAGATCTGAAATCCCTAAGGCCATGAGTATCTCCCGCACACAAAACAGTGCATATTTCTGTCGGCAGTCACGTCCGTTGTTGGGCGGTTAGAAACATAGATTTCGTGATGGGCAGGGTCCGTTTTAATCCCACTCGTCCAGGTATCATATTGACAGCGAAGTAAGCCGGTTATGCTGATGGCAGCCAGCCAGTTATCATTCGATATTGTCGACTTGCTCGCAGAGCCGTGCATCGCCTAGATCAGCTGAAGTGGCATTGCCGCATCGATGGCATTGGAGCCGAAAAACACCTAACCTATCACATGGCGTATGTGTTGGTCGTGGACAACTTCGAGAAGCTGCCTGCGGGCGAAACCATCACCCTGAGGCGGATCAGAGCTGCTTCAGGAAGGGGTTAGGGACAAGATGTGAGCCAAGACGTCCCCCTCTATGCCAAGCTTGCTCGGTGTCTGATCGCCAACAACATAGAAGATAACGCAAAAGGAACCAGTGATTGCAGTTGCATCACGGACTCCAAAGATGAACACAAGTCTCTCAGCAGAAGAATATCACATTGTATTGCCTTCAAGAAGGAACGGCTAGTGAGCGAACTACCCAAATCATTGATTGAGAAGCTGAGCGACCAAATCTCATTGGAGTTGGAAGATCTGAGAAGACTCGCAGAATCTTCGGTCGAAGATCGGCAATCAGTTGAACTCGACCAACAACGTTTTGGAAGACTGTCTCGGGTTGATGCACTACAGGGCCAAGCCATGGCGATTGCTTCAGGAAATCGCAGAGATCTGCGCATAACCAGCCTGAGAGCTGCTCTCGATCGGATTGGCAAAGGTGAATACGGCTATTGCGCTGGGTGCGATGAATTGATCGCAACCAAACGTCTCGAGGTCGACCCAGCTGCGCTGCGCTGCGTTTCCTGCGCAAGCGGTAAAGATCGCTAGACTTGTCAGCATGGCATTGTCAGCAACCCTAGAGAAAGGCACAACACACTTCTCACAATTGCACTTGGTTGAGCATCCTTACGCTCGGCTGTGGAGGCATAATTCCGACTTACCTTAGAGCCCGCTCGGGAAAGGTGTTTGAAGCCCGGGTCGTCATTGTCTCTGCTGATAAAGCCAGATCCCACACGCTTGCCGGTTTTGTGCTTGCTCGTCATTGGACCTGGCTTTTCGAAAAGAAACAGAATCCTCGCTTCAACACCGGCATCCATAGGGTCGAAGTCAGGAACCTCTAATTCTCCGCGCTCCCTCAACGCACCACTGCCAACTGAGCGCATAGCTCAGCCGTGAAGATACTGGGCATAATTCCAAACCTGCGTGTAAAGGCGAGAGGCATGGTCATGCCTTGGGGAATATGGGAGCGGTTTCGGAATTCTCGTGTTTATTGACGGATTCGAAGGAGGCCGACCTACGGCATACCTTATTCCGAAATTGCAGAAAGACAGGCAGCTAAGTAGAGACCTGACGTCATGTTCGTTTCCGTGCTGCGATTCCAATCGGTCGATGCAACACAAGCGTCGAAACGATCTGCCAGGGGGAGAGCTCCGAGGGCGTGATTAATCCCAAATGAAATCGGCGCGCGTGTTCGCCGGTTGACGCAGCCCGCGGCATCAGTACACAATTCAGCATTACATACTCCGTCAAGGTGATTCTTTATATGGGAGTATTGATCACTTGAGCGCGATCCGACTTGCAGCAGCAACGAAGGGGAAAAAATGCCCAAATCTGCAGGGCTCGAGAACGTGATGGTGTCTGAAAGACCCAATACATCATTCAGGCCGGCCGAGGAAATTCTTCCTGGCAAGGTTTACCGGCTCGGCGGGCATATCGAACTTGACGGGCGCATCACCTGGGCCCCAAAAATTGCGGGCCGATACACGCCCCACAACAACTACGTAGTTCTGGAAGAAGGCCGCGCCTATTTAATCGACACCGGCGTTGCCGCACATCAGGATTTGGTGGCCAGGCAGCTCAAGGAACTCATCGACCCCGGAATACCGATCACGATATTTCTCACAAGGAGCGAATATTCCTGTAGTGGCAACCTCGCCGCTTTGTGCGAGCTGTGCTGGATCGAAGAGCTGGTAACATCAAGCCGCAACCCATTTGCCGGATCAGGCGAGATTATCGCAGCGGTAACGGACCGCGTGCGCCGGACGGAGCCCGATAGAGGTGCCGTGGTGCCGCTCGGCGCATCGAAGAGCCTGACAATCATCCCCGCCCTGCTTCGGCTGATTAACACTTATTGGGTCTACGATGCTGAGAGCAAAACGTTGTTCACATCCGACATGTTCGGGCACATCTCGGTGACCGACCCGTCCGCTCCCTCGATCGTCGACTCGATCGAGGAGGATTGTACTACCTACGAGCAGGTCAGAGACCACACACTCATGCGCTATCACTGGTTGCCGATCGCAACGACGAATCCGCTGATCGACTGGCTCGAACATTTCTTTGCCACCTACAGGGTCGAGATTATCGCGCCCACATCAGGCTGCGTATTGAAAGGCGAGGCCATGGTCAAAAAGCATGTTGGTCTGATCAAAGAACTTCTTCACCGCGTGTCGCGGGAGTCGGATTGACAAACCCACAAGGAGATGCGTGATGAGCGAAGAGGTCTTTCCGCGCGAAATCGCCGACAAGATATTCTGGATCAACCAATGTATGGGTGCTGGCAGCAAGGATCATCCCGTCCACCTGCACCTATCGCTGTTCCTGTTGCGGGGCGACAACCACACCATGTTGGTTGACACCTCCATGCAGGCGCTGTGGCCTTCAATCGAACTTCAGCTTGACCGGGTGCTCGCAGGACGGACGCTCGATTATCTATTTGTCACTCATCCGGAGCTACCGCATTCGGCCGCCTTACCGCTCCTCCTCAAGAAGTATCCTGACATGAAGGTGGTCGGAGACATGCGCGACTATCATGTGTTCTTTCCCGAGCATGCTCATCGTTTCCACCACAAGGTACCGGCCGATGTGATGGATCTGGGTGATCTCAAGGTGACCTTCATTGACGGCGTCATCAAAGATCTTCCCGGAACGTTGTGGGCCTATGAGAGCACCCGCCAGGCAATGTTCGTCTGCGACGGCTTTTCATTTACGCACGAAAGTCCGGTGAGGCTGGACCCCCAGGGCCTCAGCATCGACGGGCAGGATTTCGATGACGATGATGAAGATGCACCCTATCACGCACCTGGCGACTGCGCACTCACCAGTTCTGAGATCACCGGCGGCATCGATGTCGACAAGGCGACTTATCTCCTAACACGTGCGTTATATTTCGCCCGGTTTGTCGATGCCGACAAGCTCTTCGCTGACATCGAGGGTACCTTCTTTGAAAACTGGCCCACCAAGCTTGTCTGCCCCTCTCATGGCAACGTCATTGACAATCTGGATGCCGTAACCCCGATCATCAAGCAGAGCCACGTGAACGCGCATAAGATCGCCACCGCCGAAAAGAAGCCCTCGATTGCAGCACCCCGGTGATGCGGCAACCCATTGGATGTCCGATAAGGGTCTTGGTTGTGTGAAAACCTCAATCTGGCCCGCGCGCTTAGAACCACATGCTCAACGAGTGCTAGCCGCTACCCTGTGGCGAACTATCGTGCTCAATGAGGGGCGAGGGTGAAACTGATTTCTAAGCAACTCCGTTAAGAGCACGTTTTCACACAGCCAGGGTCAAAAGCGGAAACGCTCAACCCGAGTAGAAAGAGTCCGCTATACCCCTAAACAGCTGACATCCAAATTTGCTCTAGAATGGCAAAAAGTTACTCTAACTCGCGCCGCTGTGTAACCGAGCTGTAACCACGGCCTTTTGCCCGCCCTTTAGCATGTCTGGGTGATGCCCTAATAAAAACACGAAAAACCGCCAAAAACGGCGGCTTTCTGGAATTTTTAATGTGTAAAAATTGGAGCGGGCGATGAGATTCGAACTCACGACCCCAACCTTGGCAAGGTTGTGCTCTACCCCTGAGCTACGCCCGCGTCCTGCTGTCGGTGGAATACACCGTCATGCTTCATATTGCGTGATTAATCCTTGAATGCAATAGCTTGGCCTAAGTAAGCTTAAGCAACCCAGACCTGAAAAATTTTCGCATGCCGTTTAACCTACAATGGCCGGCCTGCCAAGGCCTCCACCAAGATGTCAGTTAATTCTCCTACGACCCCTCCGGTAAGTCCCCAAGAATTAACGCTGAAGCTCAACCAGCTTTCAATTGGAACCACTACAGCAATCAACACAACCACTCCAGATGGCCTTCTCATCTTCATCCACGATTGCGGTCATTATCCTAAATCATGCCCGTCTGCGCGACGAAAAGCTCACAACACGATTAGGTGGTTACAGTAAAGAACAAGTGCGCGGGCCAACCCCTGACACGCTAAAATCTCAAATACGGTTGCATCAATCACATTGATTGACCATGTTTGGTTTATCTACACACGGTCACCAGCCCGTCCGGGCAGGCAAACTAAGAATTGAACTATAAGGAAAATTAAAACCATGACTCCCTTTCCCGGAGATCCTTCAGCATCACCTTCCACAGCGGTGAAAGACGTAAATACTGAGACATTTGCAGCTGATGTTATTGAAGCATCCAAAAAGGTACCGATTGTAGTCGATTTCTGGGCACCCTGGTGCGGTCCATGCAAACAACTGACACCTATACTGGAAAAGGTGATTGGCGAATCAGCCGGCCGCGTCCAAATGGTAAAAATCAATATCGATGAAAGCCCCCAAATAGCCGGCCAACTTGGTGTTAAATCGATACCCGCCGTATTCGGATTTTCAGATGGGCGACCAGTTGATGGCTTCATGGGCGTAATCCCTGAAAGTCAGGTACGCCATTTTGTTGAAAAACTAGGGGGGACGTCATCTGCCGGAGCTGATGAGATCCTGGCTGCCGCGGCAACGGCACTTGAAGCTGGCGAAACTAAAGAGGCCGGCCAAATGTACCGCGAAGTGCTGAGTACTGACCCACGCGATACCCGCGCCATCGCCGGACTGTCACGCTGCTCGATCTCAGTTAAAGATTTTGATGCAGCACAAGAAATCCTCGACCTTGCCCCGGAAGATAAACTGACCGATAGCGAAATCACCAGTGCTCATGCTGCACTCCAACTCGCCCGCTCGGCTGGTAATGTCGCATCTGAACTCATTCCCCTGCAAGCGCAGGTCGCTGCTGATCCCAGCAATCATCGCGCCCGAATCGATTATGCCATCGCCTTGAATGCCGCCAGCCAGCGTGAAGACGCACTCGATCAGCTGATCGAGTCCATTCGCCTCAACCATGACTGGGAAGACGGCGCAGCGCGTCAGCAATTGTTGACTTTTTTTGAAGCCTGGGGATTGAGCGACCCTCTTTCGGCAAACGGCCGGCGCAAGTTATCCTCTATATTGTTTTCCTGAACAGCATCGCCTTGGCAGTAACTTTAGAGTTCTCACTAAATATCATCGTCCCCAATGGGGCCCTTAAGTAACATCGGGTGTATAATATTTCAGAACTACCAACGGTCATACCGGTATTCCCGCTGAGCAAAGTATTGCTACTGCCTGGTACAACTCTCCCATTAAACATTTTTGAACCACGCTATCTTCGGATGGTGGAAGACGCATTGGCCGGCGAGCGCATCATTGGCATGCTACAGCCCAGTGATCCCGAGCGCATGGACTGTGATAACACGCCTTCTCTTGAGGTCGTTGGCTGCGCCGGCAGGATCACCAAATGGTCAGAAAAAAATAGCGAGCAATATTTCATTACCCTTCAAGGCGTGATCCGTTTTCGCGTTGAGTTCGAATTACCCTGCAAAACACCATATCGACAGATTCAAGCTGATTATTCTAAATTTAGCATCGATCTTACCGAGCCATCAACAGAGCCCCCGATTAATCGAGACCACCTAATTTCCGGGCTTTCTGTATACCTAAAATCTCAAAATTTAACGGCTGACTGGAGTGCAATCGAAAAAATAGATACCGTAACACTAGTCAATGTGTTGTCAGTATTAAGCCCATTTAGTGCGCGCGAAAAACAAGCGTTGCTTGAAGTAGAAACTACTGCCGAGCGATGCAATCTGTTAGTAGCATTGGCCGAAATGACGGTTGCCCAAACGGCCCCATCAGGTCAACTTCTCCAATAAGAGACTTGGCCTCAAAGGCGAGAGTAAAAATGAGTAAAAATGAGCCAGCCTCAAATTCCAAATCCATACCTGCAGTCGATCCACGTCTACTCGAAATATTAGTATGCCCAATTACAAAGACCGCGCTCCACTATGACAAGGATAAAAATGAGCTCATCTCGAAGTCAGCAGGTCTGGCCTACCCTATCCGTGACGGAATTCCCATTATGCTTCCCGATGAAGCGCGTAGTTTGGACGACGACATGGCCTCAAAATAGCCTCTGACCCATCATTAGTTTGGGCACGGCACCAGTCAACCCTTGAGCCTCGCCCATTAGCATCTTCTTGATTGCCGGCAAACGATCCACCGCCCCAAGCCCGAGATCACGTACCATCCGCAACCCTTCACCTTCGTTGCTGAACAGGCGATTCAGTCCGTCAAAAACAAGTGCCGATGAAATATTATCAAATCGTCGCCAGCGTTCATATTTTTCAAGAGCTCCCGGCGTGGCTGGATCTAGTCCAAGCCGCAGTGTGTCCACCAGAACCTCACAAAATGCCGCAACATCCCGTAATCCTAGATTGAGACCCTGACCAGCCAGAGGATGCACTTGATGCGCACTGTCGCCGATCAGCACAAACCGTTCAGCAATGAACCGCCGTGCCATGTAAAACGCCAGCGGAAATGTTCCAACTCCATCAATCGATACAATATCACCGCGCTTCACATCCCAACGCTCATCCAAAGCGCAGGCCAATTCACTAGATGTTACACACTTAAGCTCCTCAGCCCTTTGTCTACTTTCGGTCCACACCAAAGACGAATAGCAGCCCTGCAATGGAAGAATGGCGAAAGGTCCTGCCGGCAAGAAACGTTCAATAGCTACCCCATGGTGTTCGTGCTCATGACAAACCTTAGCAACCAGAGCTGATTGCCTGTAGTTCCATGAAACATCTTTAATGTGAGCCATCTTGCGGGTCGGGGAGCGCACTCCATCGCACCCTATTACTAGCCGCGCCCTCACACTCCCCCCTGAACCAAGAGCCAATGTGCGCCAGGACGGCGTACAAGACATTGCACTCACATAGTCTTGGATTAGCTGGATATGTGGATCAGAGCGCACTACCCGCATGCAGGCGTTAAGAACACACTCTTCCTCAACGACGAAAGATGTCAGACCGTCAGCGTCGGAACTATCAAATTCTAGTAAGCTGAGCTGGCTTGCTCCGGGCATCCCATCGCTGACGACGATCCGCCGCATAGCTTGAGCGTGAGGGAGGAGATCAGACCATACACCGATAGCATCCAACAGAAAAATAGACCCGCGCGCGAGAGCAACCGCGCGTTTAATTCCTGATTTACCACCATGACCTTGCCCGCTAACTGCATCGGGAGAAATCTGGACAATACGCAAATCATTACCCAGATGAAGCGCGAGCACCTTGGCAACGGTCTGGCCCACAATACCTCCGCCAACAATAGCGATATCTGCAACAAAGCTATTGACTTTTCCCATCAGCACACAATTTCGTAAAACAGGGCATATAAATTCATTACCCCTTATAACATATCATCTACCATCAACTGATTTTGAATATTGGTGCGATCATGCTTTCCGCAATCGACTCTCTCCTTCATCTGCTTGATCTTGAACCAACCGGCGTAGATTGCTTTGTTGGCAAAAGTCCAGCTTTCGGCTGGCGCCGTGTTTTTGGCGGCCAAGTCGTTGCACAAAGTCTAGTAGCAGCGGGCCGTAGTGTTGATGGGGGGCGCCTTGTGCACTCCCTCCATGGCTATTTTCTAAGGCCAGGCAATCCAGATGTGCCTATTATCTATCAGGTTGAGCGCGAGCGTGACGGCAAAAGCTTTTCAACCAGACGAGTGGTTGCCGTGCAAGAAGATTTAGCCATCTTCTCAATGTCTGCATCCTACCATCTCCCCGAAGATGGATTTCACCACCATGAGCCGATGCCCCCTGACGTTCCCCACGCCGAAGATTTGCCCAGCGAACAGACTTTCTTAAACGAATTACTCTCTCGTGAAATGCCGCCCCATATCCGCAAATTCTGGGACCGGGAACGGCCGGTTGAATTACGACCCGTCAATCCGCGAAATATTTTGGATCCCGCAGTAGCTAAACCACTGAGCCTCGTGTGGTTTCGTGCCCGCGGATCATTAAACGACGACCCTGATATTCACCGAGCAATATTAACCTACGCTACTGACTTTACCCTGCTCGACACTGCTCTCATCCCCCATGGATTCTCTACTTTCGACAAACGGCTAATGGTAGCAAGCCTTGATCATTCGGTTTGGATCCACCGTCCATTCCGTATGGATGAATGGCTCTTATACGTTCAAACAAGCACGAATGCCTCTGGCGCGCGCGGTTTTACACGCGGCTCCGTCTTCACCGAAAATGGCACCTTGATAGCCTCTGTAGCCCAGGAAGGGCTAATCCGCAGACTAACCCGATAAAGGTTTAAATATATTGCATAAATTATATGCAGGATATTTTCACTGCCTACTATATAGGCATAAATAGCTTGATGCCTACACCATAGTTTTAAAGCTATCAAATAATATCACATATTATCAAATAGTTATGAGATCAGTCAAAGTTGGCACGTCTTTTGAATGTCTCTACAAGCGCCTTCCTCTATCCGGCCCGAGGGGCTGACCTCTGGATGCGCAGAGTAGGAGAAAAAATGAAGCACATCATGGCGGTGATTAAGCCGTTCAAGATTAATGATATTCGCGCCGCCCTCGTCACTCTTGGCGTCGAGGGAATGACCGTCATGGAAGTCAAGGGGTATGGCCGCCAGAAGGGTCATACCGAAATTTACCGTGGCACCGAATATGCGGTGAATTTTTTGCCAAAAATTAGAATAGACGTCGTTGTCAGCGACGAGCTTGCACAACCAACCATCAAAACCATCGTAGAACACGCACGTACAGGACAAATCGGCGACGGCAAGATTTTCTGTTCAACAGTCGAGCAGGCTATTCGCATTCGCACCGGCGAAACCGACACCGACGCGCTGTAATCCATAGCAGAGAGAATTAACATGACCCACAAATTTGCAATGAGGACCACTGGCCTCACCGCCGCATTGGTAATGCTGCCTGACATGGCAGCCCTCGCCCAGGATGCATCGGCTGGCGTTCCCGCTGATACTACCTATGTGCTCAATACCCTTTTGTTCCTAATGGCCGGCTTTATGGTGATGTGGATGGCTGCCGGCTTTACCATGCTCGAAGCCGGCATGGTCCGCACCAAGAATGTGGCCATGCAGTGCACTAAAAACATTGCACTGTACTCGATCGCCGGTCTCGTTTTTTGGGCGATTGGTTATAATCTCATGTATGATGGAGTTGATGGTGGCTATATTGGCTCCTTAGCCGCCAAGATTATCCCATCACCGGACTCTGACCCCGGCACCTACTCAGCCGCCTCCGACTGGTTTTTCCAGATGGTATTTTGTGCAACTGCAGCTTCGATCGTCTCCGGCACACTAGCCGAGCGTATAAAATTGTGGCCGTTCCTTATTTTTGTGGCCATCCTATGCGGCGTCATCTATCCGATCCAGGGGGCCTGGCAGTGGGGAGGCGGTTGGTTGTCAGAAGCTGGATTTTCTGACTTCGCCGGCTCCACAATTGTACACTCCACCGGCGGTTGGGCCGCATTAACCGGTGCCATAATTCTTGGTGCGCGGATCGGTAAATATTCACCGTCCGGGGTAACGCCAATGCCTGGTTCATCGATGCCTCTGGCAACCCTTGGAACGTTTATCTTATGGCTCGGTTGGTTTGGATTTAACGGCGGCTCGCAGCTTGCTCTTGGATCCATAATCGACGCCTCCTCGGTATCGCGCATTTTCTTTAACACCAACATCGCCGCCGCAGCCGGTGTCATTACCTCGATGATCTTGACCCAGGCCCTTTATCGCAAGGTTGATCTTACCATGGCACTAAACGGCGCCCTTGCCGGTCTCGTATCGATCACCGCGGACCCACTAAGTCCAGCTCCAATCGAGGCCATAGCCATTGGCGCTATCGGTGGCATGATCGTAGTCTTTGCAGTCCCACTTCTTGATCGCTTACGCATAGATGACGTGGTTGGAGCCATTCCGGTTCATTTGTTGGCAGGCATTTGGGGTACAATGGCGGTTCCTATAACCAATCCGGACACAAGCTTCCTCACCCAGCTCATGGGCATCGCAGCAATCGGAATATTTGTATCTGTCACAAGTGGCGCTCTGTGGTTAATATTAAAGGCAACTATTGGTCTACGGATAAGCCCTGAGCAGGAAGTGGACGGGCTTGACCGAACTGAGCTCGGCATGGAGGCCTATCCGGAATTTGGTCAAGGAACCCAACGTTTGTAAGTAAGTAAAAAATTAGACTCCTCTAACAAGGGCGGCCTAATAAGCTGCCCTTGTTTCGACAATTTTAAATACTGGTGTAGAGAATAGCTTAACCCGCATTTAACCTACGCCCTCTAGCGTTTTGCTCAAGCACATGTGATGGCAGATGACACATCCTGATATGTCCGAGCAGACAACACCGGTAAGCCTTCTGGGCACCCTCCCGCGCTCGCCATTTGAACGGCTGCGCGAGCTTCTTGGCAGCACGCCAGCAGGGAAGGCCCCTATTGATCTTTCAATTGGCGCACCGCGCCATGCATTTCCGCCCATTGTCCAAGAGGTTCTGGCCTCTGATATCGACGGATTTAGCCACTATCCACCAGCCCACGCGCGGAATGACTTCGGCACCGCCACCGGACAATGGCTAGTTAATCGCTTTGCCTTGGATAATCTTGATCCATCAACCCACATTCTGCCGCTAGCAGGTTCTCGTGAGGGTCTATTCACGATTGCATTTATTGTCGCTCAGATTTCTCGCGATCACGGCAAAACAACACCGACCATCGCATTTCCAAATCCATTTTATCAAGTTTATGCATCAGCAGCTATTGCCGCTGGAACACAGCCCATCGCTCTGCCAGCAATTGCTGCAAATGGCAATCTTCCTGATCTAAGCGCATTAGATGAAGGTTTGCTCAAAAGCCTCGCCGCATTTTACATCTGCTCGCCGGCAAATCCGCAAGGAGCTGTCGCCGATCTCGATTATCTAACCCAGCTTACCGAACTTGCCCGGCACTACAAATTTATTGTGCTCGCAGATGAGTGCTACTCTGAGATTTACCGCAAGGTGGCTCCACCCAGTATTTTAAATGCCGCACAATCTGATTCATATCGATCCGTTCTGGCATTCAATTCGCTATCGAAAAGATCTAATGTTCCAGGACTGCGAGTTGGCTTAGTCGCTGGAGATCCTAAGCTCATCGCCCGGTTCTTCAGCTTCCGCAATGTCGCCGCCGCTACCGTTCCTGGGCCATTGATGGCCACCGCTGCAGCGTTGTGGCGCGACGAAACCCATGTCACTGCAAATCGGGCAGCTTATAACGAAAAATTCACCCGCGCTGCGGCGATACTTGGCAATCGATTTCAACATCAAACTCCGCCCGGCGGTTTTTTCCTTTGGCTTAATGTAGCCGAACATGGTGGCAGCGTAACAGCTGCCAAAAGATTATGGTCTGAAGCCGGGGTAAAAGTCGTTCCAGGATCCTACCTTGCAGCCTCTCACCCATGTGGCTTCAATCCAGGTGGAAACTACCTACGCATCGCCTTGGTTGGCGGTCTTGACGAAATTGACGCCGCATTAAACCGAATGATCTCAATATTCTAACTCCGTTTAACTTTGAACTAACCTGATTACTCGTGAGTAGTGCCCATGCGACTGCGAACACTCAACCTATTTGAATCCCTGTTCCCCCACCCCGTACGACTCACGCTGTGGCAAACCCTGCTAGGCGTTTGTGGTGTCGGCTTGCTAATTTTAGCAATTGCTCTTGTTTTGGCTCTTGTTAGCTGGTCTTCGACTGACGCCAGCTTGAGCCATGCGACCCATGTGCCGGTTAAAAATTGGCTGGCCGGTCCAGGCGCTATCGCTGCTGATCTATTGATTCAATTCTTAGGTCTTACCGCCATCGCCCCTGTTTTATTGATCGCTGGCTGGGGATGGTATCTAGCTGCCGGATACCATTTAGATCGTTTAGCTACAAGAGTACTGCTGGTAGTCATCTCGGTTATGTTTTTAAGCGGGTATTTTTCAAGCTTTGAAAGTGGCGATGGATGGCCTTTGGTTGTCGGTTACGGCGGGGTTGTTGGTGATGTTGCTACCTATTGGCTCAACATACCACGGAACATCGTCTCAAACGCGTTAGGGCAAGTAACCGAAGCTATTATCGCAGCACTGTTTGCACTGCTAGCTCTTGCCAGCCTCATCCATGCCGTTGGTATTCGTTTGCCAAAAACCAGCATATTCAGCTCCACTAGTGAGAATCTGGACGGGGGATCGGATCAAGTTAACAAACTATTCAATTTTGGATTATTTTTGATCCGGGCCATTAATATGATGATACGAGTCGGTTATTGGTTTATCCGGACAATTCTGCGTTTTTTAAGCTTCCTCTATATACGTGTCCGCCGTTTTACAACGCACTCGAAGACTGACGTTGCAGACCGGCTGCGGCTGGCCATGACTCGTGCTGAGAACGACGAACTTGAGTGGGTTTCTTCACCTGAGGATGCCGCGGAGCTAAACAAAACCTCGAGATCAAACAACTCAAGGGAGCATGACCTGTGGTTGGAAAATCCAATAAGGCTGATCACCCAAAGATTACATGGTGCCATAAGAAATTGGCTGCACAACAAACATGACGAGGAGACGCTAGATAATAAATTGAGCGGCGATATGCACCCCGAGCCGAGACTCGGTCTCGACAAAGGACCTTTAAGCATTGCCGAAAAGTCCACACCCAGAGATACGACTCACAAACCCAAGCCAAGACCACGTCCAAAAAAATCGCGCCCGATAGTGATAGAAAGTGACAGCGATGAGTACCAACTACCACCCCTCACATTATTGAATGAAACTCCGCTTGTGCAGCTCGATAAGCTGTTCTCCAAGGACACCTTGATAGAAAATTCACGTGCACTTGAAGGGGTACTTGATGATTTTGGCATTAGCGGCCAGATCATCGATGTACGGCCAGGGCCTGTTGTAACACTCTATGAGCTTGAGCCTGCTCCCGGACTAAAATCATCCCGCGTTATTGGGCTTGCCGACGATATTGCTCGATCCATGAGTGCTGTCTCTGCGCGTGTTGCGGTGGTGCCCGGGCGCAACGCAATCGGCATCGAACTACCAAACGAGTATCGCCAGACGGTCTTCCTGCATGAAATTTTTTCCTCTAAACAGTTTACCAGCGAAAAATACAAACTTGCCCTCGCACTCGGAAAGGACATCGGGGGCGAACCCATCATCACTGATTTGGCCCGCATGCCACACTTGCTAATCGCAGGAACAACCGGCTCGGGTAAATCTGTCGGCATCAATGCCATGATTCTCTCTTTGCTCTACCGGATGAAACCGGAAGAGTGCCGCCTCATCATGATCGATCCAAAAATGCTAGAGCTTTCTGTCTATGACGGAATTCCTCATCTTCTCTCTCCCGTTGTAACCGACCCGAGCAAAGCAGTTGTGGCACTCAAATGGGCGGTACGCGAGATGGAATCTCGCTACAAGAAGATGTCCAAACTTGGTGTGCGCAGCATCGATGGCTTTAATAGCCGTGCCCACGATGCCATCGCCAAGGGTGAGGTGTTAACCCGCACAGTACAAACAGGATTTGACCGCGATACAGGTAAGGCTGTTTACGAGACTGAAGAAATTGCGATTGAGCCCATGCCCTATATCGTTGTTGTAGTAGATGAGATGGCCGACCTGATGATGGTTGCTGGCAAGGATATCGAGGGAGCAATCCAACGCCTAGCTCAAATGGCGAGAGCGGCAGGAATTCACTTAATCATGGCAACCCAGCGTCCTTCTGTTGATGTCATTACCGGCACCATAAAGGCAAATTTTCCGACCCGGATCAGCTTCCAAGTCACCTCAAAAATTGATAGCCGGACCATTCTTGGTGAACAAGGCGCCGAGCAGCTGCTCGGTCAAGGTGATATGCTGTTCATGGCTGGTGGCGGTCGTATTTCACGTATCCATGGTGCATTTATCACTGACGAAGAGGTCGAGACCGTCGTTCAGTTTCTGAAGCGACAGGGCGTTCCTGAATATCTCGACGCGGTAACTGCTGAACCCGATGCTGCGGGGACAGCGAGCGGCGTATCCGACGGCACCTATGATGGCATCAACTTGTCCGAATCTGATCAGCTTTACGATAAAGCAGTCGCGATTGTCGCCCGCGACCGAAAAGCTTCCACAAGCTATATTCAACGCCGCCTTTCAATCGGCTACAATAGAGCTGCTACTATAATTGAACGCATGGAAGACGAGGGCGTCATTGGAGTGGCCAATCATTCTGGCAAGCGGGAGGTATTGGCACCTGAACCGTCATATGACGAGTGACGTTGGTATCTTGCGGACCGGTAGGCAAACCTCCAAACTGCCACAAAAAGGAGATAATTCACGGATGGTTGCGCGCGTGTTAAATATGAATATAACCCGACGTTTTTATTCTCTACTTGCAGTATTCCTACTAATTTTTTCTCTTTGGACTTCGGCAGCTAGGGCGGAAACTGTGTCTAGTCTCGATGCCACGCAGTCTGCAGCAATAGCAATCGCAAATGATTATCTGAACAGTTTTACCCACTTGCAGGGCGATTTCATTCAGGTTGCTCCCGACGGGCAACTTTCTGAGGGTAGTTTTTTCTTTCGCCGGCCACTCCGCGCCCATTTCAACTATAATGAACCCAAGCGCCTCATCGTCATTGCCGATGGATTTTGGATCGGGATAGTAAACAACCGGATGAAAACCACCGATCGCTATCCGATTGGCTCAACGCCCTATTGGGCATTGTTGAAAGACAAAGTCGACCTCTCAACCGATATGCGTATCTTGGCGATAGAGCGGGACGCGGAACATATTCTGGTATCAATAGAAGATCAGACTGGCCAGGCTGCAGGTACGCTCACTTTGATATTCAAAAAGAGCAATCAAGCGACTAGCAATCTTGGCGATAACACATTCCAGCTGTTCCAATGGCTGGTGACCGATGCCCAGGGATTGACCACCTCTGTTGAGGTCAAGAATCTTGTTACCGGGCACCAAGCACGCAATGATCTTTTTACGCTTCGTCAATACGATCGGTAATGGATTAGTCCGCATTGGGTGCAGTGAATCGTACTGTGGGATTTTCTAATCTTCGGCGTCCATATAGAAAGATACCTCGTTGTTAACGTTGGGAGAATAGCTAAGTGAGTCCGATTCAAACATTCAAAGTTGCTACATGGAACATCAATTCTGTGCGACTAAGAATCGATCAAGTGCGCCGCTTTTTAAAAGATCACCAGCCAGACCTGCTATGCCTTCAGGAAACCAAGTGCCCCGACGACAAATTTCCTACCAAGGCTTTTAAGGAAATTGGCTACGGCAATATCGCCCTTCATGGTCAACGTGGTTATCATGGTGTTGCCACTGTTTCTCGAGTGCCTTTCTTAGACACACAGAAATATGATTTTTGCAAAAAAGGTGATGCACGACATGTTGCGGTAACGCTTTGCCCTTCCGGCAGGCAGGATATTACAATACATAATTTCTATGTCCCCGCCGGGGGCGATGAGCCCAACCCTAATATAAATGAAAAATTTTCTCACAAGATAGAATTTCTCGAGGAGCTCGCCGGGTGGTTTGCTTGCGGCCCTGCCGCCAACGGAGAACGGCAAATTCTTGTTGGAGACTTGAACGTTGCCCCGCTGGAGAACGACGTCTGGTCTCATCGGCAGCTTTTAAAAGTCGTATCCCACACACCACTCGAAGTTGAAAAGCTCCAAGCAGCGCTTGATGCTGGAAATTGGACCGATGTAGTGCGCGCACATGTACCGCCAGAAGAAAAATTATTCACCTGGTGGAGCTATCGCTCGCGCGATTGGCGTCAGTCAAACCGTGGGCGCCGCCTCGATCACATATGGGCAACGCAGCCCCTGGCTCAAAATTCAGTTGGCATCGACGTAATATTTGACGCACGCGATTGGATAAAACCATCTGATCACGTTCCGGTTTTGGCAGAATTTGAGATCAACTGACTTTATCTAAAACCGCAGGCGATCTTCCAGAACACTTAGCGCCTGAAGGGTGCTCTTGAGTCTTGTCTTCATGGAATCGCGCAATTGTAATACAATATCGGGAAAGTCCTCGATCAACTGTTCAAACAATGCCCTTGAGATATACAAAACCTCGCCATCACTAGCCCCAATTACTGAAAAATTTATTGGTTGGTTAGTAATCAGTGCCATTTCACCGATCATTGCGCCTTTGCTTAAGGTTAATTCGGAAGAGTTCGGCGGATTAGCCAACACCTGCCCGCTCAAAACCACAACACAACATACCAGAGATACACCTGGTTCTATAATTTTATCGCCCTCATGAAAGGTTTGTAGATCTCCATTAAGGGCAAGAACATTGAGCCTATCTGCTCCAAGACGGCCGAAAACAATCGTCTGTTGCAGAACATTAGTAGTGGCAGAAATACTCATGGTGTTTTAACTTTTAGGCTAAGAAAACAGCTTTGGATGGTTATTACTTCAGAAGTTAAAATCTAAATATAGAGACATTGCAGGTTTTCGATAAAAGTTTCAAACTTTTGCAAAGTAAAATCCTGTCTAGCGGTCCTGATTTTTGTAATTAAGCTTTTATTGCCATGAACATATGTTTATTCCACTAAGAGCAAAATTAACCGCTTTGCGGTGTTCTGCTCATAGATACTCGCAAAAAAAGCAGCATAGACATAGACGGAAAACAGTGATCCGTCTCGCTGTGATGTCACGCGCCTCAACAAAAGGAGTTTTACTGTTGGGCCAATCAGCATATCCTTGTGTGATTGGCCGCGCTGGTTTGCGGATGCGCAAAATAGAGGGCGATGGAACAAGCCCTATAGGATATTGGGCAGTCCACGCCATTATTTATAGACAGGATCGGCAGAAAAAACCAACGTGCGATCATGATTCCATGCCGACGCGCCACATGGATGGATGGTGCGATGACCCACTGTCTATGCTTTACAATACACCCGTGGCCATACCAACTAACGTGAGTTTTGAACGATTGTGGCGGGACGATCATCTGTATGACGTTGTCATAATCACAAACCACAACGATAACCCAGTTCGCAAATGGGCAGGCAGTGCAATTTTTATTCATCTCGCCGCACCAGACAGCACGCCAACAGAAGGTTGTGTGGCGCTTGGCCGTCGTGACATGAACCGAATTCTTCCAAGACTGACGGCAGACACACGTTTACTGCTGGGACAGCACTATCCACATCACAAACATCCCTTATCGGGCGGTGGACGACGGTTTTAAGCTTATCCCAAATGATGGCTAGCACGGGTTACGTTTGGCGGGCTCCAAATATAGCGGTTCCAACACGCACTTGATTTGCTCCCAGCCTTATCGCGGTCTCATAATCCTGGCTCATACCCATGGAAATAGTTGTCAGACCACTATCTCGTGCAAGTTTTGTTAACAACGCAAAATGCAGCGCAGGTTCTTCGTTAATCGGCGGAATACACATCAATCCCCCGACATTGAGGTTCGGACAAGTTTGCTTGATTTTTTCCAAAAATTCCCCCAACTCTTGGGGAATAATCCCAGTTTTTTGGATTTCACCGCCGGTATTAACTTCAATCAAAAGAAGCGGATAACGATTTTGAGAAGCACACTCACTTCCCAGTTTTTCAATTAGACGTATCCGGTCAACTGTCTCAATCACATCAAATAGGCCTACCGCATCACGCACCTTGTTAGTCTGAAGCGGGCCGATAAGATGAAGCTTCGTATCTGGGAAGGCAACTTTAAGTTCTGGCCACTTGTTTTTAGCCTCCTGAACCCGGTTTTCTCCAAAATGCCTATGGCCAGTGAGAAGAGCTTCTCGGATCGGATCAATGTCGATGGTTTTACTAACCGCAACAAGAGTAATGTCTTCACCGCACCGCCCGGATTTGATGGCCGCCGCGGCAATACGATCTATCACCTCATGAATACGGCCGTTTATAGAGTGTCCGGACACCTGATTATCAATCAACATCGTATCCAAAACGCTTCATTTGCTCACCATGGCGCGCTCGAATACGCTTAACTTGGGCTGGATTTAATTTATCTTTCCACTGATCCTTGGTATCGGCACGAACCAACCTCTCACTAGATGGTAAGCGTTCATTAGACACGCCTTCTTTTTCCAAATTTTTTATCATATCGAAGGATGAAAATTTGATAGCGCGCTGCAACCCGTCCGGATCCTTTTCAGTATCTATATGGAGAAATCGAGCCAGGCTTCCGAATGTTGCTTCTGGTTCATCAATCATATCCTCATACCGCATCACATGAAGTTGAGAACTTTCGTTAGCTGTCCAACTACTCACATGACTAGACCAATCCAAGACCAGCTCAGGAACCTGATTCGGAGAATCGACAGTATTATTGGGAGATTCAATTTGCGAAATCGCTTCGTTAATCGTGATTCCAAATTGATCAGCAAATGAAATCACCCCATCCAATGGATTGCGCACTATGTAAATTGCGCCAGCAGAAATTGATCTGTTTATTTGCTGGTAACCAACTATTGGACGATTTGCCAAATGCGTTCTGACAAAAATATTTTCAGAAACGCCCTTAATAATATTCTGCTGACCCATAGTGCGTACTCGCGCTAGATCATGCACTGAAGCAGTTTCCGCCTGTAGAGCTAATATTGGCACATACCACCTAAGGTTAGACTCTTCTCGTACATACCGCGGGTATTCTCTGAATGGAACTCCCTTTTTATCGTTCGCAATCAAATTAACCAAAAAGGTCCTAACCCAAGCATTCCCCGATCTAGGGTACGATGCCAGCCACAATATCCGGCCCATTTTCTAACCTTTTCAGAAACTGATATAAAATCAGCAATAAAAAACGCAAATTATAAAATATGATGAGGTTTTAACTTACAACAACCACGGTTCTCATCAAATATAACCAAACTGCTGCATTTGCTCTTTATGACGCGCACAAATGCGAGCCTGCTGCTCTTTTGATAAAATATCTCGCCATTGGTCTTTGCTACCTTGCCGAAAGAAAGCCTCAGCCATTTTAGGTTTCTCATCAAATCCAGTTTGTTCTTCTAATTTTTTTAAAGCCTGAAATGAAGAAAATCTTACCGCTTTTTCTATTTTTTCCGGCTCATCAGGAAGCTTCAAGAATTTTGCCACCCCACCCAACACCTCGATTGGAGAATCAATCATATCCTCATATCTAATAACACGACGCTGATCAAAAGGGGCTTCCATCCAACTTTTGACATGAGAGGACCAATCAGACGTAAACTCAAATGCCCTGTCAGACCGCATCACTGAACATGTTCCTGGCTGCGCCATAGTAGTGATTGCATCATCCACGCTAACTCCGGCATGATTAGCAAATGAAATTGCAACGTCCATCGGATTTCGCAAGATATATATAGCACCTGTACTAACAGACATATTGACTTGATCAGAACCAAACGCCTTGCATACAGAATTATGCGTTTTGGTAAATACTTGCCCATTCTTGGAACGAGCTATGTCACGTTGAACTGATGGGCGCAGCTTAGAGATCAATTTCATATCTCCAGCGCGTAATTCACGACCAAGCTTTTTTGAATACCAATGCCCGGAAGCTTCACTACTTATGTAGTGCCAATAATCAGAAAATGCGACCGGGTCCTGTCCGTCAGCTAAAAGATTAATCAAAAACGCGCGAAGCCATGTATTTCCTGATTTTGGATAAGACGCAAGCCACATAATTCCCGACATAACCTCTCTCCCGTAATACCGATACCTTCCAGCTAATTCATTACCTTAAACCACATTTTACAATTATTGTTCCAAAGAAAAAGGGGCGGAATATCCGCCCCTTTAACAAGGATTTTTAAAGCGTATTAGCAGAAATTAGTTCCAGGTAAAGGCAACACCAGTGGTCCAACCATCATCACCCTCGCGACCCATTGCTGATTGAGCTACAGTTTTCTGCTCTGCCCAACCACCAAAGACACCAACTGAGAAGCTAGCGCCGATTTCTTTATCGGCACCAACAAAAATGGCGCTGTACGTGTCTTCGTGAGTACTAAGGTTGCTATTGGTTTCGCTCTGATAAGATACACCCATATTCCAATCGGACAACGCGACAACGATACTAGCTTCCATATGGTTCTGTGTCATTGTCTTGTATTCGATTTCCTGGAAACCGGCGCCAACGGTAATTGTACCATTACCAACTTCAGCACCTGCACCCCACAAATCGTAATCGCCCCAGGCTACATTACAAACCTCAAGGTCCGTGTTTATTTCACTACCAACACTTGCGTAGACAGCGCCGGCTCTTTGTACGCAATTATCAGCAATTGCGATTTTAGTGCCTTCAGCTTCACCAGTCTGGTAGCCGCCGCCGAACTCCCATTCCCAACCATCGCTGGCCTCGCCAGAATAGTTTGCACCAACCGAGAGAATGTTGATCCATCCATTACCGGAGTCGTTCTGATGG
>CAUZRD010000007.1:0-29438 GCA_963582255.1 Alphaproteobacteria bacterium | reverse complement strand
ATGATAGCAGCTCGCTTTATGATTCTTCTGTAATAATCGAATATCTCGACGGTCTTATTGGCACGACAAAACTAATTCCTGAAGTATTCACGGACAGAATAGAGGTGAGACGCTGGGATGCTTTGGGCAGCGGAATCATGGACGCTACCGTGGCGATAACCCATGAAGACCGGACTCCTGTTGCTCAGCGGAAAGGCCCTGACTTTTATGCAAAGCAGCAGAAGAAAATCGACGCGGGCCTCGTCACCATGGAAAAAGATCTTGGCGGTCGAGAATTCTGCCACGGTGATAGCTTTACGCTGGCCGATATCGCTTGTGGGTGCGCCCTTGGCTATCTTGATAGCATCTTGCCTAATCTTGAATGGCGAAAGACCTATCCGGGACTAAAACGTCTCGCAGAACGGTTGGCGATGAGAGTGTCATTCAAAAATGCCTAGAACTCAATTTGGTCTTGTCAGACTAAAATGAATGGGCTGCTGAAGACCGAAGTTTCTTGTGTTTAGGTAGCAAGTCGCGCCACTCGATCAAAGCGGTTGCCAGATCTTGATTGGAAATAACGCGGCTCTGGCCTATTGGTCTGGAAGCTATAAGACGTTCGACCTTTACCAAAGCAATAAACATAGGTCGTTTAGTTCTAGGTTCTGCATATCCGATGGATTGAACTCTTAAAAAAATTGTGAAAATTTAGGAGCACAGAAAGTCTGCAAAGCTGGTTATGAGACTCCGCAATCAATTCATTTTACAATAAAATATGATAAAGTCCGTAGCTCATTGTAAAATAAGTTAAAAGCAGGATTTGGTGTCTAGGTATTCTTTCTTTTATATACAAAATGAGAACCCATTTTTCTGCCATATATCATGGATAAAGAATGAAATTATCGCCCGATATGTTGGGAGACATCTATGGAGGAGTTACCGCCGCAGTAATAGCCTTGCCACTTGCGTTGGCGTTCGGCGTTGCCTCTGGTGTAGGGCCAATTGCAGGCCTATACGGCGCAATTGCCGTTGGCTTCTTTGCCGCCGTATTTGGTGGGACCAATTCTCAGATTTCTGGGCCAACCGGTCCGATGACTATCGTTATGGCGGTCATCGTTGCAGAGCATGCGGAAAATCTTGGAGAGGCTTTCACCATTGTTATGCTCGGAGGTGTTTTCCAGATAGTTTTCGGTATGCTGCGGCTCGGCAGATATGTTTCTTACACACCTTATACCGTTGTTTCCGGCTTTATGTCGGGAATCGGCGTTATCATAATTTTGATCCAGATATTGCCTTTCTTTGGACACGCTACTGTTTCTGGGGGGCCATTGGCATCGCTACGCGTTCTTTCATATGCAGTTGCTAATCCAAATGTGCATGCGCTAGCAATTGCGAGCTTGACGTTGCTAATCATGGTGTTCTGGCCGGTGAAGTGGCGGAAGAAAATTCCACCACCACTTGTGGTCCTAGTAATAGGGACAATACTGGGACGCTATATGCTCTCCGATGCCCCAATTATTGGAGAAGTGCCAACAGGGCTGCCTTTATTATATTTACCCAACCTTGAATTTTCGAACTTTACTAGGCTCGTTCAGCCCGCGCTTATTTTGGCGCTGTTAGGGTCCATAGATAGCCTTTTGACTTCTCTAATAGCAGATACAATCACTCGCACACGGCACAATTCAAATAAGGAACTGATTGGTCAAGGGATAGGAAATATGGTGGCCGGGCTGATCGGTGGACTTCCAGGTGCCGGTGCAACTATGCGAACTGTGGTCAATGTTCGTGCTGGTGGGCGTTCTCCCGTCTCGGGAGCGCTACATGCGGTTATTCTATTGGGCTTGGTATTAGGCCTTGGCCCTTTTGCAGAGCAAATTCCGCATGCTGTGCTATCCGGAATACTGATAAAAGTTGGATGGGACATAATTGACTGGGGATATTTGAAACGAATCCTTCGTGCGCCTAAGGACAAAGTATTTGTGATGCTGATCACGCTCAGCCTCACAGTCTTTGTCGATCTAATAACTGCCGTTGGTGTGGGATTAATCGTGGCTGGCTTAGTGACCGCCCGCTGGATGGAAACTGAGGAGCTGAAAGGGGTAGCGGTTGGTGCGTTATCTGAGAACGAAGACGAGTTAACTATATCCGAACGTAATGCGCTGAAAAGCCAAGGAAGTAGGATTGGTTTAATTTCTTTTAGGGGGCATTTTTCCTATGCCTCGGCGCGCCAACTTGTTCAAACTCTTGAGAATTCGATGCTAGTCCATGAGATCGTGATTTTTGATTTTTCACATGCCGCTCATATAGATACCAGTGCGGCATTATCAATTGAGGAACTGATTGAAGAGGCAACACGAAACACAAAGGCGTGCTTTATTACAAATCTTTCTGGTGCAGCAAAGGAAACACTTCTTGCACTTAACGTTCTGAAAAAAGTCAATCCCGGGTATATTTTTGAAGATCGTTTGCATGCCATTCAAAAAGCAATCGACCTGCTATAAAGGTTAACAGGTTGACTTGGTTCTCTAATGAGCCACCCTGAACTTGGCAATAATCAAAGTTTAGCATTCGCTTTCTAATATTATAGGCGCATTTTTCTTTGTCGATTGAAGGTTTGAACCTTTAAACAAAAGATAGGTTCTTGAATAAATCCTACCCTTGGAACCGTCTTTATTTGCAAGAATTTCTTCTTGGTATCTCGGTTGATGTTATCTGTGTTTAGGAGATTGCTAAGATGCCGGCTAGCTCGCTGTAAGGTGTGACAACGAGCTCCCCACCATTTGGAAGCAACTCGCCTGATCTATCAGTGATTGGATCAGCTTAGCAGTTTTTCGGTTGTATTAGATCATTTTATTAAACAGCACGCGACCGTTATGGGCATCCGCTACAACCATCTGTGAGCCCAGAATTTGTGCGTCGTAAGGCTTTTGCAATCCCAAATCTGCCTTCACCGAGAGCAGACTGCCGTCAGCATCATACCATATTAGCCTGTTATTTCCCCAGTCGGTGACGATGAAGCGGCCGTCTGGTGCCGCGCCCACGGCTACAGGTGCGCTCAGCCATCCCGGTCCGCTGCCTGCTGCAGAAACCCGAGCATCGTCACACCAGCTCTCGCAACCTGCACCTAGCCAGCCCCGCCAGATAAAATTGGTGTCGTAGAGCTGCAATCGATGGTTCCATGTGTCAGCCACTACGTAACTTCCGTCTGCAAGCTCCGTCGTCATGTGTGGGCGGTCGAAGGCACCCTGTGTAGAGCCTGCTGAAAACTTCATGTGCGGCACTAATCCGTCGCGCGCGCCGCTTCCCAATGCGCCGTGTTTGTTGCCGGCTCTATCGGTGATCAGAACGCAATGTAGACTAAACTCGGTGATGAGTAGCCTTCCAGCTCGATCGAGCTTAGCCGTTGCAGGTCCAGCAAGTGAGGTGTCGCCAAGACTAGTGAAAGTCTCGCGGTGCCGGCCATCTTTATCTATTATGTGAAGCCCTGGCGTATAGTAGGTCGTAACCCAGGCTGCACCGGTATCTGTAACCGCCACCGAATGAGGACCGTTGAGGAGCTGTGGCTTCCTCGGCCGCGCGCGGGCTGCGGTACCAGCTTTAACTGCCTCGGCGCTCATCCAGCCGGTTCCGTCGGTGGCTAACCAGGATACCTGTGCAAGGTCTGGTGATAGCCGCGCCACGCTATGCAGATCCATATCGCAGATGTAGAAGCGGCCAACTCCATCTATCGCAAGCCCGAATGGACGGCCGAATCCAGTCAATTGCGTAAAGGTCTCCGTTCGTTCCATGGCGAGAGATGGCCACGGTATATCCAGCTGTGATATTGGCTTACACACCAAATATACGATAAATAAGCCGCATCGTTTTCAGACTCTCTGGTAGATCGACCGCCTTGCTTGGCTCGCCACGCACCCGCGCAACCACGGCCTCTGCTTGGCGTAGGAAGCCGGGTTTGAAGGTCTTGTCCACTTCGTCCAGATCGACCGGAATATGAATGCGTTCACCCACGTTTTGCACTGTGGCGCGCTCCAATGGTTGCATTACCCAGCGACGACTGACCGTCGATACCGCGCAAGCCCACGGTCCTGGACCCTGCCAGACACCCTCGTACAGCGCGGTATCTCCGCTGTCGAATACAATGTGGGCAAGTACGACCTCAGTCTCGCCACCCCGCCACGGCATCACTTGTTTGACCTCGACCGGGTTGCCTCGGGCCAGCATTGTGATGAGATCGATGATATGGACTGAGTTAGCATACATGAACTTCTCGACCACGGGCTCTGGGTGGTTGTAGCGCCTTGCCTCAGCAAAACTCTGTTGATCCTGAACGTGCACGAAACGATTTTCGTCGCGCGATTCGAGATCCGCCATGATCGCCGCTGTGCTGGAATAGAAGCGGCGGTTGAAGCCTACCATCACTGGTCGCTTGCAGATCTTTGCCGCCTCGGCAATGTTTTCCGCATCGGCTAAGTCATAGCCAGCCGGCTTCTCCAGTAGTACGGCCCAGTCCTTGTCGAAACAGGCCTTGGCGACGGTATTAGCTGCAAGCTCCGGCACGGCAACTACGACAAGGTCTGCGTCGGTGTCCTTTTTCAAGGAAGCGATGTCATGGCATACCTTGGGAATTTTAAGATCTACCGCTAGTGTCTCCGCTCGTGCCCGGGTTCTGGAATAAACGCCAACAACGTTTACATCGGGCAGCGAAGTGAACGCACGCGCATGTTCGCGAGCCATTGAGCCTGCGCCAATGATTGCAACCGAAACTGGACTCATTTCTACTTTCCCCCATCTCTTGCCGCACATACCTCCTTGATTAAGGATATAATTCTATCGACCGACCTTCCATCGAGTGTTCCCCAGTTAGGTGCATCAGTTTCTGCTTGCTCCTTCTTGAGGTTATATGCATTCCCACTGTACCTAAATTTGTCTACTTCCACCTCAAACGCTTGTATGCTGGAAACACAGGCCACACTTTTTATCAGCTTGAAATCGTCGTAGCCATATCTGAACACGTCGTAGTTGATAGTAGGGACACCACACGAGATAGCCCAGCGGATCGTGGCTGAGTTGAATGCAATGTATGCATTACTAAGTGCTACTAGCCGTGCAGTATCGATCATCGTGTTGTGAAAGCCATACTCAGCTAATATTTCGCCCATCTCCGGAAAGTTGGGGTGCGGTCGTACAATTATCTCGTACTCGTCTTTAAGCCGGGAGACTTTTGCCCCTAGCTGGTTGCAGAAAGTACGCATGTCAGAAAATTCGAAGTATGGGCAACATGTAGATTGGTCGGCAACCCCACCGATGAGGAGTATTGGTCGTTGTAGTTTGATTCCCAGTTCATTACTTAGTTGAGCGTACTCATCTTCTTTATTTTTGAGGAAATGCGCCAGCGTATCATCATAGATTGCACCGACAATGCGCATCCTTTCGATAGGTATACCCGCGGCACTGTAGTAGTTCCACATTGACTTATTTTCGACGGCGATTACGTCGGCATAGCCGCTGTTCATCATCCAAGGGTCGGGTGGCGCGGTTCGTGTCAATATCTGTCCGATGGCATGCACCGCAGGTAGTCTGAGCAATGTTAGCCCATCATGCCGCATTAACCAGCTGGGAAAGAATTTACCGACGATAAAGTTCGGCCATCGAAATGCACGGGGCGCTGAGCCCGACACGTGGAAGTTTGACTGCATACGTAGGCTTTGGAAGGCCTCAGATGAGTTGGCGATGGTATATGGAATTATTATTGAAGGTATCCCTAGTTGGTTGCCAGCACGAATTATGAGTGGCGTGATCAAACCGACTACGTCTTCTGGTAAAATGATAGCATCCAGTTTTAATTGGGAGACCATCGACTTTATTTTCTGTTGTGTTTTGATATACACAATTGGAAATATCATCGCTTTTATTGCTTTGATTGTGGTAATCATCACAGGTAGCAAAATTGGTTTTAGCCTTATGAGAAGACGGCTTAACCTAAATTTTTTATTGTGTTTTGTGATCGTCTCTTCAAAAGAAAGCCCCACTGACAACAGAACGTTCTCCCTCTTAGTCAGATCATATATCTGACAGTCAGCCATCGTGCCATCTTGCTTTAGGCGCTGCATGTCCTCGATGACCGGCTTATCAATTGGTTTCATCGGTAAGCTAGTGAAATACTGTATAATAATGTCGTAGCCGCGCTGTGAGAGAGCCTCCGCGCATCGTTTCATTTCGATAAAATCGGATGGCCGCTGTGCGATGACCATAATTCGTCCTTCACACGGTATCTCAGGCATCTGGAATGACCTATTTGATAGTTAAGCTATCGAAAAAAAAGGATGAAGAAAATAGAAATTCTTGCGTTCATTTTGGCATAATTGATGATGATATCAAGGATTTATGCACGATATATATTTGAACCTCAGTGATATGGTGTGACGGGAAGGGGGTATCCTAGATTGCTTAGTATGCTGTCGATGATGCGATCGCAGGCTTTCGTCGGGTTTGTCAGCTGCGATCGCGCCTGACTCCAGATCAGATAACGGAACTCAGGATCGAAGCATGTCTCCAGTACTTCATCCAGCATGTTGCGCTCGTATACCGGCACGACTAGCTTTTTGGTAAAAGTTGGCAGAGTTTTAAGATCAATGCGCTCGCTAAACCAAGCGGAGATCTGAGGATCGAACAGCATAACCATTGGTATCAGCAGTGGCGACGGTGAGTAGAAGTTCTGGAAGGATGCATCGTAGGCGCAGTTCGAGAACATGCTGCAGACTACGTCACATGTGGCTAGGCAATCCTCGACAAATCCGTTGTTATCGATAACTACCTCGAGGTAGCTCTGCTCGAACAACTGCACTGTTGTCTGAAAATGATCCGAGGTCTCGCGTGGGTGCTTGCGCAGCAAGATGGTTACCTTTCGCGGCATCTGTTCGACTGCTTCGATGAAGCTACGCACCGTGCGGTGATAGCCTTCCATGTGATGTAGCGCTTGAGCGAAATAGCCTATAACTTGAGCGTCCTGGTCTATGCCCAGCAACCGTCGCTTGTGTCGCTTGATTTTGAAGAAGTCCTGTGTAGCGTAAGCGGAGTGCCGCGCGGAGCCCACGATCACGCTCTCGGTTCCGAAGCGTTCCGTATTGCACTGTTTAGCTGTCTCATCGAGTACGAAGAAGATATCGGCGGTTCGGCCGAAGAAGTCATTGCACTCGCCCCAGAAGTCTTGGAGCAGGAATGTTGGCACGGTTGCTTCGGCTAATATGGCTTCGTCGATACCACCGTCGATCGGCGTTGACAGGCCAACAAGTACGGCATCGGTCTGCCTCTCTGCCAGAAGCTGCCGGGCAGCTGCTAAAAGATTGGCCGCCGCCTCAGAAGCCATCTCTTTGGCTGGCGGCAGTTTGATGCGTTGATGTGCAATCCCACTCCGCGTTAGAAAATCTGATGCCGGCATTTGCGCAGCCACACGGAAATTAAAGCGGTTATCACGCTCTAGTGTGCGAATGACCTCTACTAAATGTGAGGCACCGGCGATGTCCCTCATCGTGATCAACAGGCTCGGTTTCATTGACCTCGTCCTATTTTACTTTTTGGTATTATCATCCAAACACCGCCTCCAGTGTTGCTGCCCGGCGGAGCGCCATTTGCTCGAGATAAAAGAACTTGTACCACTCGGTTTCCGAGATATATGTGCCTGCTTCCTCCGCGCTGGCTAGCAGACTGAGCGAACGCAGTGCCCGCGCTCTGAGCACTTTTATGGGCGACATACCATTGCCAAATTCTTGCTTCCAGCCATAGCCATCGAGCAGCACACGACCAAGCCGAACGGCCTCATTATCGTCTTCAACCGACGCTAGTATAAAGCGCTCGACGGCAAGACATATCTCGGTCAGCGGCGGATGCATAGAGTGGGGTACGTCCTCGAAATCTAACAGCACAGCGGAGTCGTTGACCATTAATAGATTGCCAGGATTTAAGTCGCCATGCAGTGGTTGCCAGTCTGCATGGGCATCGATGAAATCGAGGTCAGTTTCGGCAGCTAGCTGCGCCAGCTGCATTGGCTCCGGACCGGCGGTGAGACGGCCGTTGGCCAGCGCTGTGCGGATTTCTTCGAGATGATTGAGGTGCGCGCGGGTGTTGGTACGCCATGCCTCGACAGCAGGGTGCAAGACTAGAGTGTCATGCAGCGCTGCAAGCGATTTTCCTAGCGCCGCAAGGTCTCCCGCGGTGGCAACTACCCTCCTTCCGTCGATGTACGGCATTGCGATAAGCAGTGCGCCATCAGGTAAGACAAGCGGAAATCCGGGTAGTGCCGTGGCAACTAGTACGCCTCGTGCATGGAGCCAGCTGGCGATGGTTTCGGCATCCTCTAAGAGTGATCTCCGCTCAGTTTCTACCTTTTTTAAAAACAGTGGTGCCGCTGACTGGCGCTCCAGCCGGTAGAAACCAGCTGAGATCCCACTGCCGGGCACCTGAGCGAAAAGATGGCCGTTGAGTCCTGCCGCGGATACAATCCAAGCGTCGACCGGATCGGCGGGTTGCCAGAGTGGAAGACCTGGGTTCAGTCCCCTCCATGTAGGTTCTCTAGCGAGTGTATTGGCAGACATCGGACCATTGCAGTGGATGCCCGGCAGGAATTTCCTGCACGATGCTCCAGCCCTTTACGGCATCCCATTGCTGTACCGGAATGCCGATACAGGGGAATGCAAATCGGATGGTATCGAGTGATACCGCGTCGTCTGGCGTGAGATCGCGCTTAGCCACCAGGCAGGCACGCTGCGAAGTGCCGATCACGCCCTCAATAACGACGCGCTTATCACGCGCAGTTTGTCCCATCGCCTGCCAGCAGTCGTGGACTGTTTGCAGCACGCGGGCGAGGTCGTGAACACCCATGGTATGCGAAATATCTATATCGAGATCGTCTGGCGCCACGTGCACGCCTTTCTCGATCACGGTGGCACCGAGTGCGATCGACATATAGAGCATCTCTAGGCCAACGTGGTGATCAGATATCCCGACTGGCAGCCCAAATTTTTGTTGGTAGGTTTTAAGTATACGTAGGTTGTGCGCCTTGGGCAGTGCTGGGTGCCCGTCGGGACTGTGTTCAATGACAATGTCCTCACAGCCGACCGCGCGCGCGATGTCCACCCCAGCGGATACCTCCGCGATCGATGCCCGCCCGGTATCGAGGATAAGCGGCAGGCCGCGGCTGGCGCAAGCGCGGGCGCAGTGGCGAACTAGCGGCACATGCACCAGGTTGGCGGACGCGATCTTGAGAGCTGCCGCGCCGATATCGATGGCAAAATCAGCGCCAGTGAAATCGTAAATTGAGACGATGAATGGCACACCCGCCGCGGTACATTGCTTCAACAGCACCTCGTACTGCGACAGCGGTACAACCTTGCGCTCGATCAGCGCACGGTAGTTCTCCTGGCGCACGCGGCCGTCCTTCGAGGCATAAGTCTCCAGAGTGTCGCCGGGTAGACAGACGTCGACGTCGTGCAGGATCTCGGTCTTCAACACCATTGGCTGGTGTGGCACGCTCGCACCGACACCAATGATGTCGGAGATCATGCGTGAGGCGAGAGCCATATCTTGGCCAAAGAAGGCACCAATCTCGGTAAGAAAAACCGGTGGCACATCCACCCCCAATCGGAAGCCGCCAAGCTCTAACACGCGATTCACGGGATGACTCCTTGGCGTTGGGTCGTGACAAGCTGATTAATGATATGCTGGGTGCATTCGCCGGTGACCACAATCTGCGCGCTTGTGACATGTGCTAACGCCTCTTCCGACAACACCAACTCGGCCCATCTTTTCACTACGCTCCGCTGTAACTGGAAGTTACCGATGTTGTGGAAGGCAAACCGCAATCGATCTTTGTCGCTCATGGCTATTTTATGCTCTGTCTACGATCATGAACTCGTGATCTACGAGGAGTTTGAGGCCGTTGGTCAGTTGGCGTGGATTGTCGCCAACAGGTATTGTCCAAGTGCGTATAGGGTCAGCACGTTGCGCGATGTCAATGCCAATTCGGAACGGTTGTATTTCTAGCTTGGCGCCATGTGCGGCTACGATCTCGGCAATGGTATCAACGCTGAAGATGTTCCAGCCCGTTTCCCAAACTCCGGACTTTCCGTTGATGTGCTTACGGTGTCGGATTATGGCATCGACGCCGTAGGGATTGAGCGGTGACATAACGATGATGGTGCCTCCCGGCCGCGAGACCCTAAATAGGTTATCCCAAAACGTTTCGATTTGCGTTTCATCGAAGATTGACATGCAGCCGATCGAGCAAACGAGATCGAAACCGGCATCAAGCTCAGTTGGCAGCGCGAGAGCTGACGCTTGCACAAAATGCGCCTCGGGCAGCAGACGCATTCCCGTCTGGAGTAGCTCGGGCGTGACATCGACACCAACGAAGCTACCGCCATCTATTTGCGTGGACAGAAAGCCTAGCAGCTCGCCTGTGGCGCAACCGATGTCGAGCACTGTTAGTCCTGATAGTCCGCACCGACTCGCGACGATCTCAGCAAGCTGCTTAAAGCTCTCTTTCGGCTGCGCGCTCCAGCCCTCGGCGATGTAGTGGGCATGGTTGTTGTAAACTGCCAAGGTCATTTTGCACCCCCTGCGTTAGCCATCATCAATTCCACAAGTTCAAGATCGAGCGGCTCGTCGATGTCGATACTAAGCGCTCGCTCCATCTCGTAGGCAACGCACGGCCGTTTGTAGAACTGGCCGTAGGAAAGGAAATCAGCCACGCCTGTTATGTAAATTGCGCCATTCTGCCGGTATGCGCGTACCATGTCCTGCCGCCGTGCCTCCATGTCGTGATCATTGGTGAATGGCTCAACCATGCCGTTGGTGATCACGATGGACTTTCCCGGATGATAGTCGACCGCACATACGCTCATGGCTGATGCTGCGCCGACGCGATGATAGATTTCGATGCAACCATCTACGTGCTCGGCCCGCCGCAGCGGTGAGGTTGGCTGCAGCAGCACCGCAGTCTCAGGCTCATGGCCCTCGGCACGGATTGCACCCAGTGCGTGCCTCATCACAGCATCATTCTGTGCCGTGTCGCTCGCGAGTTCAATTGGGCGCTTGATGATTCGCGCTCCGGCCTGGGCTGCCACCTCTGCAATTTCGGCATCCTCGGTAGAGACATACGTGGCTTCCACGAGACTTGCGCCGAGCCCGGCATCGACCGACCATACCACCAGTGGCTTGCCGGCGAGAAGTAGCAGATTCTTGCGGCTAATTCCCTTCGAACCGCCGCGTGCTGGTATGATTGCTACCGTGCGCATGGTAGTTAAATTTGGTGCTTTATGTTTGATAACTCGACGAGTTTTTGGAACTCGGGGCAGCGTTCCTGCAGCTCGTCGAATGGAGCGACATCGACAACACTACCATTCGATATCATAGCTACTCGATTGCAGTCGCGTAATGTGCTGAGCCGATGTGACATGATGATAATGGTGAGCGTTCCGCGCATGCTATTGAGCATGCCGGTGAACGCCTGCTCGGTGGCTACGTCAAGCGCCGATGTTGCTTCGTCTAGCAAGAGAAACTCTGGATCGTAGTAAAGGGCACGTGCGATGCCGAGCCGTTGGCGCTGACCGCCGGATAGGCGAATGCCATCCTCGCCAAGGAAGTAGTTGAGTTGATCCGGCAATTCTTCGACGAAAAGCTTCATCTGCACCATATCCAGAATTTGCCAGATTTTACCCTTGTCGATGTCTCCATCTAAGCCAAAGGCAATATTGTTGGCGATCGTATCCTCCACAAGCATCACGTCTTGAGGTACAAAGCCAATATTCTTCTGCCAGCCGCGCTTATGCACAGCATTATCAATATCGATGCCATCAATCAGCACCCGCCCTGATGTTGGTGATATGAGGCCCAGAAGAATTGCAGCCAATGTTGACTTACCTGCACCGGAAGGCCCAGTGATGCCTAGGTATTCGCCCTTATTGATCCCCAGTGAGGCGTTAATCAACGCCAATCGGTTGCCGGTCGGATACCTGTAGGAGATGTTGTCGAGCTTGACTAAATGGTTGAAGGGCAGCTTCAGAACCTCGCCCGTCGGAACTCGTACGGAAGCCTCTAGCTCGAAAATTTCCTTGCCGACGATTTCCACTGTGTTGCGACTTAAGTTTATCAGCTGCAGTGCCGTTAGGGTACGGTTGAGCAGGGGAACGGAGCGGAATAGTGCAGCTGCTAGTAGACCCAGGGTGGCGAGTCCCGTCGCTTCGCTTCCGCTTTTGAATAAGATGTAGCCGACGAGGCTCAGTATTGCCAAGATTACCATCGCTTCGATTATCAGCGGTGGAATGCAGGAGAGGAAGTTATAATACGCGCTGCGATTAAAATTCTGCCGCTCTACGTCTACGAAACGATTCAGAAAAAATGTCTCCTTGGCCATAATGCGCGTTTCTTTGATAAGGCCGATAGATTGCCGCAGGATAGATTGCCGCTTCTGGAACAGTATGTTGAGCTCGACACCAATTTTCTCGAACGGCCTCTTCATGGCAAAATAGCAAGCTCCGACGGTCAGAAAAATCGCAATCAGGCCAACAAACGTCTCCGGTGGCAGCACAAATATCACCAGGCTAGTTACTGCGAGCAGGATTATACTGTTGACGATCGTATTGATCATGCCAGATATGAACTGGTCGAACACCGCTGTTGTAAGCGAGATGTTGCGGATAAACTCAGAGCTAGGCTTCTCTAGGTAAAGCCGATACTCGGAGTAGATATACAGGCCCATCAGTCTGGCGCTGAGCTCCGACTTCCAGTTTGCCAGGATGTTTTGCTGCAGCCAGTTGAACCCGATCATGTAAAGGTTCTTACTAATCATCACGATGCCGATCAGACAGGTTAGCAGCACGAGAAGCCCACGGCCACGGCCGACTCCAAGCACGTCGACAAGCCATACTAGCGGCGCAAATTTGTCGATGCTGGATGGGCTGACGATAATCATGATAAGCGGGAATACAAGCCCAACTCCCATCATCTCGAAGATTGCTGCAATGATACTGAGTATAATAAGCACGACAAACTGCCTGCGTCGCAGCAGAATCTCGCTCAAGATAAAGGCGCGCCCGCCTGGTGTCAGTCCATAGAAAAGAGGTGGTTTCACGAAGTTTCTCCAGTTGCGCTCAGTCTGCTAGCCCATGGAAGGATGTGCGCCTGAGATTCCACTGGTCTTTGGAGAACTGCCACAGGTGGGGTGAGCGGAAGCGGTCGGTTAGCCGTTCGAAATAGGCTCGATCCATCAGCGGTTGCTCGAATGCTTTCGCGGCGACCGGGAAAAATTCAGGAGGCAGCGATAGATAGTCGAAGTTATCGCGCTCAAACCTCTCAGAGTACTCTCCGTCGTAGCGGCGGACGAGTCGCAAGGCCTCCTCCCTGTTGAGCTCACCGTTGCGGATCTCTTGCGCGCTATCATAGGTGGCACGGCCAATGCCGAACTTGATGAAAGTTGTGTAGTAGTGCAGGTCATCGATCTTGTCGTCGATTGAGCTATACTTGCTGTAGGTGCCGGCCGAGCGTTCCGGCGCAGCCTGGAAGCCTCCATGCTCAACGGCATAATAATAGCACTCCTGTGGGTGCCAGGGTAGGTAGTATCCTAGATATCGTACGTCGACTTTAGCTTTTAGTAGCTCTCCAGGATCGGGCGGAAGATAAGGTTTAAGGTCATGTTCGGTGAGGCCAAAGTGGCCTTTGAGATCGGCCAGCGACGTGCCTGCTAGGAAAATCTGTGACTTATCTGGGCTCGAGAAGTACTCCGTGTCCTTGGTTGCCTTACTGTCTGCATTGGCGGCATTACCGTATTCAGTTGGGTTTTCGCCGTAGAATACCAAAGGGATGCCGAGCTGTGCTGCGATGCGAGGCGGAAAGTACATCTGGCCCATGATGAAAGGCTGGAACGGGTGGAACATCTGTTCCAGTGCGAGCCGCGTCAGCAACCTGTGTACCCGACCGTTCGGCGTGAATAAATAGTTGTCGAAGCCGGCATGTAGCCAAGACTGAAAGTTCTTCCAGCCCCAGTCGGTATAGATGTGTGGTGCCCATGTCACCGTGAGTGGGTTCATGCCGTACTCATACTTGAGCTTGTGCGAGGCATAGAAGCTATCCTTGCCTCCCGAGCCGGGCACCACGCAGTCATAGCCGCCGTCATCCCTGCGGTAACGGTCACATAGTTCGCCCAGCTCTTTCGAGCGTGCCGCCCAGTCGATCGACTGCTTTTTCTCCGCTATGCGGCAGGCCGAGCACACGCCTTCTGTGTCTAAGGCAACAGTTGATTTCCTTGATGTGCGGGTATGCTTGTACTCTTGATCTGAGTTGGGTTTCTGGTTGCTGTATGTGCACTGCGTGCAGAAATCTACCGTCGATGGAAGTCCGAAGAACTGCTCTGGCCCCTGAGCATCGGGCGCATACTGTTTTAGATCAACGGGTTCGGAATATTTTATGAAGTCCATTGCGTGCCCCGACATAGAATCAAGTGCAAAATTTTGAATCACGAATTATGATAAAGACGATTTCAATCGTCCTACCAGCATGACAGCCCGCCGTCGACCACAACGTTTTGGCCCGTGAAATAACTCGAGGCATCGGAGGCGAGAAAAACTATCGCTCCCAGCATCTCATCACCGCGCGCCATACGTCCAAGCGGAACGCGTGCGCCATAGCGCTGCTGGAAAATCTCGTTCTGACCACTCTCGACCCCGCCCGGGCTCAGCGTGTTAACGCGGATACCCTGCTCGCCCCAGTACGCAGCGAGGTATAGCGAAAGGCCGATCACCGCCGCCTTCGAGGCGCTGTAGACGGCGGGTGTATTGATCTGTCGGCCAAGATAGTGCGAGCCTTCGTAAATTCTCGGATCGGGTGCGACGACGCCGTAGATGGATGCGGTCTGGATGATTGAGCCACCGCGGTCCTGTACCAGCATTTGACGGCCCACCGCTTGCGCCACCAGGAACATGCCATCGATGTTGACCGACATAATTTTGCGCCATTCTTCTAAAGAGAATGTTTCGAATGGAGCAAAAAAGGCCTCTAGGTCATTAGATTTTGACGCGGCATTGTTGAGTAGCACGTCGATGCTGCAGAAACGTTCCACCGTCGCATCAACCATAGCCGCCACGCTTGCTGGATCTGATACATCGCAATCTAGTGCATATAATTGCTCTTTCGGTAGTCCGTTGGTGATCAGCTTTTCCCGCGTTTCCATCGCTGCCTCTTTGTTCAAGTCAACGATAGTGACATTAGCTCCATGCTCGGCCAGCGCACCGCAAAAACGGGCACCGAGAATGCCGGCCCCACCCGTTACCACAGCCGTCTTTCCGGTTAAATCAAACCTTGCCGTATTCATCAGTCTATCTCCACACTGTCGCCGGGGGCCATTGCACGCGCGCTTGACAAGAAGCGCATGGTTTTGATGGTGTCATCGATCGCAATCGGAGCTTCATTTGTCCTCACCATATGAAAGAAGTGATCGAGAGTTCGATGGAATGCAGAAAAGTTATCGTAGAGGTCGACATGCATCTGACCGAGGTCACCGAACACGCTGATGTGGAACGTCTTCCCAACCGCTCCCAGGCAGTCGAGGTTGACCGGCACACCACTCACGAGCGTGATCGCATATGCTTCATGCGTTGTATCGCGCCTTAGAGCGCGACTAACCTGTCCTAGCCCCAAGCTTGAAATAGCGTCGAGCATGTGCACGCCGTAGCGGTCGACTCCGTTGAGTACTGTGGCCGAGACAAGATGAATATTACCGAGAAGATGTGGATCCTTGCGCAAGAGATCTAGCTCGCGCGCATAGCGCAGTCCTGCAGTCGACATCAGTATGCCTGAACGCAGGTAGGGTTCGAATGCAGCCAGCTCATCCATATCGAGTGTCAGGGGCTTGTCAATGAATACGCTTGTGCCGTTTTTCAAGAATGGCATCGCTAGCGGCGCGTGAGTCTCCCAGTCGTCACGACCAATGATTAGCGCGTCTACCTGTCCCAGCATGTCTTCTGGTGACTTGACGGCCTTCTCGATAAGGCAGGCGGCACACAGCTTGTCTGTTACCTCTTTATTCTGTGTCCAGGCGTGTGTGACCTTAACATCGTCAAACCCAAAATTTTTCGTGGGCTGCCGGTTTAGATAATCAAGGATCTCCGGCCAGCCCGCGTCGGCGAACCTGTTGGTATCATAACCGTTGATGATGGCAGAGAAGGAGAACGGATGACCATTGCCCTCGCTCAACCCGATAATGCCGACGCGTATCACCATATTCCCCAGCCACCGTCAACACAGATATTTTGCCCGTTGATGTAGGCACCGGCATCGGAGCATAACAGCGCCGCTGCTCCCTTCATATCTGGGGGGGTTCCGATGCGGTTAAGTGGATTCTTGGCTGAAAGTCGCGCGATGAAGTCTGGATTTTCCTTCTGCGTTGATTCGAACGGGAATGGCCCTGGGCTGATGCAGTTGGCTCGAATTTTGTGTGGTGATAGGAAGCTGGCAAGATACTTCGTGAGCTGGATTACGCCTGCTTTGGCGGCACCGTAGCTCGGTGGATTGGCTAAACTCTCGCTGTCGTAAAGACGGTAGTCAGGCGCTACATGACCGTACATCGAGGCAATGGAGACGATCGTACCGCCGTTCGCTTTCATCAACGGCACCGCTGCCTTAATCGAGCGGAATACCCCATTGAGGCAGACTTCAATATCGAGATCCCAGTCGTCGTCCGAGATTGACTCGAATGTATTTTTACGACCAGACCAACCAGAATTGACGAGGATATCGATCCGTCCGCCTACCAGCGGTCCTACTCCATCGAAAAGTGTTTGGATCGAGGTAGGATCGGTAATGTCGACCTTAAGCGAATCGATCCTGACTTTCTCGTAGTTGTCGCGCACTCCGTCGGCGAATGCTTGGCACTCGTCAATGTTACGGCTGGCGATGATAATGCGCGCGCCGAGCTCTGCTAGCGCATGGGTGATCTCACCGCCAAGCAAGCCGCCGCCGCCGATGATCAATGCGTTCCGGCCCTTGAGCGAGAACAGCTCAGCGAGTGTCGGAGCGTTGTGAGGATTCGAGTATTGCATTTGCGGTTACAAAGTCCTTTTCGTCGTCGATGTCGATGACATTCTCTGCTGATAAAATCTCCGCGCCCATTCGGCCGAATAGGAAGCTTGGGCCGTTAGCCGGAAGCCTCTCGGCCCAGAAAGCATAGACTGCACCGTTGAGTTGGAAGGCTGGTGTTAGCTGTTGGCGAGGCTTCCATGGTACGGCTCCTTCGATGAACGGGCGCGGTTTTTCTCCTTCTATCCGCCAGGTACGTTCCGGATTAATCGAGCTTGGACTGAAAGTAGCGATGGAATCCAGATCTTCCTCAACTAGTCGGTGGATGCAGCGCGACACCATCTCAGGCGTACGGAACGGAGAGGTGGCCTCCAGTAGGAGACCAATACCAAGTGGATGGCCCTCCGTCTTCAGCATCGTTAGAAGATGCCTAACTGCGTCGATGACTAGTGCCTTATCGTCCGCCAGTTCAGCCGGCCGCTCGTGGATTTCTGCACCTAGTGAACGGCCTATCCTAGCTATTTCGGCATCGTCCGTGGACACGATTACTCTGTCAATTTCAGGTGTGGCCAGTGCGGTTTCTATCGGCCAGGCCAACAGCGGTTGGCCACCAAGTGGGTGCAGGTTTTTGCGTGGGATCGATTTGCTACCGCCGCGTGCTGGCACACATGCGACTACTTCGATACCGTTAATCATTTAGGGCCTTTATTGTATACGCTGCTGCGGCCATTACAGGTCTTCCCTCTGACCGATGTTGCCCCATCTGCTCATGCCCAGGGGAACCGTCGGTCGATAGCGACTGTTGGATCGTTTATCTTGACCAGCTGTCCGTTATGTTCCGCCGAGGCATAGCACGAAGTAAGCGTAGCAATAACACGTCTTCCGGCTACCCCGTCGGGATAGCCGTTGCTCGTTGCTAGTGCTCGCAAAACATCCCGCGTGGAACCGATGTTATCGTCTTCAGTAAAATGCAGCTTGCGCTGATCCCACGGCATACCATAGCGCGTTACCGATTGGCTCCGATGCTCTGTCTTTCGGGTTGTGACGATACCATCACCTGCTAGTTCGTCAACGAATATGTGCCCGTAGGTACCGGCGTAGGTTACGGTCATGCCGTGGCCCTGGTCCGCTCCAATCATGATGGTGAGGCGCTGACCGGTATCGCCGAGGATTTGAAAATCACCAGCCCTGTCAAAGAACTCCGGACCTCGCGGATTATTAAACTCTTCACCGATGAACCAACCCCTAGCTGAAATCGGTTCCGCTCCAGTCAGAAAAGAAAACGCCTCGACATAGTGAGAGCCGTTCATTGCCAGTCCCATGCAACCGCCGATCACGGTCATACTAGCAAGCCGTCCGAGCTTGCCGCTGGCGAATTCGTCACGCACATTTATATACTTGTCCATGAACCGCATCTGATGGTTAACCGCGAGCTCTGTGTTGGATGCCCTGCATGCTGCGATCATGGCATCGCAGTCGGCCACCGAAGTCGCTAGAGGTTTCTCGCAAATAATTTTTTGTGCTCCGGCTTTCGCCGCTTCAATCACCAATTCAGCGTGGCTATTTGCGGTCGTAGCTATAACAACGATATCGGCGTTTTGGTTGGCAGCCATCATTTCTGCAGATGAGGTAAACCGGCACTCCGATGGCACCGAGAACTCTTCGCTCAGCGCATCACACGCCTCCCGGTTTAGATCACATACGCTGGTCACGGGCACGCCAAGTTCCTTCAAAGCAAGGGCATGGCAGTGTGCCATCCGCCCGGCGCCGAATAGCACCGCACCGCGCCAGTCGACTTCGGATTTCATTGGCATACTTCTTCCTATATATTGTGGGGTCTATCTGTTTATCAGGCGGCAGGCAGACTAAGAAAGTTGTTAAATATCCTTAACCCTACGGGCCCGCTCTTCTCGGGATGAAATTGTACACCATAGAGATTGCCAGTGCGCACCGCCGCGCAGATCTCGATTCCGTCGTAGTCACATACCGCGAGCTTGACATCGGACCGTTCCGGTCGCGCCGAGAACGAGTGCACAAAGTAACAGTTGCTGCCGGGCTCGATGCCTTCGAGAATAGTACCCTTCCATCCCGCGCCAGATGGCTGCAGAGGTGACCAGCCGACGTGAGGGATTTTGTGCTGCACTCCATCCACTCCCTCGCGCGGGATGGCGACAACGCTCCCGGCAATGCGTCCGAGCCCTGCGTGCTCGCCAAACTCCTCGCTTTTATCAAGCAGCATCTGCATGCCGACGCAGATTCCGAGTATAGGCCTATTGTCGTTCATCGCGCGCAGAACTGGTTCTTTGAGGCTGTGCGCGTCTAGTGCCTCGACACATGAAGCAAAAGCACCCACACCGGGTAGAATTATTTTTTCTGCCCTATCAATCTTGGCAGCATTTGAGGCGAGTACTGGCTCCGACCCGCAAGCCGCGACTGCCCGGGCGACGCTGCGCAGGTTTCCGACGCCGTAGTCCACGATAACTGCGGTTCCGCTCATATGCTTCTCACACTGATACCGTCGTTGGCGGCCGAAGCCCTGATCTCGTCGAGCCCCGTACGGCCATAATGCAGGATGTCGGCCATCGCGACCGCGTTGGCATGGCCCTCCAGTACCACCTCGCTCAAATGCTCTGTTGCACCCATTCCGCCACTGGCAATCACTGGAACGGGCACCGCGTCCGCCACTGCTCTAGTCAACACGACGTCGAAGCCCTTTCGTGTGCCTTCGCGATCGACTGAGGTCACGAGTACCTCGCCCGCCCCCAAGTCAACGGCTTGTTTTGCCCACTCGACGACCTCGAGGCCCGTATGCTCACGCCCGTTGTCGACGTATGCCTCCCAGCACCCAGGCCCAGATTGCTTAGCCTCGATCGACAGCACCATGCATTGCGAGCCGAACCGGTTGGCAATCTCGGTAATGAGTTCGGGTCGCTGCACGACCGAGGTATTAAGTGCCACCTTGTCTGCGCCGCATCGCATCATTTTCTCGACGTCAGCGAGTGAGCGAATGCCGCCGCCGACCGTAATCGGAATAAACACGTTCTCTGTCGTATCGGTAACAATGTTGCCGAGGCTATTGCGTTGATAGAGGCTGGCGACGATATCCATATAGATAATCTCGTCGATGCCTTGTTCATAGTATTTTAGGGCGAACTGAGCCGGATCCCCGATCTTGCGTAGCCCCTCGAGGTGGATACCTTTGATCAAGTTAGGTGCCTTCACGTCGAGGCGGGCAATCAATCTGATAGTCTTCATATTATCGTCATCATATAGATTGGCATTGTGGATGGGAAATTACTTACCTAACCTAAGACCAAGTACGCTAGCGTCATTCTGGTTAACCACGTCAACCGCTGATTGGCACACAATCAGATCACGGTTGTCGCTCAGGTGAATGACATCACCCTACGAGAAGATAGCATGTCCACCTCATAGCTCAACATACTCAGTAGAAGCTGAACACCACTTCCACTTTACACATCTACGTATTGATGAAGTAGACGAACGATCCGAACAAGGGACATCTACCCGTCGAGTGGTTACCAATCGGACGAGAATGCCAAATTTGTAGTATTGAATAGCCGCTGTTCTAACCCTTGAGCTTTTTAACCACTTTAATTTCTATCACTTAAGTCTCATTCTAAATACTTTTATCTAAGGCGGCTTCATTTTGGAAAAAGATGAGTTAGTTTTACGAAATGTATGGTTATCTTCCTGGGTATTATCGATTGCCTTGCTCGGAGATGCGCTGCTCTATGTTGTGCTGCCAGTTAATGCCGAAGCCTTTGGTGTTAGCATGGCGGCTGTTGGGCTATTGTTGTCAATTAACCGCATTGCGCGCACATTTACTTATGGGTTGGTTGTACGATTTGCTGAGAAAGTAGGCTATAAAAAAACCGCCTTCATTGCATCAATTATTGCAGCTACTTCTACGCTAGGTTATGCGATTTCTGATGGGGTTTTTGCCCTATGTGCTTCACGCATTTCATGGGGCCTGTCATATGCAGCCTTACTATTGGTTACGTTGAATTATGCGTCTATTAATCCAAATAAAATCGGAAAACGTATCGGCATCAGTCGATCTGTAGAGCAAGTGGGGCCATTAATGGCAATGCTGGGAGGTGCTTGGATCGCGGTATTTTCTGGCCCCAAGACTGTCTTCATTTATATGGCTATTTTTTCTTTGTTGTCGGTTGTTCTTTCAATGTACCTGACCAATCTAGGAAAGCCTATCTCGTCAAAAACCCAATCTAAAAAGGGGATTTTTATACCCAAGCCCGAATCTATTGACATACTCATGTTCTGGATGGGCTTTGGGATAGATGGAGTTTTTACAGTCACAATTGCTTTGATGTGGGTGGAATATTCAAGCCTAGAAACAGCGATTATCATTGGCGGCTTTATTCTTGCTGCGAGGAGAATGAGTGAGATGGTAATTGCTCCACTTGCAGGCCAAATTTCTGATAAGTATGGGGAGAAAATACCGCTACTGCTGATGATTTTATTGTGTTGCTTAGGGTTTATGCTGATTGGTTGTGGTATGTTGATTTTAGGATCAACTGCCTTGGTAATATGCAGGGGAGCATTGGGCACGCTTTTTCCAGCAGCCGTTAGCAAACTTTATGCGAAGGACGCTATGAGTGCTCTGACTAGGAATCAAACATGGAGGGATGTAGGAGCCGCTGCGGGACCTTTATTAACTGGAGTTTTAGTTGGCATTACCTCTCCAGAACTAATCCACCTATTTATTTCGATATTATTTTTGGTTTCATTTGGATGGTTTTTCAATTCAATGGGTTGGAAAACTTTAAACTAACACTTTTAGAATTTATGGGTGGTGCGAATGCATATGATTTGTTCAGGTTATGCATAAAGTAGGCGCATGGGTAACAGTAAACGACCTGATGCAACATGATTACAAATATCAAATCGTGGCGCCTCAGGGTAAAGAATTTGATGGAGGGTTCAACCCTCACTTTTCACCGAAAGAGATGCTCGAGCTGGGTGTTTTCGAAGGAAAATATCTAAATGATTGCCGCTATGAGTTCCCTGCTGATTGGTTCGAGAAGGCTAAAATTAGCGATAGACCTGACCCGACTCTGAATTACTTTAATATAAAAAGTCGGAGTTCTTTAAAATTATGGCAAAAAAAAGGTTGGATTATATTACCGGATCCTAGGGGATGGTTTCAATGGTATTGTAGGTATTATCAGGGACGTAGGTATTATGATATAGATCATAAACAAATAAATCGTTGGCGTTCGTTTAATAGACACTATATGCAAGTTAAATATAACTGTAACTCAGGTGATATTTTATGCAGACCTAGGCAAAGGCAGGCGTTACTTCAATGGTCTTATGATCCTTTTGTTTAATATTATTATAAATATGTATAATACTTATAGATATTAATGTTAGTATTTAGTAATTATTTTAATATTTTAGGGTGACAGCTTACGCGATTGGCTTGACCAAAAACTGAAGCCCTGAACTATCAAAAGTCAGTTGTGCGATGTGGAGGTGTTTGGTGTAGGAATTATTGGTTGCTGATGTGGCCGAAATTTCCGATGGAGGCAGTTAAAGCGCCAACTCAGCTTGTCTATCTTATGACTGGCTGCACTGGGACTTCGATCTCTCGTCAACAGTACGCGATCACCCCTTTCTTTATAAGACATCCAATCCCAATATTCTTGGCTATAATGCTGCCAACCTGTTCAAATTGGAGGTGCCGGAGAAGCGCAATCGAGAGCCTAAGAATGCCCTTGGTCAGGGGCTTGGCGAAAAATCAAACTGGTTGTGGCGACTTCTGTGAATTTGGTGTCTTCCAATACATCTCTCAGTATAGGAAGACACAACTAGGTTTAGTATTTAAAAGGATAGAGTTTTACGGGTACGTGAATATCAGTGAGCCTTTAGTTGTTATCGAGGCGCTCGGGAGATTTTTTGAATATTCTAGAGTATTTCCCAGTCTAAGGTATTGGGGGATTTACATTGATCGGTTGTATTTTCTCTCAGCCTCTTAGTGCTGATGACTGGGTAGAATAAAGGGTACATTACTATGCCGGATATCACGTCTAACGCAGCCTCTGAAGGAGCTGATGCGAAACTATCTCTCGTTCGGGTTCCAGCGCAAAATGTAAGGCAATTCATCGCCAGCGCATTGCGCGCATGCAAGGTCCGAGATGCAGATGCCGAGACCGTTGCCAAATGTATAGTTGAAGGAGATCTGTGGGGGCTTGATACCCATGGTACGTTTCGGTTAGCGCAATATGTCCGCCGCTTGCTGGACGGTGGCACCAATCCTCAAGCCAACATGAAGGTAATTCGCAATGAGGGTGCTACCGGACTGATTGATGCTGATAACGGCCTTGGTCATCTTGGTGTGCTTAAAGCTACAGAAATGGCAATGGATAAGGCAGATCAGTTTGGTATTGGCTGGGTTGGCGTACGCAATGGCAATCATGCTGGTCCGGCTACTATATACGTAACCCGCCCGTTGGCCCGAGATCAGATTGGTCTTTACGGAGCGGTTGGTAGCGCCAATCATGTCCCCCCCCATGGAGGATCAGAACTTCTTCTGGGCACCAACCCGATTGCGATAGCCGTTCCTGCCGGAAAAGAGCCACCATTTCTGCTAGATATGGCCACTACGGTTGCCTCATCAGGACGTGTCAAAACATTGGCCCAACGCGGTGAGAAAATGCCGGTTGGTTGGATGATTGAGCATGACGGCTCCCCACTCACGGATCCAACTCGACAGAGCGAGGGCTTTTTGCTGCCGATTGGAGGGGCCAAGGGCTATGGTTTGGCAATGGCAATAGGTCTGTTAAGCTCGGTGCTGAACGGTGCTGCTTTCGGCCGCGATGTGATTTCAATGTCCAATGACACCACAACACCTACCAATACTGGACAATTTGTTGCGGCAATCAAGATTTCCGCTTTTTCAGATATTGATACTTTTAAGAGTGAGACTGACCGTGGACTGCGCGATATCAAAAATTCAAAACCGCTGAAGGACTTTGACAGAGTCCATGTCTCAGGTGAAAATCGCCCGGAAACCTTCCAAGATCGCCAGGAAAATGGACTTCTTTTTCACCCTAACTTGATTTCTGCCTTAGGCGGAATTGCAAAAGAACTTTCGATCATGCAGCTCAAGATCTGATTGTCAGGCCTCAAACGTTGTATCAGCTTAGATTAGATGCACTCATTTCCGTTGTCGGCTACTCTGAAATTCATTTCCTTATGAACACGGTACAAAGGCCTGTGGTCCTCCGTGCAGTAATTTTGGTTCATTGCTAACAGCCGAATGGGCCTAGGTTACCTCATCGCCTAAGGGACTGATGCTAGTGCTAGAAAAGATGAGGATGGGTGCTGCTCGTGTAAAAAACTAAGCCGGTCAATGGTAGCTAGTTTGTGGAGGACACCACCAAATCAGTCACTAAGTACATTTTCAATAGACTTGCGTTCGAGCAACAGGCTAGCCTAGCTACCAATGGGCACCCAGATTAAAGCGCACTAGATAGGCCGGCCGCTATATCCTCAGCCGAAGTTCCAGATGTGAAGTGGCGCGCAAAGCGGCCGTTTTTATCCATCAGATAAATTAATGAGGTATGATCCATGAGATACTCCTCGCTTCCCCCTTGCTTAGATTTTGCGTAATAAACCCGGTAGGCTTTGGCCACTGCAGCTATTTCTTCGGCACTTCCGGTTAAGCCAACGAGATCTTCATGAAAATGTTCAACATAAGAATTTAGCGTTTCCCAGTCGTCACGTTCTGGATCGATAGTAATAAACACGGGAGTGATTTGGCTGATGGCATCACCGAGGTGGTCGAGTACGTTTCCGATGACTTGAAGCTCGGTGGGGCACACATCCGGGCAGTAAGTGTAACCGAAATAGATCAGCATCAATCTGCCTCTGAATGCAGTATCGCTGATTTGCTCTCCGCGATGGTTGGTGAGCGTGAACGGGCCGCCAATCTCAACCAGCGTGAGCTTGCTCCTCTCGTTCATAACCCACATGGAAGTTGCAAGAACCGCAAGTAGGGCAGCACATACCACGATCGCGAATAAAAAAAGCACTCTGATCTTCATCGCATTGATCTATTCACCGATTCGCAAGCTGAATCCAGCTGCCCGTGCGCGCTCAAGATTAAATAGAAAGGACCCATAACCAAGGCTGACATAGATTATATTGAAGGCAACCACCTACCCCATGGGATAGGTTGCGTAGCGTAATGCGTCATGACAGTCCGAAGAGTAGTTTTCCTGCGACAGGCATTTCCGCACGCATGATGCGCCCATTCATGGAATCTGTTATGTAAAGAGTTTTACGTTCCGGGCCGCCAAAGGCGACATTGGTCATCAGGCTGTGTTCGTTGGTATGAATGAGGTGTGTCGGCAAACAATTGGCATCAAAACGCCAAACTCCAACGCCTAGATGGCATACAATCATGCCGTCTTCGGAATCTATTTCAAGACCGTCTGGTCCAGCATGCCCGCCCGAAAGTTGGATGGCTACACCGGTCTTGGATGCACTGCCATCATCCATTAGCGGAATGCGCCAAATCTGTTGGCTGCGGGTTACTGCGACGTATAGCTGTTTTTCGGCATTGTTAATGCTGATGCCATTTGGGCTTGGTACATTGGTTGCAATACGATCAAGCCGTCCATCAGAGGTATAACGGAAGACCCTGCCTGACCAATCGAGAATGCCGGTTTGGCCTTGATCGGTGAAATAAAGGTCACCAGTATTTGTAAAGTGCAGGTCATTCAGGCCCTTGAAGCCTTCTGAATACATTGTTGCCAAAATCGGTTCTATTTTGCCGGTGTCAACATCCAGCACCATCAGTCCTTGTTTATAGCAGGCAATAAATGCGCGACCGTCTTTATGAAATTTTAGACCATTTGGCCAGCCGTCATATTCACAGACCAAATCCCAGCTACCATCCGGCGTAATTCTAAAAACTCGCCCGAATGGAATGTCGGTGATGTAGAGATTACCTTTCCTATCAAACGATGGGCCTTCGATGAATTGTTCGACCGGAGCACCTTGCCGATTGGGATCGGACCAGGCAGTACGTTGGCGATCGCGAAAATAGCTTGGCATCTCGCTAAAAACTTCGGCTTTTATTAGCTCTGGTTGCTTAAATGGATTAAACATCAGGTCATCCCTAAATTTTCTAGGTAATTTTGTTATCTGTCAAAAATTAATTTGGGTAATTTGGTGCAAAGATTAGCCATGTCAGTCGGAATTGGGCAAGTTCTTTCGTGAAATGATTGCACAGATTGATGCCGAACGTGGAATAATTTGATGCAGATCGATAGTTTTGTCCGCGGCCGATGTCTGTTTCCAAGTCTGTGTGATAATCTCACAGCTGAGATATAAAATATATAGGGGGGTACAAGTGTTTAATCATTCCAGTCTGGTAAGCTTTCTGCCATCCTAGGTTCGAAAACATAGTCCGAGAGTTCAATGATCGAAACTTTGCATAATGGTTCAATTTCGGCCGGAGAAATTGATCATATCGCTGTAGCTGTTCCTAATCTTGATCAGGCGATTGAGATGTACAAATCTAAATTCGGTGCATCAGTCACCGACCCGATCGATGTTCCGGAACAGGGTATACGCATCGCTTATGCGAAATTTGCTAATGCCTGTATTGAGATCATGATGCCGACTCGACCGGATTCACCGGTCGGCCGTTTTCTAGATCGTAATCCAAAGGGCGGAGTGCATCATTTTTGTCTGACTACTAAGAATGTGGATGAGGCCGTGCAATCGGCCGAGGACAATGGCATGAGATTGGCGAGCAAGCCGATTGTTGGTCACCATGGGCGTCGTCTGTTTTTTCTCCATCCGGCGGACACGATCGGCTCATTGATCGAAATGGAGGAAGCTGACTAGCCGTATTTGATCTATCGCTCCAAAGAGCGACAGATTAAACCTGAACACACGCATTCAGTATATGGATTTTTCTGAACGAAGAAAGGGCGAAAATGAGTAAGGAAGTGTCGGACTTCAAAGAAGTGCTTTATGAAGTCAAAAATAACGTGGCTTGGATAACCATTAATCGGCCGGAAGTGCGAAATGCGTTTCGCGAACAAACACTCGATGAACTTCGCGAGGCAGTATTATTAACGCGCAATGATCCCTCAATCGCCTGCGCGGTGATTACCGGATCGGGCGAGGCTGCGTTTTCTGCAGGCGGCGATTTTCATGCGATGAAGCGTCTCAACTGGGTAAATGCGTCTCATTGGAATGATCGCATGCAAGGTCTGGCTATGGCAATCAGAGGTTTGCCCATTCCCGTGATAGCCATGGTGCACGGCTTTTGTGTTGGTGGCGGTCATGAGCTGGCTCTGTGGTGTGACCTAGTTATTTCCGCCGATGATGGCGTGTTTGGGCAGACTGGCGCGCGAGTTGGCGCCTGTCCAACTGTGGGAGCGACCCAGTATATTCCAAGGCTGATTGGTGATCGGCTGGCCAAGGAGATGATTTTTCTTTGTCGTACATTCAAGGCTGAAGAGGCGGTTCAAATAGGTCTCATAAATAAATGCGTACCTAAGGCAGATCTGCGCATGGAAACCGAAGCCTGGTGTGAACAGATTAAATCCTATTCCTCGCAGACCATTCGTCAGACTAAGAAGTCGCTTAATCATGAATCTGATCAGCTTTATGCGTCTTGGCAGCACGGCATGGAACTGCTTGCCCATGTGTGGGGATCAGAAGAATCTCTAGAAGGTATGAATGCGTTCCTTGAGCGTCGTAAACCGGATTTTCATCAATTCCGAGAGCGTAATCGTGAAGAGGTGGAGCGCTATCTCGATGGGATGGATCGCGACGAAAACACGGCTCCAAAAAAGGATTGATCTCGGAATACTGGATGTTCAAGAAAGTAATGTAGGCATACAATGAGTGAGCGAAGCGGTCCTCTTGCGGGGATAAGAGTTGTCGATCTTTCCCGGATTCTCGCTGGGCCATTTAGTACTATGAATTTGGGCGATATGGGTGCGGAGATCATTAAAATCGAGCAACCAGGAAAGGGCGATGATACGCGTTCCTGGGGGCCCCCTTTTGCCGGCAGCGAGGCTGCGTATTTTCTTGGCATCAATCGCAATAAGCGGTCGGTGACACTGAATTTGAAGTCATCTGAAGGCCAGGAAATACTGAAGTCTTTGCTAAAAACGGCCGATGTTGTGATTGAGAATTTCAAATTTGGGACCTTGGAGAGATGGGGTATTACTACAGAGTGGCGAGAACGCGAGGCCCCACGCTTGGTGCACTGCCAAATCACTGGATACGGCGGACGTGGTCCTCGTGGCGAACGACCCGGGTATGATTTTCTGCTCCAGGCTGAGAGTGGATTGATGAGTGTCACTGGTGAGGAAGACGGGACGCCGATGAAGGTAGGCGTTGCGCTGGTAGATGTTTGCACCGGCATGAATGCGACGATTGCCATATTAGCAGCGTTGAATTCGCGCCAGACCACAGGACGTGGGCAGAAAACTGAAACCAGCCTCTATGCGACCTCGCTCTCCATGCTGGTTAATGTGGCTGCCAATCATCTGGTCTCGGGAAAGCCTGCGCGGCGCTTCGGTAATGGCCATCCTAATATTGTGCCCTATCGTACATTTGATGCCGCCGACACCGCGATCGCCGTGGCGGTCGGAAATGATGCTCAGTTTGCAAGGTTTTCCGAGGCTATCGGCCATAGCGAATGGGCGTGTGATGAAAAATTCATCAAGAATGCTGATCGAGTTAACAACCGAACTGAAATCGACGGTCTGATCCAACGCGTTATAGAAACTCGTACTGCCGACGAATGGATTGAGATTCTCCTCGCCTTTGATATTCCTTCGAGCCGGGTTAATTCGGTGGAGCGTGCTCTTGTTGATGAGCAAACTCTGGCCAACGACATGGTGGTTGAGATTGATCATTCTGAGGCCGGTCGGCTCAAAATGTTAGGCGTTCCCTACCGATTCTCAGATACCCCAGCAAGCGTTGATTTGGCGCCACCTCTACTTGGTGCCGATACAGAAGAGGTTCTGGATAATCTGGGTATCGATGCTGCCACGCTTTCGAACTATCGCGATAACGGGATTATTTGATCGTGGAACACCTGGCGGTACCGGAAAAACTAACAACTCTTAACGACGCGGTTACCAGATGCATCCGACCTGGTGATACGGTGTTCGTTGGCGGTTTTGGTCATCTTGTGCCATTTGCCGCTGCACATGAGATTTTACGACAGAAAATCGATCGGCTTACGCTGGCACGCTCGGGTGCTGATATTCTGTTTGATCAGATGATAGCTGCTGGGGCGGTGACGAAGGTCATTTTTGGCTATATAGGAAATCCGGGGGTAGGCCTAGCTCATGCCTTTCGTCGCGCAGCCA
>CAUZRD010000006.1:0-30650 GCA_963582255.1 Alphaproteobacteria bacterium | reverse complement strand
CGTTAACATCAACCGCCGGGTGTTTGATCTTGCCTGCGATGAAGGCCAAGAGAACGAATTACGCGACCTAGCACGATTTTTTGACCGCAATGTGCAAGCCCTTCAATCCAAATTCGGAAACATCGGTGAATCGCGTCTCTTTATCATGGCCGGCTTGCTGATCGCCGATCAGCTCTCAGAAGCGCTAGCTGAGGTTGAGGAAATAAAAAGGGAGGTCACTGGCCTGCGTCATTCCGGTCAACAGATGCACGGGACGGCGTCACGGACCGAAGAAACGATTCGCGGCATCGAGGGACTCGCCGAGCGGATCGAAGGTCTAACCCGCACCTTGCAAAATTAATCATCTATTCTTTGAAGCTGGAACTGGTAGCCTTCTGCTACTACATTCTCAGGTGGGGCTGTGCGGCACGTGCATCACAAGCAACTCGGGACCTTATCGATCCATAAGGGAGCTGACCCTGGCTGGAGCCGTGGTTCCAATCATTCGGCGCCCACCTACATTAGTAGGGACCCGGGATCGAGTGCATCACGGCCGTGCGGCTCCTCCTAACAATTGGTTTCCTGTCCTTTAAATAAATCATGGCGCATTCCCATTTTCCTTCATTGCAATCCCATATCCCTTTCAACCATATATGCAACCATATGGATATTGCCGTGAAAAACGCGACTAGTACTGCTGGCACGAACTCGCAGACAAGCTTGGCAAAATCGGAATTGCGTGAAAAAGCAATCGCAGCACGCAATACCACCACTCCTACCGAACGGGCAAACTGGTCCGCCGCACTTGCACAATCAGATCTGCCTTTTGTGATCACGTCAGGAATGATCGTAGCGGCCTATTATCCGATTGGTAGCGAACTTGATGTCCTTATTCTGACACGCAGGTTAATCACACTAGGTGCGCAGATTGCTCTGCCAATTGTATCTAGCAGTAAAACTCCATTGAGTTTTCGTGCCTGGGCGCCAAGCGACGAGATGGATGCCGGACAAATGAATATTCTAGAACCGCGCACCCAGACACGCGAACTCACTCCCGATATCCTGCTTGTTCCGCTCCTGAAATTTGACCGTTCCGGAGTCAGACTTGGATATGGCGCGGGACATTACGACAGAACGCTGGGCCAACTTCGCGCGGCGCGAAATATTCTGGCGGTTGGCATTAGCTATGGGATGCAGGAGCAACCGCACCTGCCGTTTGAGCCACATGATCAGAGACTGGACTTGATCATGACCGAAGATGGTACCACTGCTTGCTCTTTGCGTGAGGCATTATGAGACTATTATTTCTGGGCGATGTAGTGGGACGTGCCGGACGGGATTTTGTCCTCAGCGAGCTACCTCAGTTGCGTAGCAAATATTCCATCGAATTTGTTATGATCAACGGTGAGAATTCTGCCGGCGGATTTGGCATCACAGAAAAGATCACCGAACAACTACTCGGCGCAGGCGCAGATGCTATCACCACAGGCAATCATATCTGGGACCAACGCGAAGCAATGGTGTTCATAGAACGACAGGACCGCCTGTTGCGCCCGGCAAACCTACCCTCAGGGTCGCCGGGCCGAGGCGCTGGCATTTATGAAACAGCTAACGGTAAAAGAGTTCTTGTGATCAACGCAATGGGACGAGTTTTTATGAACCCAATTGATGATCCATTCTCCGCGCTGGAGGCTATTATTACTGATTGCCGCATGCCGGAGACGGTAGATGCTATCGTTATCGACTTTCATGCCGAAGCGAGTTCAGAAAAACAGGCGGTAGGACATTTGCTGGATGGTCGGGTTTCAATGATTGTTGGAACACATACCCATGTTCCAACCGCAGACCAGCGTATCTTGCCTGGTGGAACAGCTTATGCAACCGACATTGGAATGTGTGGTGATTTCGATTCCATCCTCGGATTTGAAGCATCAGGTCCACTCAACCGCTTCTTAACTCACCTACCCGGCAGCCGGTTTCAGCCAGCGACCGGGCCTGCTACTATTTGCGGTCTTGCTGTTGATACCGATGATCAAACCGGGCTTGCGAGGCAGGTATCCCCAGTACGTATAGGTGCGAACCTAACGCCCATCATCCCAGATTTCTGGCAGGAGTAACTCTAGATACAGGAAATTTCTGGTCCGGTACATTGTTCCATTTGCTCCCGCAATTCGAAATTTCTTGTCTAGTGCGAAAATTTTCCAAGTCTACCTGATCGTTGACAAACTCTTGGTTCTTTCTTTCAGTAGCTTATGCACGTTAAGCGGAGTTTCTTTATCCGCGGAGAAGTCGTGACTTCACGTGCCTCACCATGACGACTATAAGAACACCATTGTTTCATTGGCGCTTGACGGTGATTCGCGCGCTGCACCTCTAAACTAGATGGATCTAACATGTCCGGACATTCACAATTCTCGAACATTATGTTCCGCAAGGGCGCGCAAGATAAAAAGCGCGCGAAAATCTTCTCCAAACTTTCTCGCGAAATTACTGTCGCAGCCAAAACTGGCCTTGCCGACCCGGCAAGGAACCCAAGATTACGCTCGGCCATTCAGGCAGCACGCAAAGAGAACATGCCCAAGGACAATATCGAACGGGCGGTGAAGAAATCCCAGGATACCGAGGGGAGCGGGTTTGAGGAAGTTCGCTATGAGGGCTTCGGGCCTGGTGGCATCGGCGTTATTGTTGAAACACTTACCGACAACCGCAATCGCACTGCCGGGGAAGTACGCTCTATATTTTCCAAACATGGCGGTAATCTTGGCGAAACCGGCGCAGTCTCATTCATGTTCGATCGTACTGGCCTGATAGGATTTTCGGCCGATATGGCGGAAGAAGAGGCGATGCTCGAGGCAGCAATCACGGCGGGCGCGGATGATTGTATTTCCAGCGAGAGCGGACATGAGCTTTATTGCACCGCAGATGTGCTCCATACTGTTGCCAGCGCGTTGGAAAAAACTTTCGGAGAAGCAATCGTGACACGCATTGTCTGGCGGGCGCAAACGCTCACCCCCACCGATAGGGAGGGGGGTGAGAAGATCCTCCGCATGATAGATTCTTTGGAAGATAATGATGACGTCCAGAATGTCTATGCCAATTTTGACATCTCAGATGAGTTGCTCGAACAATTAAGTGCTTGAGAACCAAAGAGCCCATGATGACGCACATCATCGGCATCGATCCGGGCCTACGCAATACCGGTTGGGGTATTGTGATCAGCGAAGGTAGCCGCCTACTCCATGTTGATCACGGCATTGTCTCCAGCAATGCAGCAGACCCGATGGCCATGCGATTGCTCGACATTTATCGCGGCCTAAGCACTATCATAGACCAACACACACCAGATGAGGCCGCTATCGAGGATACCTTTGTAAATCGCAATGCCTTAGCTAGCTTAAAACTTGGCCATGCGCGCGGCGCAGCGCTTCTCGCACTGGCCAGCGCAGGACTAACCTGCGGAGAATATGCGCCTAACCGGGTAAAGAAATCTGTCGTCGGCAATGGACATGCAGACAAATCCCAAGTTGCCACGATGGTCTCTCTTCTCCTGTCGATCCCTCAGCCAAAATCTATCGATGCCGCAGATGCACTGGCCATCGCCATCACGCATGCTCATTTCCGAAACATCCCGGCAGCAACAATTTCGTGAGGGAATCTCGGCGATGAATTGGAGTAATTCATGATCGGAAAATTAAACGGCCGGCTTGATGAAATTGGTGAAGACTGGCTTTTGATTGATGTTGGCGGCGTCGGCTACGAAGTCCATTGCCCGGCACGCACCATTGCCGCCGTTCCAGAAATAGGATCAGCAATTTCACTGCATATCGAAACCCACGTGCGCGAAGATCAGATTCGGCTTTACGGATTTTTTAACACTCATGAGCGGTCTTGGTTTAGACATCTTCAAAGCGTTCAGGGCATCGGCGCGCGGGTAGCCTTAGCAATTCTTGGAACCTTGTCGACTAGCGAGCTTGGCGATGCCATAGCGCTTAGCGACACTGCTGTCGTCACACGCACACCAGGGGTTGGCCCGAAAGTTGCGCAACGCATCATCTCTGAACTTAAAGACAAGGTACTGCGTGATAAGGAAACAAAATCAGTCACTTCAACCCTAGCGGGCACATCGAACTCTGGCGACGGCATCCGCAACGATGCAATATCTGCTCTGATCAATCTTGGGTATAGCCGCGCAGAAGCCACGATGGCCATTGCCGGGGCGATCAAAGTTTCGGAGAATTCAGATAGCGCAGGCGAACTGATTCGCATTGGCCTTAAGGAACTGGACAGGTGAAGGATCGACTGGTCGAAAACCAACAGACACAAGAAGATACGAGTGAACCGTCATTGCGGCCTCGCACCTTGCAGGATTTTGTCGGCCAGGAGCAACTGCGCTCAAACTTATCGGTATTTGTGACTGCCGCCAAAGCACGCAATGAAGCGCTTGATCATGTGCTCTTCGGCGGCCCGCCAGGACTCGGTAAGACAACACTCGCACATATTACCGCGCGCGAGCTCGGCGTCAATTTCCGGGCGACCTCTGGTCCAGTCATCTCAAAGCCTGGGGACCTTGCTGCGATCCTAACCAATCTGGAACCACGTGACGTCCTTTTTATAGATGAAATTCACCGACTTAATCCAACTGTTGAAGAAGTACTCTATCCTGCAATGGAAGATTTTGTTCTAGATCTCATTATCGGTGAAGGTCCGGCAGCAAGAACTGTTCGCATTGATCTTTCACCTTTTACCCTGATTGGAGCGACGACTCGGCTCGGCTTATTAAGTACACCGCTGCGTGACAGATTTGGCATTCCGTTGCGGCTCACTTTTTACACCGCAGAAGAGCTTAAACGGGTAGTTCGGCGAGGGGCAAACGCGCTCCACGTCGCGATTGACGACAATGGTGCCACTGAAATCGCCCGCCGGTCACGCGGCACTCCGCGTATTGCCGGGCGGCTCTTGAGGCGAGTGCGCGATTTTGCACTTGTTGCTAACAATGAACTCATCACCCGAGACATTGCCGACGACGCGCTTAAGGCGCTTGAAGTCGACGAGCGAGGGCTCGATATGCTTGATCGCCGGTATCTCACTTGTATCGCCTTAAACTATGAAGGCGGGCCCGTCGGAATTGATACAATTTCAGCTTCTCTTGGTGAATCCCGTGATTCACTTGAAGATGTGATTGAGCCGTTTCTCATTCAGCTCGGATTCCTTGACCGTACACCACGAGGCCGTGCTCTCACGACCCACGGCTTCACCCATTTAGGACTTACTGCACCGCGGGCACAGCAGCCACCGCCAGAGACATCGTTTTTGCCGGATAAGGATAGTATGGCGTGAGTAAAATTAGCCCAGACAGATCTGCAACCTCAGGTTGGATAGAGCATGATATTCACCATCTTCCGATACGGGTATATTATGAGGACACTGATTTTTCCGGCCGAGTTTACCACGCGAGCTATTTACGGTTTTGTGAGCGGGGCCGATCTGAGTTGTTGCGGCATTATGGATATTCCCACCTTGATCTGGCGAAAGAGAAAAACACGTCATCTGTTCTTTTCTTTGCGGTGCACCATATGGATATCAACTTTTTAGCTAGCGCTGAGATCGACAACGTACTTACCGTGCACAGCCAGTTCACTGGTTCCAGTGGCGCACGGCTCTTTATCAACCAAAACATCAGTAACGGAGATGATCCAGTTCTGCGCGCGAATGTCACCGTGGTAAGTCTTGATTCAAATGGCCGGCCGTGCCGCCTTCCAACCAAACTTCGGAGCATTCAATTAAATGCCTTTAGCTGATCAATCTGGGAAACCCCGCGTATGAATATCACATCGGCTATGAGTGCGAAGCCGTAGTTTGGACACAATCTTTTATATCACTTCACTCACATAATGGCAGGACTTGTTCTGGTAACGTCTAATATGTGGGCCCGCATGCGCTGGCACTTCAGCCTATACCATGTTCAGCGAACCGACTCTCAACTTTTGAGGCAAAACACATGAATCCAGATCTTATCGCCGTGCAGGCATTGAGCTCATCCGCCGGCGAGATCTCGCTCATTGGATTGTTCTGGCAGGCTGATATCGTGGTCAAGATTGTCATGCTTGGTCTTATTGCAACCTCCATTTGGTGTTGGACAATCGTCTTTGAAAAACTCCTATCTCTTCGCCGGGTACGACGATATGCCGACCTATTTGAGCAATCATTCTGGTCGGGCCAATCCCTAGATGACCTTTATCAAGCTAATCTTCAAAAACCCGGGCACGCGATGTCAGCACTCTTTGTCGCGGCGATGCGTGAATGGAAAAGTTCCCTTGATATGGGGACAAAGGCAACACCCGACGGCATTCAGATGCGGGTTGGGAAAGTGATGGAAGTGGCAATCCAACGTCAAATGGAGAATTTAGAGAAACGGCTTTTATTCTTGGCTACGGTTGGTGCGACTGCTCCATTTGTTGGCCTATTCGGAACCGTTTGGGGCATCATGAATAGTTTTACAGCCATTGCGAATTCCAAGAGCACAAATCTGGCCGTCGTAGCGCCCGGCATCGCAGAGGCTTTGTTTGCAACCGCGCTTGGTCTTCTTGCCGCAATTCCAGCGGTAATCTTCTATAATAAGTTTACCAACGATCTCAACCGCATTAGTGCGCGGCTTGAAGCCTTTGGTGATGAGTTTCTAACCATCATGTCACGTCAATTGGAAGAGCGGAGCTGAGATATGCAGGTCTCGGAACGAGGAAATCGTCCGCGCGGGAGATCGCGCCGGCACGGCTATACGCCACTGGCGGAAATCAACGTAACGCCTTTTGTCGATGTGATGCTAGTTCTGTTGATTGTATTCATGGTGACTGCGCCGCTGCTAACGGTGGGCGTCCCAATCGAGCTTCCCGAGACCAAGGCAACCCAGCTTTCAGGCGACAAGGAACCGCTAACCGTGACCGTCAATCAAAGCGGAAAAATATTCCTCCAGGAAACCGAAGTCGATATCGAGGACATTATTCCTAAGCTTGAGGCAATCGCAAACGGTGGATACTCGCAGCGTATTTTCGTGCGCGGTGATAAGGATGTGGATTATGGTGATGTGATGCGGATCATGGGGCGGATCAGTGCAGCGGGTTTTCGCTCCATCGGGTTGGTGACTGCCATTGAAGAAACCCGCTAGCCAATGCGCACGTCCTTTATCATCTCTTCATCTGCACATGGAGTTCTGCTACTAGCAGCAGTCATTGGTTTGCCTACGCCTGATGCTTTTAACATTGATGAGAAAATGCCCATTCCAGTTGAAATTTTGACCATAGATGAATTCACTCAGCTGACATCCAAGGTGCCGGAGATTAAACCTGATATCAAGCCAGAACCAGCGCCCACGCCCGCGCCGATAGGCGAGATGAAACCAGATCCCAAGCCTGAACCTGAACAAGTGGTGGCGTTGGAGCCCGATCTAGTTCGCAAACCTAAATCTGAGATTCAATTGGCTGTCGAAACAGCGCCGACGCTGGATGAATTGTTGTTGGAAAACGAATCTGAGCCAGAACCTGTGACCCGACAAGAGCTGGAGCCTAAACCAACAGCACCGAGCGTGCGGGAAATTAAAGAACCAACTATAAGGCAGCCACGCCGCAAACCAACACCACCAGCATTACACACCGTAGCGCGCGAGAAACCAAAAGAAGAAAAGCTAAAATTGGACGTCGATAGAATTTCTGCGCTGCTCAACAAACTTCCTGATGAAGCATCAAATGCTATGGCACCAGAATCGCCAGCCGAAGGTACGCCAAAAACCAATCTCAATCTTGCCGGTCTCGACCAAAGTTTAACGTTGAGTGAGACCAAATATTTGCAACGGCAAATTGAACGCTGCTGGAGTCCACCAGTGGGCGTTGCTGGCGCGGAAACTCTGACGGTTAAAGTTCAAATGGATTTGCGACGCGACGGCAGTCTTTTAAGACCACCGATTCTATTAAATAGTGGAACTGGGTCTTTCCAGATTGCAGCCGAGGCTGCGCTACGAGCTACTACCCAGTGCCAACCCTACAATCTTCCAGGAGATAAATACGATGCTTGGCGGGAGGTTATCTTTAACTTCGATCCGCGCTCCATGCTCGGTGGTTAGCTGTGATTCACAGCAGTTTATCAAGCCTGCGCTAATGTTACTGGCGGTACTATGGACCGCTTGTGTCGGGCTATCAATCATAGTCGTGAGCGCGCAAGCTGCGATTGAAATCGATGTAACTCAGGGCAATATTCGGCCACGACTGATCGCCATTCCGCAATTTATCGATATCACTGTTGATGAAAAAACTAATAGTGCCAACATCGCAAAAGTGGTTTCAGAAAACCTAGCGCGTTCGGGTCTGTTTCAACCTCTAGATCCGCGCTCGTTTATCGAATCCATACACGATATCAATCAGCGACCAGACTTCTCCTCTTGGCGGATTATCAATGCCGAAGCCCTAGTCGTCGGTCAGGTTACCCAACAAAACGATGGCCGGCTACGGGCTGATTTTCGACTCTGGGATACAGTCGCCGGCACACAACTCACGGGAGTACAGTTTTTCTCATCACCAGAAAACTGGCGGCGCATAGCTCATCAGATTTCCGATACTATCTACGAAAGATTGACTGGAGAGCGCGGCTATTTCGATACTAGGATTGTATTTATCGAAGAAACAGGACCGAAAGAAAATCGGGTCAAACGCCTAACTATTATGGATCAAGACACCCATAATCCTAGACATCTAACGGACGGTAAATCTTTGGTTCTAACGCCCCGTTTCAGCCAGACAGGCCAAGAAATCACCTATATGTCATATGCAGATGGGCGCCCGCGGGTTTATTTAAGAAACATCGACACTGGACAGCAAGAAATGGTGGGCGAGTTTCCCGGCATGTCGTTTGCACCACGATTTTCTCCAAATGGCAAGGAAATCGTGATGAGCGTCCAGCGCGGCTCTAACTCCAACATATATGTGAGGGATTTGCGCTCGCGGCGTACCAAACGACTGACCAATTCGCCATCGATAGATACCGCGCCTTGCTTCTCACCCAATGGAAGAGAAATCGTTTTTGAATCGGATCGTGGTGGCCGCAAGCAAATCTATGTAATGGACGCAAACGGTCTCAACGTGCGCCGTATAAGTTTTGGTAATGGGAGTTATTCAACTCCGGTGTGGTCGCCACGTGGTGACCTGATCGCCTTTACCAAGCAATATAAAGGACGGTTCATGATCGGCGTGATGCGCACCGACGGCAGTGCCGAGCGTATTCTGACCGAAGGTTTTCACAATGAAGGCCCCACATGGGCACCCAATGGACGTGTATTAATGTTTTTCCGAGAAGCTCCCGGTGTTCAAGGAGGACCGACCCTCTATACCGTCGACTTGACCGGCTACAATGAACGGCATGTTAAAACGCCAGATTTTGCATCGGATCCCGCCTGGTCACCATTGATGAATTGATAGTAAAATCGCTTAAAAAAAAATTTATTTTACTGTTTTCATAGTCAAGTTTGGCAATTGTTAATGTTGATCCTGTTTTAATGACTTGTGAAAGTTTGTTCGCAAGCCCGGTTAATCGGGTCAATCAGTGCACTGAATATGGGTGTGGGAGAAATTTTAGATGAGTGGCGTTCGCCTTTTTAGGCTTTTGCTTATTGCTATCTCCGTTATGAGTGTGTCCGGATGCGCTTCCAAACAGACAGAAATCAATGTATCGACACTCAGTGACAAGGAAATCCCAACCCCGGGTAGCAGCAGAGACTTCTCTCTCAATGTAGGAGATCGCATTCTATTCACCGTTGATTCGGTATCTCTCACCACTACTGCCAAAACCACATTGCAACGTCAGGCTGCTTGGCTAAAACTTCACCCGCAGAAAAATATAGTGATTGAAGGCCATGCAGATGAGCGCGGAACGCGTGAATACAATCTCGGTCTGTCGGCACAGCGCGCGGAAGTCACTCGTTCGCATCTAGTCAGCCTTGGCGTTGCGACAAATCGATTGCGCACACTTTCTTATGGCAAGGAACGTCCGGTCGCAGCGTGTGAAACAGAATCATGTTGGTCGCAAAATCGGCGGGCAGTTACACTTTTAAATAACATCCAACCGAGTTGACTATCCGGTGGAGCTAATCTGCAGATTCAGGAATAATAGTTACCAATCGGATATTGACGCCACCCAACCCGACACATGAGGTTGGGGTCATGATTAATAAATACGTCTCCTTTACCAGGATGGGGCCTTTGTGATGTAAGCACTACATTTTTCTGATCGCGCCAGACGGTGCATATACACAATCAGCAAACCAAACCATGATACCTTTTCCAAGCGCTACCCTCGCGACGCATGAAACCGCCGACATAGAGCAAATCAATGCAGGGTACTAATCTGCCAGCCCATCTCCTTGGTAACGCTGAAGCCGATTTTCTTTTCAATAACCTCACCGAACACGAGGTTATCGCCGTTGCAGTCTCTGGAGGACGGGACAGCATGGTGTTGCTTCGGCTACTCCAGCGCTGGAGCTTAAATTCAGATGAGCCCCGCCCGACCATCACCGCCTTGACTGTAGACCATGGCTTGCGCCCAGGCTCGGCACAGGATGCAGTGCAAGTTGCTAAGTGGTGCTCTGAACTCAAGACCGCACATCACACCCTCCTTTGGGAGGGGGACAAGCCGAATACGCGTATCCAAGAGCGGGCACGCGAGGAAAGGTACCGGCTCATGACCCGGTGGTGTAAGAGTAATAACGCGCACGTATTACTCTTAGCCCATCATTTGTGGGATCAGGCTGAAACAGTATTGATGCGACTATCGCACGCTAGCGGAGTTGATGGATTGGCTGGTATGCGCTCTATTTCAATGCGCGATGGCATTGAAATCCATCGCCCACTACTCGCAGTTCCGCGGATGCGACTTGAGGCCACATTAAAAGAATTTGGACAAGAATGGCTAGATGATCCATCAAACGAAGATCGCTCGTTTGAACGCGTACGCCTGCGTCAAGTATGGCCAGAGATGTGCAATATAGGGCTTGACCCAACAACTATCGGCGCCAGCGCAGCCAAGCTAGCACGAGCATCCACAGCTCTTGATAGTGTAGCTGATGTTATATTCGGCGAGATAGTCACGCTTGGCAAGGCTGGAGAGGCCACCCTACCCACTAAGCAGCTGGCCTCGGTGCCTTTAGAGATCGTAGCTAGGGTTGTAAAACGACTGGTGGAAGTCATCAGCGGGTCCACACCGCCCGGCGATCGGTCATTGATGCGCTTATGCGATGATCTCATCGTCAGCCAGGACGTATCAAGAACATTGAGACACTGTCATTTTCGAGTGTCTGATGGCCTGCTTGTCGTCGTGCGCGAGAACCGTGACTTACCACACAACACCCTCAATCCTGGTACAAAATTTGTCTGGGACAATCGATTTTTAGTTTTACTCGCGCACGACTCGGGGCCTGTTGATATTACAGGACTTGGGCAATCTGGATTTGCAAAAGCACGCAGGATGAATCCTCACCTGAAAGGTGTGCCTACGCGCGCAGGTGCTTCCCTGCCAGGTGGATTTATCGAAGGGGAACTGACCGCACCACCGTGCTTCAATGCAAGAGGGAACCGCAACTCTCTTTTCATCACATTTATGCGTAAATCCATAATCATCAATCAAGGTTGGCAATGTGCGTTTTGATCCCTATCTTAGGTAGAACTAAGTATAGAACTCTTTTGGCGATCGCGCATCTCTGATTAAACGCGAGCAAACACACCAGCACGAGGTAATTTGGTGAACAATTTTAAAAATTTTGCACTTTGGATCATTATCGGCCTGCTCTTAATGGCCTTGTTCAATGTATTTCAGAGTTCTGGTGAACCTGGAACTTCAAGCGAAATCAGCTATTCGACATTATTATCGGAAGTTGATGCCGGGAATGTGCAGCAAGTCATAATTACTGGCGACCGGATCACCGGTAAATATAGTGATGGCCGACCATTCCAGAGCTACGCGCCACCGGCAGATCCCACTCTCGTTCCACATTTGAACGAAAAGGGCGTAGAGATTACCGCCCAGCCAATAGAAGATAATGCGCTGTTCTCGGTGCTGATTTCTTGGTTCCCGATGCTCCTGCTGATCGGCGTGTGGATCTTTTTCCTGCGCCAAATGCAAGGAGGTGGTGGTAAGGCGATGGGATTTGGCAAATCAAAAGCTAAACTTTTGACTGAGCGCCATGGCCGAATCACCTTCAAAGATGTGGCTGGTATCGATGAAGCGAAGGAAGATTTACAGGAAATCGTTGAATTTCTACGCGACCCACAAAAATTCCAACGTCTTGGCGGCCGCATACCTACCGGTGCATTATTGGTCGGACCACCGGGAACGGGTAAAACGCTGTTAGCGCGGGCGATTTCCGGCGAGGCTGATGTACCGTTCTTTACCATATCGGGCTCGGATTTTGTTGAAATGTTTGTCGGCGTCGGAGCGAGCCGGGTACGTGACATGTTCGAACAGGCCAAGAAAAATGCACCCTGCATTATATTCATCGATGAAATCGATGCTGTTGGACGCCACCGCGGCGCCGGCCTTGGTGGCGGCAACGACGAGCGTGAACAAACGCTCAACCAGTTGCTGGTGGAAATGGATGGATTCGAGGATAATGAAGGCGTGATCCTAATCGCAGCCACTAACCGGCCGGACGTACTTGATCCGGCTTTGCTGCGGCCAGGCCGTTTTGATCGCCGGGTGATAGTGTCAAACCCGGATATCATCGGGCGAGAAAAAATTCTAAAAGTACATGTTGTAAAAGTGCCTTTGGCACCAGATGTAGATTTGAGAGTCATTGCCCGTGGAACACCCGGTTTTTCCGGTGCGGATTTGGCTAATCTAGTCAATGAATCAGCTCTTCTGGCTGCACGCAGAGGAAAGCTCCTTGTCACGCAGATTGAATTCGAGGATGCTAAAGATAAGGTGATGATGGGCTCAGAGCGACGCTCGATGGTGATGAGCGAGGACGAAAAGAAGCTTACCGCCTACCATGAGGCCGGTCACGCACTTGTTGCTGTCAAACAGCCAACGTCCGATCCTATCCATAAAGCGACAATCATCCCGCGCGGGCGGGCGCTTGGCATGGTCATGCGCCTACCAGAGCGCGATCAGCTTTCGGTCACAAAAGAAAAGATGAAAGCAGATATTGCTGTCGCAATGGGCGGTAGGGTCGCAGAGGAGATGACATTCGGGGTTGATAGAGTGACATCAGGCGCATCATCCGACATCAAAATGGCAACCAGCTTAGCCCGCGCCATGGTCACTCAATATGGCATGAGTGATAAACTTGGCCCACTCTCATATGGTGACAATGAGGAAGAGGTCTTCCTCGGACACTCTGTCACACGCACGCAAAACCTTTCCGATCAAACACAAAAACTGGTCGATTCTGAAATTTTTGCTCTGGTCGAGGAAGGTCTTACTACAGCCAGATCGGTCCTGAGTGAATTCGAAAGTGGTCTAAAAATTATAGCACAAAGCCTGCTTGAGTATGAGACTCTCACAGGTGATGAAATCATCGATCTGTTGAATGGAATTAAACCCACTCGTGATAACCCCGATGACGGATCCAAGTCAGATAGCGAATCTGCAGTCCCAGTCACCGGAGAAGTCACTAATAAGCCCGGGGGCGTCACCAATCCGGGAGGAATGGAACCGCAGCCGCAATCATGACGTGCCGAGAGCGCCAACTTACTTCACAACAATGATGAATCCCAACGCCAGCGCAGCGATTGCTATCCCATGCCTGAAACTCAAGAAAATATGATCGACCTTATTCGGGATGTGACTAATCGTACCGCCTACCCGGCTGATTGGTGAGTTATTAAATGGGCACGCCGTATTTTGGGACAGATGGGATTAGGGGGCGCGCCAACATAGCGCCAATGACCGCTGAAACCGCGATGCGTGTCGGCATGGCGGCAGGTAGGGTGTTTAAACGCGGAAACTACCGCCACCGGGTTGTCATTGGCAAAGACACAAGGCTTTCAGGCTACATGCTTGAATCAGCCATGGTAGCCGGGTTTACCTCAGTGGGTATAGATGTGTTCCTGCTAGGGCCGATGCCAACGCCAGCGATCGCTATGCTCACTAGATCTCTTCGCGCCGATTTAGGGGTTATGATTTCAGCCTCGCACAATCAGTATCAGGACAATGGCATCAAATTATTCGGACCGGATGGATATAAGCTTACTGATGAACTTGAGCTTAAGATCGAAACCCTGATTGATGATGGGTTTGAACATGGCCTTGCAAAACCTGAAACACTAGGGCGTGCGAAAAGAATTGACGATGCGCAGGCGCGCTATATCGAGTTCGCAAAGCGTACTCTGGACTCTCCGCTGTCATTTGACGGCCTACACATCGCCATCGACTGTGCAAATGGAGCAGCTTACAAAGTTGCTCCAACCGCATTATGGGAGCTCGGTGCAGAAGTTACCTCCATTGGCGTGGAACCGGATGGCTTCAATATTAACCGTGACTGTGGATCCACTTCACTTGAGGCATTAAAAACAAAAGTCCTCGAAACGAATGCCGATATAGGTATCGCGCTTGATGGCGATGCAGACCGTGTGATCATTGTCGACGAGCTAGGACAAACCATCAATGGCGATCAGGTAATGGCACTCATCGCAGAGACATGGCTTAAGCAAAACCGGCTAAGTAAAAACGGCATCGTTGGAACGGTCATGTCCAATCTTGGCCTTGAGCGGCATTTGTTCAAACACGGAATCGAGCTTGAGCGCACCAAAGTCGGTGACCGCCAAGTGGTGGAGCGAATGCTGGCCAAGGGATTTAATGTTGGTGGTGAGCAATCAGGGCATATTATCCTTTCTGACTTTAGTACCACCGGAGATGGCCTTGTATGTGCTCTTCAGGTAATTGCCGCTGTTATACGCTCACAAAAACCTGTTAGTGAAATATGCTGCCGGTTCGAACCAGTGCCTCAGATCCTCAAGAATGTGAATTTTTCTCGCGGAAAACATCTTGAATCAACGATTGTTAACTCAGCTATCAAGGAAGGCCACGAGCGGCTTAGCAATCAGGGTCGTTTGATTGTTCGTCCGTCAGGAACCGAGCCACTGATCCGAATTATGGCCGAAGGAGATGATCTGAGCGTCGTTAAATCTGTCGTGGATGATATAGTAACCGCGCTCGAAAACGAGAACTCCGGGTAACCCTATCAATGTGATGCATCTCCTGCACTATTCTCAAATATCCATAAAATAAGCGGTAAAAATTGAACCGCATTTGCATTTAGCGCCTCGCACTGGGTTTCCATTCACTCAGCGCGATACCAGAGACAATCAGCCCAAGCGCCAGCAATTCCTGAAGTGATGTCTTTTCACCCAAAAGTATGATGCCAATCGCAAGCGCATAAAGTGGGATCAGATAGTGAGCAAGCGACAGAAATGTAGGGCCGGCGCTTCTGATCAGAAAAAACATGACTGTACCAGCGAGAGCCGTGGCAAATACACCCATAGTTGCGGTTGCAGCAAGAGATCTCAGAGTCGCGTCGAACGGAAATTGCGGCTCCAGAATAACGGCTAGTGGCACAGCGATCGCCGCCGCACATAAGAATGTTCCGGCACTTTTTTGATAGAGAGAAATATCGGGCATTAGCTTACCACAAATACCCTGTATAGAATATCCAGCTGCCGCTGCAACCATGGCGACCTGGCCTAATAGGGCAAGACTATCGGCGCTTATATCTCCGAGTGTACTTGGTCCAAAAAGCACTATAAGTCCCAAAAAACCTGTGGTAAATCCACAAACTTTAGAGACCGTCAACCGTTCGCCAGGGATGACGAAATGTGCCATAGCGATAGTCATCAATGGTCCAACTCCAAAAATGATGGCAGATAGACTGGTTTCAACATGCTGCGTGCCCCAGCTGATGAAAAAAAATGGCAGGACGGAAAAGGCGCCAGTCACCACTAACCACTTCCAAATGCCAATCGCCCGCGGCAGATTTTCACCACGCATAAACAATATTACGACGACGACCGAGGCACCTATCGATAGCCTCAGAGCAACGATCCATAGAGGGGGAATTGATTCCAGCGCGACCTTAGTAAGCGCAAATGTAGATCCCCAGCACAGCACCAAAAACAGCAGTGAAGCCCAATCTTCCATTGAGCGCTCTGTCAGACGCGCGCTCACTCCATCGCTTTCGTAAATTGTATGATCACGGGCTGGGAATTCTTAACTCTTGAGAGTAAATATTGTTTAATATGCCAATACATTCGACGAACAGAAGTATTTTAGCAATAAAGTCTTAGAGTAAAAGTATACGATTAGGCTACTGGAAATTCCTCTCAGTTTTTCTAGATGTCGAGTTTGACATTTTACTATAACAATTCAATTTTAGTAAAGTTACATCAACTACAATCCGCATCAGTATCGGTGATACCACCTCGACCACTTCTCCGAGGCGCATAAGCTTATATAGCTACTCATAAAAGCAGTGTAGGTTTCCGAAAAAATTTCATTGATCTCTTCCTTCAGAATAAACTGCCTCAGGCGAACTCCTTTCTATGCACTAACTGCTTAAATTCCCTCGTCATCGCGGATGAATATGTTCATGATAACTATGTCTTGCAGTGTTCTGATTTCTCAGCTATCAGCGACGATGGGACACCCCTCCCCAACGAGGGGCGACTATCTGAGAGGATAGATAGATGATAAAAACTCTCCAGCCAGCCATACGGCCAGGCTCCCCGATGTTTTCATCGGGACCATGCACCAAGCACCCCGGTTGGTCACTCCACTTACTCGACACAACCCATCTTGGCCGGTCGCACCGGGCAAAGGGGGCAAAGGCAGAAATTGCGCGCGCGATTAATCGCACGCGTGAGTTACTTGCAATTCCGGATGACTATCGCATTGGCATTGTACCAGCATCAGATACCGGCGCATTTGAGATGGCTATGTGGTCTCTTCTTGGCCCACGCGGCGTTGATATTCTATCATGGGAATCATTTGGCTCCGGCTGGGTGAGCGATGCTGTAATGCAACTCAAAATTCCGGATATTCGGGTGATGAATGCCGAATATGGAAAGCTTCCAGATCTTGCTGCGAGTAACCCTAACCGCGATTGCGTGTTTGTTTGGAATGGAACTACATCTGGCGTAAGGGTTCCCGATGCAGATTGGATATCACCCCATCGGGAAGGGCTGACTTTGTGCGACGCAACATCAGCGGTATTTGCCCAAGACCTTGACTGGGACAAGCTTGATGCCGTTACTTTCTCTTGGCAAAAAGTTCTGGGTGGTGAGGCTCAGCATGGCATGCTGATTCTTTCCCCGCGAGCGGTTGAACGTCTTGAAACCCATACGCCGGCTTGGCCACTTCCTAAGGTTTTTCGACTGGTCAAGGATGGCAAGCTTGACGAAGCAATCTTTTCTGGATCAACCATAAATACGCCGTCCATGCTATGCATCTCCGACTACCATTCAGCGCTCGACTGGGCAGAGGCCTCCGGAGGGCTAGCCGGTCTTATGGCACGCGCCAACGCCAATGCCGGAGTAATTTGCGAGTGGGTTAGCAGAACCCCCTGGATAAATTTCCTTTCTGATGATCCACGATTACGCTCAAATACCTCGGTATGCCTTCGCTTCAGCGCGCCAGAAATTGGATCTCTTGACGATGCGCGGCAATCTATCTTTGCCAAATCGATAGTCTCAATACTTGAAAGCGAAGGCGTTGCCTATGATATCGGAGCGTACCGTGATGCTCCTCCGGGATTGCGTATCTGGTGTGGATCGACGGTCGAAAGTGACGATCTCAAAGCCCTTACCTCCTGGATCGACTGGGCGTATCCAGTAGCACTCACGCAGATTTTCGACGAAACCTAATTCTAATTGAACACTAGCGGCATTTACCCAAAAACATAAGGAGCCTTACAAATGGCGCCTCGAGTTCTGATTTCCGATAGCTTAAGCAAAGCAGCAATAGCGCGATTTACCAACCTCGGTATTGACGTCGACTACCAGCCAAAACTTGGAAAGGATAAAACCGCGCTGGCCAATGCAATCTGCGCCTATGACGGCCTCGCCGTGCGATCTACGACAAAAGTTACCGACAAGATGCTAAGCCGGGCAAAAAAACTAAAAGTGATAGGACGCGCAGGTATTGGTGTCGATAATATTGACATTCCAGCATCTTCGGCCAGAGGCGTAATTGTTATGAACACGCCATTTGGAAATTCCATCACAACTGCCGAGCATGCGATTGCGATGATGATGGCGCTAGCCCGTCAACTTCCAGAAGCCGATGCCTCGACCCGCGCTGGCAAGTGGGAGAAAAGTAAATTCATGGGTGTCGAGATCACCGGCAAGACACTCGGTATAATCGGATGCGGAAATATTGGATCGATCGTTGCTGAGCGAGCCCTCGGCTTAAAGATGAAGGTTATCGCTTATGATCCTTTTTTAAGCGATGATAAAGCGATTGAATTAGGCGTTAGGAAATCCGACCTTCTAGAATTATTCGCCCTGGCAGATTTTATCACTCTCCACACACCTCTAACCGACAAAACACACAACATTATAGATCAGAGCTCAATAGCGGCTATGCGTCCCGAAGTGAGGATCATTAATTGCGCTCGTGGTGGGTTGGTCAACGAGAACGCATTGAAACAGGCTCTGATTGAAGGCCGGGTAGCCGGTGCGGCATTTGATGTGTTTACAGATGAACCGGCCTGGGATTCGGTACTATTCGATGCACCAAATATGATCTGCACACCGCATCTTGGAGCCTCAACCACTGAAGCCCAAGAGAACGTTGCCCTGCAGATTGCAGATCAAATGAGCGAATATCTACTTACCGGCGCGGTCAGCAACGCGATCAACTTCCCATCGGTATCACCGGAAGAAGCTCCGAGAATTCAGCCATTCGTTCAACTCGCAGAACAGCTAGGATCATTTGCTGGACAATTGACAGAAACCGGCATTCTAGCTCTCAAAATAGAGTATGCTGGCGACGTTGCCTACAAGAATACGCGCGCACTGACAGCAGCTGCCATTACCGGCATGCTTCGCCCAGTTCTCCAGGATGTGAATATGGTTTCAGCCCCAGAAATTGTGCGCGAGCGAGGCATCAACGTGGAAGAAAGTAGGCATGACAGTCATGGCATCTATGGGTCTTATATTCGTCTAACGATTAAGACCGAACGCATGGAACGCTCGGTTGCCGGAGCCGTATTTTCAGACGGACAGCCACGTATCATCCAAATAAAAGGCATCGATATGGAAGCAAAATTTGCGCGCCACATGCTTTATATAAGCAATCAGGATCAGTCAGGTTTCGTCGGTGCGTTGGGTACAACCCTTGGGCAGGCTGGAGTAAATATAGCAACCTTCCATCTTGGCCGCGAACATTCTGGAGGCGACGCAATTGCTCTTCTTGCCATCGACGAACCGATCAAACCACCAATCCTGAAACAGCTTATGGAATTACCCAATGTGGTTCAGGTAAAACCGCTTTCATTCTAGTTGAGAAAAGTCTGACCTGCACAAGCACGTCCGATATAACACGTGAGATGCAGATTAAGTTTGCGTAGGCACAAGTGTTTAATCTGGGTTACATTATTGACCGCAAAGCAGAGTTAATTTGACCCCCAGGTAAATTCAAGTTTTCCACCTAAAAGGTAATTTCCGTTATAAATTGAGCCTACCGGACGCGACCTCGCGCACATTATCCACCCCCAAACAACCAACCGACAGGCATGTGACGCAGTTCTCAATAGCAGCAGATCGACAAATACTTGCGCTCCAATCAACATCTCATCAATACAACGATTTTAGCCAACAGGAGCCCCCAGAGATTTTGAAGTGAGACAAAAACATTTATTAACATGGACAAGATGTCCCCCGACGGTTACGAACCAAGACTTTTTGTCGGGCAAATTTCTCGGAGATACATGATGGCCAATGTGGTGGTCGTTGGCTCGCAGTGGGGCGACGAAGGTAAGGGTAAAATTGTAGATTGGTTGTCTGAACGCGCCGATGTAGTCGTCCGTTTTCAGGGCGGCCACAACGCCGGTCACACATTAGTAGTAGACGGTATCACCTATAAATTATCGCTACTGCCATCGGGTATTGTGCGTGGAGGTAAACTGTCAATTATCGGCAATGGCGTAGTGATAGATCCCTGGGCGCTAGCGGACGAAATCGAAAAGCTAAGATCGGCAGGAGTGGAGATAAATCGCGACAGGTTACGAATTGCTGAAAATGCTACCTTAATCCTTCCCCTCCACCGCGAACTTGATGCTTTGCGAGAGTCGGCCGCTGGCGAGAACAAAATCGGCACAACCCGACGTGGAATTGGTCCAGCATATGAGGACAAGGTAGGCCGACGGGCAATACGAGTGATGGACCTACAAAATCTTCATACCCTAAAGCCTAAGCTTGAGCGTATTCTCACTCACCATAACGCGCTGCGCCGTGGGCTGGAAGAGGCAGAAGTAGCCATAGATGAACTCTATGACCAACTGGCCAACATCCGCGATCAAGTTCTACCCTACATGGATACTACCTGGGCGCTTATGGATAAGCTGCGTCGGCAGGGCAAGAGAATCCTATTTGAAGGAGCGCAAGGCGCACTGCTTGATATAGATCACGGTACCTATCCTTTCGTCACATCATCAAACACGGTCGCAGCTCAGGCTGCAACAGGCTCTGGTATAGGCCCCGCGGCTCTTTCTTATGTTCTTGGTATCACCAAAGCCTACACGACGCGCGTCGGATCCGGTCCGTTTCCAACCGAACTTCATGATGAGGTAGGCCAGCGTCTTGGTGTACGAGGTCATGAATTTGGTACGGTCACCGGGCGTTCACGTCGGTGTGGATGGTTTGATGCAGTGCTTGTTCGTCAGACCGTTAAGGTCAGCGGTATTACCGGCATCGCGCTGACCAAACTTGATGTTCTTGACGGGTTCAGCGAACTGAAAGTATGCACTGGATACCGACTTGATGGAGAAATGTTTGATCACCTTCCCGCAGCCCAGGGCGCGCAGATGAGGGTTGAGCCAATCTATGAAACGCTGGAGGGATGGAGCACATCTACTGCCGGCGCACTCACATGGGCTGAACTTCCAGCCCAAGCAGTCAAATATATTCGCCACATCGAAGAGTTGATCGAGGTGCCCGTTACCCTCTTGTCAACTAGCCCAGAGCGGGATCACACGATTTTAGTGCGAGACCCATTTGAAGACTAGACGTGGCACCGTACCGGTGCCACATAAGCACTTTCCTTTTGATCTTTCGGCTTGGTCTTATGGATTGCGAACACAGATACAGGCGTTTGGCATACTTAAGTAATAACTTCTTCGTCTCCAATCTTCGCTGGTTCGCCGCCGGCTTTCTGCTGACATTTACATCAAGCCTTGGCCAAACCTTCTTCATCGCTCTGTTCGCCAATGATCTCCGGACAGAGCTCTATCTATCCCACGGTGAATTTGGCGGGATCTATACAGCTGCAACTTTGCTTAGCGCGGCGGCAATGATTTGGATTGGACGCACAGCCGATGTTATCGCCACGCATATTATTGCAGGTCTAGTTCTTGGTGCTCTCGCGGCTGCATCTTTAGTCATGTCGCAGGTAAATTCAGCTTTCATGTTATTTGTCACGTTATTTGCCTTACGCCTATTCGGCCAGGCTATGCCGGGTCACATCGCAACAACGGCTATGGCGCGCTGGTATTCTTCCCATCGAGGACGTGCACTGGCTATAACCGGACTTGGTAGGGCAACCAGCGGCGCCGTCATACCCGGCATTTTTGTTGCTCTTATCGCCCTTCTTGGCTGGCGCGGAAGCTGGATTGCAGCGGCACTAGCAACCTTATTTATTGTGACACCTTACTGCATGTGGGCACTTTCTCGGCCGCCCAATACCAATGTATATACACAAAATTGCTTATGCTCAGATCACAGTGGGGTTTCTGTACGTGACTGGACTCGAGCCGAGGTGATCCGCGACCCCTTGTTTTACGCTCTACTGATAGGCGTTATTGCGCCCCCATTTATTCTGACGGGCGTGTTTTTTCATGCATCGTATGTGATGTCAGTCAAGTCGTTGACTATCATCGATTATGCCGCGGTCTTTCCACTTTATGCCGTGAGTTCTTTGTTTGCATCACTTGCTGCCGGATGGGCAATCGATCGTTGGGGTGCAGTGCAACTACTTTCCGTCTATCTGGTTCCGCTTGCCATCGGGCTAGTCGTGCTATGCTTTGCCAACACTATCACCATGGTCGCTCTATTCATGATTCTCGCTGGCGCCAGCGACGGCCTTTCAGCAACTCTGGTGAGCGCGATGTGGGCGGAGCTATACGGCACTCTTCACCTAGGAGCAATTCGGTCGTTGGCTGTATCAGGAATGGTTGCCTCAACATCAATTTCTCCCGGCGCCGTGGGAATTCTGATCGATAATGGCATCGACATCGAGTCTCAAATCTTGGCCGCCAGCTTCTATGTTTCTGCGATCATCATATTTTTCTTCATCCTACGAGCACGCTCCAGCAGATTGCATCACCAGGCAACTCAGCGATAGACAAGCGCCGGGTGATATCCCCCTAACAGGATAGCTCTAGGAGTATCCGGCAACCACTATAGATTAAGCCAAAACTTACTGATGGGCTGAGAACGCTTCAGAGCGCACCGCTTCTTGAACCTTTTCAAAAGCGCGAACTTCAATCTGGCGGACACGCTCCCGGCTCACGCCAAATTCCTGGCTGAGAACTTCCAGAGTAAGCGTATCTTCGTCCAACCTTCTAGCGGTGAATATTCTGCGCTCACGCTCATTCAGTTGTTCCATCGCGTTTACCAACATCGATCTACGATGAGACAGCTCCTCGCTATCAGCAAGCTGAGACTCCTGGTCAATCTCATCGTCTACAAGCCAATCCTGCCATTCACCATCTGCGTCAGCGCGAAGCGGAGTATTAAGCGAGGAATCACCTGAAAGACGGCGATTCATGGAAATCACATCTGCTTCCGGCACCCCTAACTTTGTAGCTATGTGCTTAACCTGATCAGGGCGTAAATCACCCTCTTCAAGGGCCTGAATCTGCCCCTTGATCTTACGCAGATTGAAAAAAAGCTTCTTCTGACTGGCAGTCGTGCCCATCTTAACCAAGCTCCAAGAACGGAGAACGTATTCCTGTATAGAGGCGCGTATCCACCACATCGCATAGGTAGCAAGACGAAATCCCCTTTCGGGCTCAAAACGTTTAACCGCCTGCATCAGCCCGACATTACCTTCGGAGATAACTTCGCCAATTGGTAGGCCATACCCGCGATATCCCATTGCAATTTTGGCTACCAGCCGCAGATGACTAGTCACAAGTTTATGAGCAGCCTCACGATCTCCATGTTCACACCAGCTTTTGGCCAGCATGTATTCCTCATAGGGTTCCAACATCGGAAACCCGCGAATTTCCGACAAATAACGCGACAATCCACCGTCAGCGCCAATGGAGGGAATTGCGGCTTGTGCCATGATAACTATACCCTTGTTTTATAATCTTAAGCTCAGATGTCTTTTATATATAGGAAGTCTCCATCCAAGTTTGAATACTAATTCACAATTGTGATAATTGTACGGCCATATTCGCAAAATCTGTCGGCAATGGTGATAAAAAGGTCATAGTATCTGCATGAACGGGATGTACAAACGTTAATTCACTGGCATGCAGTGCTTGGCGCCCTAGAAGATCTAGAGCAGTTTTAGCTCCTGCAGATAGCTTTCCCGCTTTGGTACGAAATCCGGCACCATATGTTTTATCACCTATTACCGGCGCTCCCGAAAAAGCCAAATGCACCCGCACCTGGTGGGTACGGCCAGTTTCAAGACAGCACTTTACGAGCGAGGCCAGAGGTTCTTCACCTGCTACCGCGAAACTTTTAACAAGCTCATAGTGGGTAATGGCGAACCGTCCCTGACCTGGTTTAACAATAACTTGACGGGTCCTGTCTGATGGATGTCGCCCAATTGACTGATCAATTATTCCTTTTGCACGTGGCATTGTCGCCCAGACTAAGGCGCTATAGCACCGTCTCAAATTGCCGGTTCTGCCATGGTCGGCAAACTGATGTGAAAGAGCAATATGGGCGCGATCGTTCTTAGCAACCACCATAACGCCGCTAGTATCTTTGTCGAGACGATGAACAATACCAGGACGTTTCACGCCACCAATGCCCGACAAAGTATCGCCGCAATGGGCGATCAGCGCATTAACGAGCGTGCCATCCGGGTTTCCAGCACCTGGATGGACAACTAATCCAGCCGGTTTATCGATAACGATAACATCATCATCTTCATGCAAAATGGTAAGCGCTATGTCCTGACCGCACGGCGTGGCGGACTCGAGTTCAGGCATTAATATAAAAAATTTATCGCCTAGTTTAACTCTATCCGAAGGAGCCACTATCCTCCCGCCTGACCGGGTGATATGTCCTTGTCTCATCAAGGTACTTATACGCGTGCGACTCAATTCAGAGACGTAACTGGAAATAGTTTTATCAACCCGCTGGCCTGCATCAGCCTCACCCGCGACAATTACGCCAAATTCATCGTTTGAAACTGTTATCTCATCGTTAGAAATTACCATGGACCCTCATCCATCTGCGCAAGTCACTGCGCCATCCGATCCGGCCCGCGAGCAGCCAATACCTGCGCCACAGGGGTTGAAGTTTGTCGTCATATTGATGGGTGTCATACTCATCGTTGGTTTCCTAGTCGTTTTTATCACCATTGGATACCGAATTGCCAATCCACCTAATACCAGCTCTGATGATATAAAAAACGGGCTATCAAGTTTTACTACCGACATCACGGTTGGACCGAAAGTTATCATCGAAGACCTTGCTTTTTCCGGAAAGCGCGCCGTTTTGACCCTTCGAGAAGATGATAATTCGTCTGAATTGATTGTCCTTGATACCGAGAGAGGGCGCATTCTTGGTCGGTTTAATCTGACCACAGAACTACGCTGAGGGCTTGCCTGAACACTGTTCCTACAGATATAGGTTTCAATTCAGCGTCGCCCCCATCGTCTAGCGGTTAGGACGCCGGCCTCTCACGCCGGAAACAGGGGTTCGATTCCCCTTGGGGGCGCCAACAAATTCTAGATAACACAATAAATACAATATATTCTTGTATTTCTTTTTTATCAATCCACCCTCTATACTACTTTGGAAACAAGTTTAGGCCTCACCGTATTCTAGGTGTTGCATATCATGCAAGATAAGCGATGTGGGCAAGTTACTAATCCGAAATCTAATACATATAGTACATTAATATCTTCAATTCGTTTCCACAGCAGCATGTCACCTAACCACCATTATGACTCGCCAATACATACCGTTCATCCCCCCCCACGAGCGGAACTCTAATGCACGTAGGGATGCGCAACTAGATGTAAACAGCGACATACTCCATATGTTCGTGATCACCGCCAAGATAAGGCATATCTAATGATAAACACAACTGAACGCGCTGTGCTCGCTGGAGGATGTTTTTGGGGTATGCAGGACCTCATCCGAAAACGGCCAGGAATTCTTAAAACACGCGTCGGATATACAGGAGGTGATATTCCTAATGCGACCTACCAAAACCATGGCTCCCATGCCGAAGCGATCGAGATGGAATTCGACACTAAAATAACAAGTTATCGTGACATTCTAGAGTTTTTCTTCCAAATCCACGACCCATCCACTTTGAACCGACAGGGCAATGATGTAGGGCCGTCTTACCGCTCAGAGATCTATTTTTGCTCTGAGGAGCAGCATAATGAGGCAATCCGGACAATAGATGATGTCAACGCGTCCGGCTTGTGGCCTGGGAATGTTGTTACCACAGTCTCTCGAGCCTCGGATTTCTGGGAAGCCGAGCCTGAGCATCAAGATTACCTGGAACGGTTTCCAAGCGGTTATACCTGCCACTTTCCGCGCGCAGGCTGGAATTTGTCCAAACGAGAAAATGCTACAATCTAAAAAGACAGACCAGCACGCCGAGAGAAGGGTCCGTCATCATTTGCAAACGGCAATGGTTACCTACACATCACAGGAAGATAACTCCCATTAAGCTGAGGGTCTGCCAAGCTATACCCTCACAACCCACTTTACATATAGAGCATTACATCGGTTTTTTAACTTTAACCCACAGGATGCTCAACACCCATGGCTAGCTACGATGCGACGGGGTATCTTCCACGTATTCTTGAAAAATTTTCTGCGCGCTATGGCGGAAATGTTGTTGGAGCAGTGCTGGTAGTTCTGTCAAGTTTTACATTGGCGGCAATGTTAGCGGCGGCTAAGGATTTATCAGCGTCCTATTCGGTTTGGCAAATCGTATTGATCCGTTCTTTAGGCGTTGGATTTATGCTCACACCCGTGATCCTTCGCAGCCGGGGATCTGTACTAATATCAAATAGATTTAGTCTGCAGGTTCTTCGCGTCTGCCTTGGATTCATCGTCATTATTAGTATGTTCCATGCTGTGGCCCACCTACCTCTCGCCGTAGCAAGTGCAATCAGCTTTTCCCGTGCCATATTTGTTGTCGGGTTGGCTGCAGTTATTTTTGGTGAAAAGGTGGGTGTCATCGGCTGGTTCGCCGCGGCTATTGGACTAGCAGGCGTTACCGTGATGCTCGATCCAACGGCAGACGCTTTGAACGATGCGACGCTTATTGCTGCTGTGGGTGCTTTTACAAATGCCTGCGTTGTTATGGTGATCAAGAAACTTACCACAACCGACGCAACGGTGACGATCATGTGCTATCCGGCAATCGGTCTAACTGTATTATGTATCATACCAAGTATTCTAACCTGGCAGCCAATTACATGGGATGCCGCTCCAGTATTTGGCGTGTTAATGATCGCCAGCATCTTGTCCAACTGGTGCTTCATTAATTCATACCGTCATGGCGAAGCATCTATCATGGGAACCATCGAATATTTCCGGCTAGTCGCAGCCGCACTATTTGGCTTTATCATTTTTGATGAAATCCCAACGCTGGATGCGCTAGCAGGCATCTCTCTGATCATCGCGGCATCTTTCATTGCGGTTAGACGCGACCAGATAAGGGCACGACTAATGCGCTGATCAGCGCTTTCTCACCAGACCGCGGCGTCCAATATCTTGTGCCCGGTAAAGGCCACCATCGCCAGAACTTACATAGAGTGAAGCCAAATTATCGTCACCAAAAGCACAACGCATTGGCATATCGGCCGGAGATGGATGGGTTTCAATGATGGTCCCTACTGGCGAAATCACCACAATAGATGGAGGTTTTCCACTCTGACTCCATCCCATGCATGCGATGATATTCCCATCAATATCAAGGCACATACCCTCAATACCGCGCTCTCCGAAAGCCAGATTCAAAAGAGTCCTACGCGTTCCGGCACTGCGATGATCGTTTAACGGATAGGCATGCAACTGACAGACATCACCACGGGCGATATCACCATCTGCTACATAAAGCGTTTTTTCATCCGCGGAGAGAAGGATAGCTCTAGGGGCGGTCGTATCTTTGGTAACTCGCGTTAGGCGCCACATATTCTGACCATACGCGTCCATGCGCAGGACCGAGGCATGGGGTAAAAACGGATAGGCTGGGGGACCATAGGGCGGCTCCGAACCATAGGGATCGGCAATCCAAACACTTCCTTTCGTATCAACTGCAACATCAACTGGTTGGTTATGATGAGCTCCATCCAGAAGATCTTGTGTCTGTACGGCAGTACCGTCCTTCTTAAAGAGCACAACCCGCCGTCCAGCCTCCTGAGCACCGAACACTGACCCGTCGCTTGCTAGAGCAATGCCATTCACCTTTCCCGTCCACCAACGAAACTCATCAACAGCACCACTTGCCGGATCAAAGCGCATAATTCTTTCTTCAGAAACAGCACTGAACAGCATCCCAGATCCGTCCCATGCCAATCCGCCCATACGCCCCTTATAGGGGCCTGAAACCTGTTCGAATTTCCACGACATTCGTATATCTCCCGGTCCTGTTCTTCTGCTCAGTCCAGACGGACATCAGCGTGTTTTATTTAGCGCGTTGACGTACTAGTCCAATCCATTCAAAAAAAAATACTAACGCGAAGGCACTCCAGCAATATTTAACCGTGTGCGCACAACAGATCCTACCATGGTGATGAACAGAGTTTTCCAGTCCTCTTCGCCGAAAGCAATATTAGTGGGGTGATGCCCATCGGTGCGAATGCGTACTATCGGATCACCTGAGGGAGCATGCACCCATGTGCCGCCAGGCCCAGTACACCACACATTGCCAGCGACATCACATTTCATTCCATCGGGAACGCCACGCTCTGGACTGGAGTACTGATAAAATATACGGCCTGGCCCAACATCGCCATCCGTACCAACGTCATAGGCACGAATGAGTTGTTCCCGGCTACAATTTACATAAAGAATTTTTTCGTCAGGTGAAAAACAAAGACCGTTCGGATAAACAAGATCTTCGGTAACAATCGAAATATCCTTACCATCCGGCGAAACTCTGAATACAGGCTGCGTTCTCAGATGACGCTGCAGATCGTGCTTGACCATGCCCACATTGAGCAATCCCCCCGGCGGATCGGTGAACCAGATCGACCCATCTGATTTCACGACTATATCATTAGGACTATTGTATTTATTACCCTTATATTCAGCCGAAATAGTGCTCCAGCTACCGTCATTCTCACGCCGAAAAATAGTACGCCCACCCCAACCAGCAACAATCAGACGATTATCGAGATCAAGACAAGTTCCGTTTGCTTTATCCGATGGATCAAGGATCAGGGTTTGGCCAACTCCTTCTTCCCAGGTCCAAAGACGCTCAGAAATAATATCAGTGAACCATAACTTCTTGTTTTTAGCATCCCAGGTAGGGCCCTCACCAAAAACAATATCACGCGCGATCACCTCGACCGGTGGATTTGGATCGATGATGTCCTGCCAACCCTGAGCACAGAGGTCGACCCCTACCGCAATGGTTTCAAGCGATCCGTGCATCACAACGTCCTTTCTGTCTGTTGCCCCCAGGGCAGATGTCAACCCTGCGCATATTCATTCATCGGAGCCAATGCGCGCCGGCCCAATCACTGCGCACTGATTACCGCATGCACGGGCAATGTTGGGCAAGCCCCATACAGTAATATTTCACCTAAAAAAACAACCTAGATAAAAACTTTCCAATTCAGTGACTAGCTCATTCAACGGCTGGGCCAAATACGCTCGGCCACGATAGCCCCCGGCGTTGCATGAACGAGATCTGCAACTATGTTACTCGACCATGCGACCATTTCTGGATTACCATCTTCATAATGGACAAAGTTCTGGTCTCGCTCTGCTAGGGAGTTAAACTCATAAAAACAAGCGTGTTTTGCCCACCCCGCGACCGAGACAAGTTTTCGCACCCGAACAATTCCCGGTACCTTTGAAATCGACGGCAATCGCCAGCGAGCATACCAAGTTGAAAGCTCATTTTCTACATCTGGACGGACAGCATTGAAACTCCCAAGCTGGATCGCAGGAGCAACCGGTGTTTCTGGATCAACACCCGGCCCAACTACACGCGCCTCTTCAAGCATCAGATTAGTCCGCACGCCTTGCATTGCCTCCAACATCGAGCGATCCTCGCGTGTTAGACCTTCATGAAATGCTGCCGCTCCCGGATCTGAAAACACATGCGGCGTTGCTGCGCCAAATATCAGGATGAATTCCTTGCCACCAGGCACCTCACCAGGCGCTGCGTGATGTTTTACCCGCCCCTGACCTCCGCCCAAAGGCACAATATTAGTCTTGGCTCCATAGTGAGCTCCCCAGAGAACTCCGGGCAGGCCAAGCATTTTAGGAATATAACTTTCCTGAAACCATGCCTGGTGATCTTCGTGCTTTTCCTCGGGCAGATCGTACCAAGTAATCCAGTATGCTCGATCGTCCATTGGTCTCTCCTCTGACTTGTCCCTGCCCGAAGGCCATGGCGAGCAGCGGTCGATGGCTGGGGCGGCAGGGATCGAACCTGCGATCACGGGATCAAAACCCGATGCCTTACCGCTTGGCTACGCCCCAATTTAGCGCTTTGGCCGCCGATAGCTCAACGATGCCGGCCCAACTGCACTGACGATCATGCCTTTACATCGTCGCGCCAAAAATCTCCAGCCCCGAAGTCAAAAAGATACAGAACATGCGTTCATAAAAAACCTATCCACCAACTGTCTTGCCGTACATGCCGTACATCGCTATATACCCTTGGCCGGTCCGGAGTGTAGCGCAGCCTGGTAGCGCACCTCGTTCGGGACGAGGGGGTCGCAGGTTCAAATCCTGCCACTCCGACCAACAAACCTAGATGGTAGATTTGTTGGTAACGCACCGCGCACACATCCCTACACCAAAACCGGTTCAATAGTAGACCTATAGGTCATCGAAATATTCTCTAACTCATAAAAATAGTAAAACTAACCATAACCCTACTATCCATGCGTTCCAGATCCACTAAAGGAGTGTAAATACTTTGCCAATATTTTGCCAAAGAGCCATGTTAACTAAAATAAGACTACTATTATGGGTATATTGATTCGCATTGGGAATAGGTATGATACATATAGCGGAAATGCTGACATTTTTAGC
>CAUZRD010000005.1:0-30697 GCA_963582255.1 Alphaproteobacteria bacterium | reverse complement strand
CGGTCGATAATTCCTGGATATTCATCAGGATTGAAGCATCTCCAGCAATATCAATCACCAGCGCATCGGGATGGGCGACCTGAACACCATTTGCGGCAGGAAAACCATACCCCATTGTGCCAAGACCACCACTTGTCATCCATCGGTTTGGCTCCTCGAACCTATAAAACTGAGCTGCCCACATCTGATGCTGCCCGACTTCGGTTGTAATATAGGTGTCATGTTCCTTGGTCAGCTCAAACAAACGCTCCAACGCGAATTGCGGCATGATAACATCAGGTAGTTTCTTATAAGCAAGGCAATCACGCCCCCTCCATCCTTCAATCTCTGCCCACCATTCACCAAGCGCTACCTTGTTGGAAATATACTTTTTAGCCTTCCACTGAGCCAACATATCGTTCAAAACCAACCCGCAGTCACCAACAATTGGCATATCAACAGCGACATTCTTATTAATAGACGATGGATCAATATCAACGTGTATCTTCACTGATCCAGGTGAAAACTCATCGGTTTTCCCGGTGATACGGTCATCAAATCTAGCGCCGATACAAATCATCACGTCACAATCATGCATCGCTAGATTGGACTCATAAGTTCCATGCATACCCAGCATGCCAAGCCACTGCGGGTCAGATGCAGGATAGGCTCCAAGGCCCATCAAAGTTGACGTAATCGGATAGCCAGTCGCGCGGACAAATTCGCACAACCTATCGCAGGCATCGCGGCCAGAATTGATCACGCCTCCGCCAGTGTAAAAAATAGGTTTCTTGGCATTTGCTATCAGTTCAACGGCACGTTCAATTGCCGTCTCGTCACCCTTCATCCGGGGGTTATAAGTCTTATGGCGTATATCTCCTGGGCCCACATAACTACCCGTCGCAAACTGCACATCCTTCGGAACATCAATGACTACTGGTCCCGGACGCCCCGTCGTTGCCACGTAGAATGCTTCATGCATAACACGAGCAAGATCTTCCACATCACGCACTAGCCAATTGTGCTTGGTGCACGGTCGAGTGATACCAACTGTATCGCACTCCTGGAATGCATCATTGCCAATAAGATGAGTTGGCACTTGGCCGGAGATGCAGATGATAGGAATAGAATCCATGAGCGCATCGGTAAGCCCAGTCACCGCATTAGTAGCCCCCGGCCCCGATGTGACAATAAAAACGCCGGGTTTTCCGGATGAACGGGCAAATCCTTCTGCCGCATGCGCGGCTCCCTGTTCATGGCGTACAAGCACATGGCTCACTTTATCCTGCCGGAACAGCTCATCATAAATCGGTAGAACCGCACCGCCAGGATAGCCAAACACAGAACCCACGCCATGATCGGCAAGCGCAGTGATAATTATTTCTGCACCAGTCATTCGTCGAGGATCAGTTGTTTTCCGAGACACAGTCATCGTGCCCCCCATCGGTTTGGATTGAGGCCGTTTTGGGCTTGAATTCCTATCCACATTTTCAACCTGCACAATTCAGTTCACAAATTCTAGACAATAAAAAAGGGGCCGAAGCCCCGTTTTACGCACTACCCAGTGTGACCGCTATGAAGCCATCAGGCAGCACGTTCAGCTACTACTAGGTAAATACCGTACATTTTTCTTCTCGTTACTTAACTGCTAACAATAAACCTAGTGCACCGCAGCAAGACGGTCAATACTCTCTTGAGTGCAACCGCTTATTTAACGCCTAGTCTTCCCCGATATTTTGCCGCTTCGACGTAGGCTGTTTGATCATTTTACCAAACACACGTGAGCGATGATGACGCTCGGCAAGTGCCTCTTTATTACGTCCAGTCTCATGCAAAAGTTTATAGAAACGATCGAGCTGATCGACATCAATCTTTCCCTCTTCAATGGCCTTACTCACCGCACACCCTGGCTCGCTCCCATGTCGACAATCAGAAAAACGGCAATTCTCAGCAATCACGCTAATATACGCATAGACATCGTCGATTCCCTGCTCGGCATCAATCAACTGAATTTCCCTCATTCCAGGCATGTCGATCAGCAAACCGCCAGTGTCCAGTCGATGGATTGAGCGGGCTGACGTAGTATGACGTCCACGCGCATCAATTTCGCGTACACTTTGCGTTTTTTGGACTTCATAGCCTGCAAGAGTGTTCAGCAGGGTAGACTTACCAACCCCCGACATCCCAAGCATCGCGACCGTATCGCCTCTCTCACACCATGGTCGAAGTTTTTCAACCTCCTTTGCTACCAGAGCATTAAGTACTTCGACTAAAACCCCCGGCATAGCCACTTTTACCTGCTCCGCATAGAAAGCTGGGTCAACTGCAAGATCGGCCTTCGTCAACACCACAACTGGCATGACCTGAGCTTCCTTGGTCAGGGACAAAAAACGCTCAATGCGCGCAATATTAAAATCAAGATTGCACGACGAAACAATGAAAGCCGTATCCACATTGGCGGCGATCAGCTGAAGTCGTCGTCCTTTGCCAGCCGCCAAGCGCTTGAATAGGCTATAACGCTTAAGTCTACGAACTGCCCGGGTACAATCTTCATCAAGCACCAGCCAATCACCGACAGTTGAAATATCCTCTTCATCGGAGTTGTTACCTACGAATGGGGGGATTCGGATTTTTATTTTCGGCCCAGATATATCTATCGATTCACGGTGCACTCTCATCACCCGCGCAACGCGAGAATTCAAATGATCATCACCAGCAAGTTGTTGCTGGAAATGCGCCTTCCACCCGAATTCTTTAAGTGTTAAATCCACAAATTATCCCTGCTTCCAGCAAGCTCGACCTTAAATTTTTAAAAAGAACATATCTATACTGAAAAAATTGGATGGAAATACAAGGCACCCAGATGAACTAACATACTATGCTATCGATGCTCTACATATAAGGAAGCTTTAAAACGAAAGCGCCACGCCAAGCTGCGAGCTAAGGGGGTGCAGGGCTCCAGAGATGCATAGAGTCGTCTCTAACAAGAGGATAAATGTCGACGAGCATGCTCTAGCCCTTCTTCAGGTGAGGCAACCCAATGCCAATCTGTCATGCGCCCGCGCGACCAAGTTATTTGCCGTTTTGCATAACGGCGAGTTTGTGTGCAAATTCGCTCCAACGCCTCATCAATGGATAACTCGTGATCCAGTACTGCGCGCAGTTCACGTACCCCAATCGCCTTCATGATCGGAAGCTGGTCGTCATACTTCAGACTGATGAGCTTGCGCACCTCTTCAATTGCACCATTGTCAATCATCGCCCATGCCCGCGCTTCAATCTTCTCATGCAACAGGCGGCGCGGCGGTGCCACCACAAGCTTAATTACACTACCTTCTAGTGAGGGCACTCTCACAGATCGTCCGTGCCACCAGGAAAGTGGATGTCCCGTCGCATCCAGAACTTCCAGAGCGCGCAAGACCCTCTGACGATCGTTCTTAAAATCAGGCGGGAGATCTGGGTCCTTCGATTTGAGTTCACGGCGCAAAGAATCAAGTCCATTCTCTTCAAGAAGTGTTCGCCACTTTGCCCGGATATCACTTGGTATCTCCGGAATATCGGCAAGTCCACCAAGGAGCGCTTCAAAATAAAGTCCTGTGCCTCCAACAAAAATGGCACAACGACCCTCAACGTGTGCCTTACAGCTTTCACGGTACGCATGCTTACACCATCCGCCAGCCGACCACGCATCACTACCGCAAGCCATGCCATAAAGTCGATGTGGCACAGCAGCTTCATCCACCCGGTTCGGGCGCGCTGACAGAACACGCAGTTCACCGTACACCTGCATGGCATCGGCATTGATGATGGTTCCGTTAGCGTTCAAGGCAAGCTCGAGCGCTAAGGCTGACTTGCCGCTACCCGTCGCTCCTGCAATAAGCACCGACACTGGGTGTAACCTGGATTTTTTAATCATTGTACCATTGCAAATTTGAAATGAACTTCATACTCACTCTTGTTGCTCCGGAAGATCACAAACTTCCCAACGATGCAATAACTGCAGCTTGCAATCTCTTTGGAAAGTCGTCAGCCCCAAACTGGCTTTCCAAAGGTCGTGCCTGTGACCTCCTCTTCACTCAATGCGATCTAGCAACATTGCCCAACACGCGAGACAAACTCGCGACGCATCTTACAGAATTTAGCATCGATTGGGCACTCCAGGCAGACAAGAATAGGCGGAAATCAGTTCTTGTTTCGGATATGGATTCTACTATCATCGGTCAAGAATGCATCGATGAGATCGCTGATTTTGCTGGGGTCCGTGACCAAGTCTCTAATATCACCGAACGCGCGATGGCGGGTGCATTAGATTTTGATATCGCGCTAATTGAACGTGTCCGGCTGCTAAAGGGTATGAGTGAGAATGCCATTAACCAGGTTATGAGTGAGCGCATCCATCTAAACTTGGGCGCCAAAACTCTTCTTGCCACCATGCGTCATCACGGCGCTTATACCATGTTGGTTTCCGGAGGGTTTACATTCTGCGCCAGCCGTATCGCACAGCGGGCTGGCTTTGACGATTTTAATGCCAACCAACTTATATTTAGTGGCACGAACCTCACCGGTAAGGTCCAAAAGCCGATTCTTGGGCGTGAAGCCAAGCTGGGCTTTCTTTGCGCCGCTTGCAACCGACGTGGCGTCGCACTTGATCAATCTATTGGGATAGGCGATGGCGCAAACGATATAGCGTTGGTCAAAAATGCGGGAATTGGCATAGCCTACAAAGCCAAACAAAAGCTAACTGAAAACGCCGATGCGTGTATTACGCACACCGACCTTACCACAGCGCTATTTTTTCAAGGTTATAATGAAAATGAGTTCATTCATGAAACAAAGGTTTAAAAAACCTATCTAGATGATCTAGCCGAATTACTCTGTCAGATGAAGTCCCAAATAGCGCAGATTCCCGTCTTTCCGCCTCACCAGTAGAAGAATAGACTTCCTATCTTCCTTTTTCATTTTTTCAACTAACTTGGCAAATTTCTCCAGCGACCCCATTTTCTTCTGCGCAGCTTCGACGATTAGATCACCCTCTCGAAGACCCTTTTCAAAAGCGGCGCTCTCTTCTGAAATACCAACCACCACTATGCCTTCAGAGTCCTGAGATAGCTCATATTTCTCACGCAACTTGTCGCTCAGCAAAGCAAGTGACATACCAAGAAAATCTGTCGCGACCGGCAACAACTCGTCCCCGCCCTCTGGAGCAGCCATCATTTCGTCTTCATTAAGGCGTGCTACTGTGACTCTTAATTCAACGCGTGCTCCTTTTCTCCACACGCTCACATCTACGGTCTCTCCAATCGGAGTATCTGCAACAATACGGGGTAACTCGCGCACTTCGTTGACCTTGTACCCATCAAATTCAAGAATCACATCACCTGGCTCTACACCGGCGGTCTCGGCCGGACCCTCTGGATTAACCCCAGAAACAAGGGCGCCAGTGACTTCCGGCAACTCCAAACTTTCAGCAATATCATCGGTAACTTGCTGAATTCTAATCCCAAACCACCCGCGCCTAGTTTCACCAAATTCACGCAATTGCGCGATCACTGGCAAGGCGATTTCACTCGGCACAGCAAATCCGATGCCAATTGAGCCCCCGCTCGGTGAAATAATAGCGGTATTGATACCTATCACATTGCCATTCACATCAAACAGCGGCCCACCGCTATTGCCACGATTTATAGCCGCATCCGTTTGGATGTAATCGTCATAAGGACCGGAGTGAATATTACGGTTTCGTGCTGAAACAATGCCCACAGTTACCGTGCCCCCGAGCCCGAAAGGATTGCCAATCGCCATCACCCAGTCACCCACACGCAAGGTATTAGAAGAGCCAATCGGGACCGCTGTCAGTGTCTGCCCCTCTTCCGGCATAACTTCCAAAACCGCAATATCGGTTTTTAAATCACGTCCACGCACCTTTGCCTCAAGGGTGATGCCATTGCTGAAATTGACTAGGATCTGATCTGCATCTTTGATGACATGGGCATTTGTGATGATAACACCTGCCGTATCAACCACAAAACCCGAGCCTAGAGAACTTACCTTCCGTGCACGATTTGGGCCTTGCTTCCCATCAAAGAAATCTTTGAATAATTCCTGAAATGGGCTGCCATCTGGCCCGTTTGGCATCGGCACACTGCGCCGTGCAGAAACTTTTTGCGAGGTAGAAATATTGACCACAGAATCAATCAGACCCTCGGCGAGGTCGGCAAAACTTGGCTGCTGCGCATGCGCCGGTGGAGCCTTTAATAGCGTGGGGGTCAGCACAGTCAACGCAATGACACAGCTTGCCACAATGCCCGGCTTTACAGTATTTTTGATCAGACAAGATAATGCCATTATACGCCTTTCCCAGTATCATCGAACTTTCAATGCGCCTGAATAAGTTACGATTCTAGCCAGAAAAAGCCTGTGCATTTGTATGTATCATCAAGGGATGAAATCCCGTGGTTCTCTACATTCTTGCAAGCCATACAATAAGCACGCCCGAGGCAAAAGTAACGATTCCACCAATTCTGAGGGTACCGACTGGCTGCTCGCGCAACGAATCGAGCATCCTTTTCATCGCATCTGGAAACGCCGCATAGATACATCCCTCAATCGCTAAAGCAAGACCGAGCGCAGCTATAAATTCGTTCATTAGGCTCCAGTCAGTCCGCTTGTAAAGATGCCCCGTCGCTATCCAAGCTTACGAGCTTAGATTATTAGGGATCAACTGGTGTCGGCATAATTTTCGCTCCACCTAGCGGATCTTTGAAATAGCGGAAAAAATCGCTATCAGGTGACATCACAAGACTTGTTTTGTCATCACTCAGACTCTCTTCATAGGCCAACATCGAGCGATAAAACGCAAAAAACTCAGGATCTCTGCCGTAGGCACTAGCATAGAGCTGGTTGCGCTCGCCATCACCCTCACCACGAATGACCTCGGATGCGCGCCTAGCTTCCGCCTCGATAACACGAACTTCACGATCAGCACGAGCCCGAATGCGCTGGGATTCTTCCTCACCCTCAGCACGGATACCATTGGCCTCGCGTTCACGCTCGGTCTGCATGCGACGGAAAACAGCTTGGCTATTCTCAGCCGGCAAATCAGCCCGGCGGATACGCACATCCACGACAGTCATGCCGAGTTTTCCCGCATCTTTGTTCACCTGCTGCGTAATCGAGTTCATGAGTCTAGCCCGATCATCACGCACAATATCTTCAAACGATGCTTCACCAAGAACGCGCCTTACGGCCGAATTTAAGATTTGAGACAACCGCGATTCACCTACTTGTTTAGATCCGACTGATTGATAGAATTTCAGTGAATCGGTGATTTTGTAACGCCCATAAGCATCAACCACCAAGCGCTTATTTCCCCTGGCAATCACTTCCTGAGCAGCTGAATCAACATCGAGAATACGATTGTCTATTAAGACAGCATTATCGGCAATTGGTACTTTGAAATGAAGTCCTGGTTCAGTAATTACGCGCCGCGCCTCACCAAACCGCAATATAAGTGCTTGTTCGGTCTGATAGACAGTGAATGCGGAGCTATACCCTACAATCACCAATAGAACGATCAGAACCAGACCTCCGATAGAGACTAACCGTTGCATCACTGTTCTCCCAGGCTTGCGTCTGCGTCGCCATTACGCGTGCGCGTGAGTAGATCGAGTGGAAGATAAGGTACAACACCCGATCCTCCTGCCTCGTCCTGATCTATAATGATCTTGTCCATCCCGCCGTAAACGCGCTCGATTGTCTCCAGGAACATGCGCTGTCGCGTTACTTGGGGAGCTAGCCGGTATTCGTCGTAAATAGCATTAAATCGTGAAGTCTCACCTCTAGCATCGGCAATAACCGAATTGCGGTAGCCCTCAGCGGCCTCGGTAATTCGTGCTGCGCTCCCTCGCGCTTCCGGCAATTTTCGATTGGCATAAGCCTCAGCTTGATTCCGGAATCTCTCAAGATCTGCCTTAGCAGCCTGAACATCGCGGAAAGAATCAATCACTTCAACAGGTGGATCGACCTTCTGCAACTGAACCTGAGTAATAGCTATACCAGATCCATATTGATCAAGCGTCGACTGCATTAACTCCTGAACCGCAATTTCAGTCACTAGGCGACCTTCAGAAAGAATTGATTCAATCTCAGAATTTCCAACAACTTCACGCATTGAACTTTCAGCAACAGCCTTAACCGAGGCCTCCTGATTTTCAATGTTGAATAGGAAATCTGCAGCATTATTGATTCGCCAGAAAACGTTGAAATCAACATCGACGATGTTCTCATCACCGGTGAGCATCAGGCTTTCTTCAGGCACGTCCCTTGAGGTATTACCTCGCCCGGCACCAGCGCTAAGTCCGGTTCGCACACCAACTTCGACCTGATTGACACGCGTAACCTTTGGTGTCAGCACCGACTCAATCGGAAAAGGAAAGTGATAGTGAAGGCCGTTAGGCACGGTACCAACCAATTTACCGAAGCGCATAACCACGCCCTGTTCGTCTGGTTCAACGCGGTATATGCCCGATGCTAACCATAAAGCGAGCAGCACAAGCCCGCCTATCAAGAAACCACGGGCTCCAAACGAGCCGCCCGGCATCACTGATCGCAACTGATCCTGTCCGCGCCGAAGCATATCTTCAAGGTCCGGCCCTTGGCCTCCTCCAGCAGATCCTTGCCCCCACGGGCCATTACCACTGCCATTCTGATCATTCGACGACATATAAAAATCCAATCCTCAGCACCGCGTCTGCGGTGCTGTTCTGCAAGCGCTTATACGCGAGGATCCGCATACTCGCAATCCACCACTCACGTGACAACCCAAATTTATTTATGCATGACATCCATGCCCTGCTGGCGCCGGATCAAAGGGGGTTTCTAACTTCTACGATCCAGCACCACGAATGAAAACGTGGCGCTGTCATCACCCTCAGGCTCAAACCGCTTACGAGAAATTTCAAGCCAGGTATCCTGATCGAACGGTGCCATCAACACATCTCCCTTAGCGTCAAGTTCAATCTCGGTCAGATAGATACGCTGCACCTTCTCTAGCGCAAGACGATAGATTTGCGGGCCGCCGATAACGAATATCTCATCAGAACCACTTTTCCCCGCCTGGGCTACGGCAATATCCATTGCCGCTTCAAAATCATAAACAACATCGCAGCCCTGCGCTTTAAAACAATGGTCTCGGGTGATTATAATATTATGCCGGCCAGGCAATGGCTTACCGATTGAGGCAAACGTCTTTCGTCCCATGATCACTGGCTTGCCTATAGTCAACTCACGAAATTGTTTGAGATCGCGCGACAATTTCCATGGTAGGCCGCCCTCACGCCCAACAATTCCGTTTCGAGCTCGAGCGAGAATGATCGATAGGCGTGGTATCACACCGCAACCATCGCACTAATATGTGGATGAGCTTCATAATCAACCACGTTTATATCTTCAAAGCGAAATGCGAAGAGATCACTGACTTTCTGATTCAGCTCAAGCTTAGGAAGCGAGTGCGGCAAGCGACTCAGTTGCTTTTTAGCCTGATCCATATGATTCGCGTAAAGATGAGCGTCACCAACGGTATGGACGAATTCTCCGGGACGCAGCCCCGCCACCTGCGCGACCATATGTGTGAGCAGAGCATAAGAAGCAATGTTAAACGGAACCCCTAGGAAGACATCAGCCGAGCGCTGATATAGCTGACAGCTAAGTCTCCCATTTGCCACATAGAACTGGAACAGACAATGACATGGTGGCAGCGCCATCTGGTCAAGCTCGCTCACATTCCAGGAGCAAACTATATGTCGTCGGGAGTCTGGATCTGATTTGAGCGCATCAACTAGATAAGCCATCTGATCAATATGCTGACCGCCGGCCATCGGCCAAGAACGCCATTGGCGCCCATATACCGGACCGAGGTCGCCTTCACCATCTGCCCATTCATCCCAAATCCGAACGCCATTCTCCTTGAGATAGGCTGTATTGGTATCTCCAGCCAGAAACCAGATCAGCTCGTGAATGATCGACTTCAAATGCAGTTTTTTCGTTGTCACCAACGGAAACCCATCGGCCAGATCAAATCGCATCTGATATCCGAACACAGAGCGCGTACCAGTACCTGTGCGGTCGCCCTTGACCACGCCGGTTTCAACAATGAATCGCATTAGATCAAGATATTGACGCATATGGATCAAAATAATGTGTTTCAGATGATATGGCGATAGCAAGACTAAACTGACCACACCTTTTATTCCTAACCTAAAACATCTATATTAGATCTGCCAGTTCAACTGGCTATGGCGATAAATGGGCGTCGTAATAAACCTATCGGACCCGGGGGCGGTACCCGGCGCCTCCACCACATGCCGCTTTTATTCAGAAAAAGCGATGCTTCAGGCGGCATTTGATGGGGGCGAAATAGGATCGACGTGGGCGTAAAGGACGTACTTTTGCTCGGCATGGTTCCGCCGTTATCGGGCCGTTTTGTAGTTGCAAATGACAACTATGCTCCGGAGGCAATGGCTGCTTAATGCAGCTTGAACTCCGAAATTAAAGTCCTACACCGTAGCAGGTGTTAGGCGGGGTTTGGAGGGCACCTGGCAACAGAAGCTCTCCGCTTTTACAAACTGAACGGATATATTATCAGCTAGCAAAGGCGCTTCCCAAAAAAAAATCTAATCGAAAATTGAAATTATTTACGAATTGGGCTTGATACCGCATTATCCATAAATACCCTATGGTACTTACGAAGCTATTGGTTGGGGAACAAATGTCTGAAGATCAGATGCAATACGACCTTCTCACCCAGAAGGCACTGCGCGGGGTCGTGCGCGCTGCGCTGGAGCACGCGGCAAGAGAAGGTCTGCCAGGGGAACATCATTTTTACATCGCGTTTTCAACGCTTGCCCCCGGGATACAAATTTCTTCAAGGTTGCGCGAGCTCCATTCCGAGGAAATGACTATAATTCTCCAACACCAGTTCTACGCGCTAGAGGTCGGCTTTGATCGGTTCACCGTCCAGCTACACTTTAATAATATTGCCGAAACGCTCGTGGTTCCACTTGACGCAATCACAGGATTCTATGACCCTTCGGTGCAGTTTGGCCTACAATTCGATATCTCTACGCAAGCTACCGCAACCAACGCACAGCGAGGCAGATCTAGCACGGACCACCAACCAGCGGCGAATGCGCAGCTCAAACTTCCAGAAAGTAATAGCAATAAAGACGAAAAAGCATTCCCCCTTCCAGCTACAGATAACCCCGACACCAACGACGAAATCACCGCAGATAAGTCCGCTAGCGGTGGCGCACAAGTGGTCTCGATCGACAAGTTTCGTAAAAATAAATAGTGCCAGATACCCCCTTCTCACTGCAATACATCAAAGTTAGTGCTAGTAGCTTATTCAATTTATGACTGAGCTCCTCAGCTTACAATATTACAGCCCGCCGGGTAACTATCAGAGGAATGATACCAATGACCACCCGCACCGAAACCGACACATTTGGCCCGATTGAAGTTCCATCCGAGCGCTACTGGGGTGCACAAGCACAACGTTCGCTCGGAAACTTCAAGATAGGTTGGGAACGCCAGCCCGAACCCATCGTGCGCGCGCTTGGGATAATTAAGCGGGCAGCGGCCGAGGCCAATATGGAACTCGGGTATCTTGAACAAATTGTCGGCAATGGGATTATACTTGCTGCCCAGGAAGTTATTGACGGCAAGCTTAATGAGCACTTTCCACTGGTGGTTTGGCAGACCGGCTCAGGCACTCAATCAAATATGAATGCCAATGAAGTGATCTCGAATCGAGCAATAGAACTACTTGGCGGTGAGATGGGCTCTAAGACACCCGTTCATCCCAACGATCACTGCAACATGTCTCAATCGTCAAATGACACCTATCCAACAGCGATGCATATCGCCTGTGTCGAGGAAATATCACACGGCTTGCTACCGGCATTGAAAAAACTGCACATTGCTCTGAATAATAAAGCCAACAGCTGGTCAGATATCATCAAGATCGGCAGAACCCACACCCAAGATGCAACACCGCTAACACTGGGTCAGGAATTTTCTGGTTATGCCGCGCAGGTCGAAAATGGCATTGCACGTATCGACCTAACACTTTCAAAATTAATGGAGCTAGCCCAAGGAGGGACAGCAGTTGGTACGGGACTTAATGCACCGATTGGGTTTGCCGAACTGGTCGCAAGTAAAATTGCCGGCATCACCGGTCTGGCCTTTGTCACTGCACCTAACAAATTCGAAGCATTAGCTGCCCATGACGCTATGGTATTCTCCCACGGCGCGATTAATGCTGTGGCCACATCCCTATTCAAGATTGCTAATGACATCCGATTTTTGGGCTCCGGTCCGCGCTCGGGACTTGGTGAGCTTGCTTTACCGGAAAATGAACCGGGATCTTCGATCATGCCCGGTAAAGTAAACCCAACACAATGCGAAGCGATGACACAGGTATGCATTCAAATCTTTGGTAATCATGCAGCGCTTACATTCGCCGGAAGCCAAGGCCATTTCGAGTTAAATGTATTCAACCCCGTGATGGCCTATAATTTTCTGCAATCCGTCCGCTTGATGTCTGATGCCGCAGTATCGTTTACCGATAATTGTGTTGTCGGGATCCAGCCGCGCGAGGAAAACATCAAAGCAGGTCTTGAACAATCCTTGATGTTAGTGACTGCGCTCACACCAAAAATTGGTTATGACAAAGCCGCTGAGGTTGCCAAGACAGCCCATAAAAATGGCACGACCTTGAAAGAAGAAGCGCTTCAACTTGGGTATGTGAGTGAGGACGAATTTGACCGTTTGGTGAAACCAGAGGACATGATTGCACCGCACTAATCCGTTAAATAATTTAATCGGACGGGCCATGGCAAAAAGATCCATACGGGTGGCAGGACACCCAACCAGCTTATCTCTCGAAGACGATTTTTGGGACGCTCTTAACGAGATTGCGACCCAAAAAGAAACCTCGATTCCCACGCTGGTCAATAACATCGATACATGCCGTAAAAATGCCGGGCTTTCATCTGCCATTCGCAGCTACGTCCTGCACTATTATCGCTCAGGCTCTCCCCAACAACGCTAAGAATCCTGCCAGCAACATTACAGAACAAGCTACCCCATCAACTGTACCGATCAGGGGGGCATCCTGATTCAACTCTACGGTATTAACTCTAAAATCGGTAAATAAGTGACTTTTTGGTAGGTTTTATTTGCTAAAATATTGGCAATTAGATTCTATCCAGAGCCGAACTTTTGTGCGTATACGAATTAAAACATACAATATCTAAATGACTCGCAGCTGAGTGAGCCAAAACTGGCATTCCATGATGGCTGATTTTATTGACTATATTGCCCGTCGCGCCTCCAGCGCCGTCTCGCCAAATCTACGCGTGTTCGTAGCCACGAGGCAGCTTGAGCTATGGTTTGTCGCAATTGGCATTGGTATTGGTGTTGCCGGTGCGGCAATCGCTTTTCGTATCCTGATAGGTATTATTCAGTATAGTTGGCTTGGAACATCCAGCGAGGAGGTCATCGACTGGATTAGCTGGCAACCATTCTGGGTGGTGATTTTAGCGCCAACTATAGGCGGACTTTGTGTTGGCCTTCTACTTCAATTCACCGTCCCCAATCGCCGGGCTGATGGTGTTGCTGACGTTATTGAGGCAAAAGCAATCAAAGAGGGTAAGATTGACCCCAAAAGCGGCATATTGAGCGCGCTTGTCTCAATAATTTCTCTTGGCTCTGGAGCCAGCGCAGGTCGAGAAGGTCCGGTGGTTCATTTGGGCGCGACCATCGGATCATGGATCGCCGGGCAACTCCAGTTTCCGGCCAGCGCGACACGCACCATGCTGGGATGCGGTGTGGCTGCGGCCATTGCCGCCTCGTTTAACGCCCCGATTGCCGGCGTGCTATTCGCCCTTGAAGTGATTTTGGGTCACTACGCCCTGTCAGCCTTCGTTCCGATCGTAATCTCCAGTGTCACAGCAACTGTCATTACCCGCATCAATCTGGGCAACTATCCTGCGTTTGCTATTCCCGACTATTCGATTATGTCTTTTTATGAATTCCCGGCTTTTGCGCTTCTTGGATTTGTCTGTGCAGCCGTTGCCATATCATTCCAATACACCCTGATAACCGTCGACCGGATAGCCCGTGACATTACTATGCCTCTATTTGTCCGACCGATGCTTGGCGGTGCTGCAGTCGGATGTATGGGTGTGTTTCTGCCCGACATCATGGGCGTTGGCTATGCGGCGACCGATGCCGCACTGCGCCAGCAATATCCACTTATATTGCTGGTAGTTTTGATCGTTGCCAAGGCAACTGCCACCGCCATCACCCTTGCCAGCCGCTTTGGTGGTGGTGTGTTTTCCCCTTCACTCTATCTGGGAGCGATGACCGGTGGGGCTTTTGGTATTGTTGCAGCAATGGCATTTCCCGAGCAGGCCTCAAGCCATGGTCTTTACGCCCTGATCGGCATGGGTGGCGTAGCCGCAGCCGTACTTGGCGCTCCTGTTTCAACAATATTGATCGTGTTTGAGCTGACCGGAGGATTTGAAGTCGCGATTGCCCTCATGCTGACGATATCTATCTCAACTGGCCTTACCCAAGCAGTTTACGGACGCAGTTACTTTCATTTGCAATTGGAAAGTCGCGGACTGGTGCTCACCGAGGGTGCCCACCGTGCCATCATGTTTACTTTATCAGTGCGTGATTTTATGACTCTCGTCAGGGATGAAGAACCCATAGCTATCTTACAGGATGAAAGTCGGAGATTGGTTCCTGGAGATTCTCTGGAAACTGCTTTGAGAATGTTTGACACATCAGGCGTTGACTACCTTCCTGTGGTAGAAAAACGCGACAGCAATAAGGTGATCGCACGGGTATCACATATCGCAGCGCTTGATCGTTTTAACAAGGGATTGATCGATGCCAACGTCGAAGAGCATAGATAAATACGTCTATTCTTTCAGTAATTCCACTACCGCTCCGCGCCCGAATCTCTATATTGGGACATATGGCGAACACAAACATACCCACAGATCACACTAGTACAACGGCAGCCCCGCACGCCTCACCACGTCCTGGCGGAATCGCCGCACGTGCGATAGCCGCGCACAAAGCACCCTATCTCGATACGCTTAACGAGGCTCAACGCAAAGCGGTTGAAGCACTTGATGGACCATTATTAGTGTTGGCAGGCGCTGGCACTGGAAAAACAAGGGTACTAACTGCTCGGCTTGCTCACATCATTAATACAGGGCGCGCCAAACCTCCGAATATTCTTGCCGTGACATTCACCAACAAGGCTGCACGGGAGATGAGAACACGTATCGGTAATTTGGTAGGGCATGTTGTCGAGGGGATGCCCTGGCTTGGAACATTCCACTCCATCGGAGTGAAGATACTACGCCGTCACAGTGAACTGGTCCGACTAAAATCCAACTTCACCATATTGGATGCTGACGATCAGATCCGGTTGTTAAAACAAGTCATCAAATCAGAGGGAATCGACGACAAGCGTTGGCCAGCACGTCAACTCGCAACGTTGATTGACAATTGGAAAAATCGTGGTCTACGCCCAGATAATGTGCCTGAAGGTGACGGGTACTTATTCGCCAACGGCCTTGGGGTAAAACTCTATCGGACCTATCAAGAGCGCCTCAAGATATTAAATTCCGCCGATTTTGGTGACCTGTTGATGGAATGCTTAGCTCTATTTCGCGAGCATCCAGACGTACTTTCCTTCTATCAGGAAAGCTTTTCCTATATGCTAGTGGATGAGTATCAGGACACCAATGTTGCTCAGTATCTATGGCTCCGTCTACTAGCCCAAGGTCACTCCAACATTGCCTGCGTCGGCGACGATGATCAGTCAATTTATGGCTGGCGCGGCGCAGACGTAGAAAATATCCTACGGTTTGAGCTCGATTTTCCAGGTGCCCAAGTCATCCGCCTTGAGCTTAATTACCGGTCCACCAGAAACATTCTCGCCACAGCCTCCGCCCTTATAAGCCACAATGAAAGTCGCCTTGGTAAAACCCTACATGCCGCATCTTCTGAAGAAGGTGATATGGTTCATGTACGCGGAGTATGGGACGCGGAAGATGAAGCGCGCCTTGTAACCGACGAGATCGAAAGCCTACATCGCAACAAACATCACCTGGAGGGAATGGCCGTTCTTGTGCGGGCCAGCTTTCAGATGCGGGAGTTTGAAGACCGGTTCATTATGCTGGGATTACCTTACCGGGTTATAGGTGGCCCGCGCTTTTATGAGCGACAGGAGATTCGGGACGCAATTGCTTATTTACAGGTGACTATAAATCCAGATCATGATGTGAAGTTTCAGCGTATCATCAATGTCCCGCGTCGATCCATCGGCATACGCTCGGTAAATCTTGTGGCCGAAGCCGCCCGCACCCGCGGTGTATCCCTCTATCGCGCAGCATCCGACATAGCCTCAACCGATGAACTGAGGGGTACAGCACGCGCCTCGCTGGTTGCGCTCATCAGGCAGTTTGAGAACTGGCGTAGCCGGGTCAATACTATGCCCCATACCGAACTTGCCAAGATGATCCTCGACGAGTCTGGCTATACCGAGATGTGGCAGAAAGACCGATCTCTTACCGCTATAGGTAAACTTGAGAATCTGAAAGAAATGATAGGCCAGATGGATGAGTTCGACTCTCTATCGGCATTCCTAGAACATGTCTCCTTGGTCATGGACGTCGAGTCGGACGCATCAACAGACAAGATCAACCTGATGACCTTACACGCCTCCAAAGGATTGGAATTTGACACCGTTTTCCTTCCAGGCTGGGAAGAAGGCGTTTTTCCGAACCAACGTGCGCTGGACGAAACTGGCCGTGCGGGGCTAGAGGAAGAACGTCGCCTGGCGCATGTCGGCCTGACTCGGGCAAAAAAACGTACCTGGATTAGCTTTGCCTCAAATCGCCGCATACATGGGCTTTGGCAGCAATCTATTCCCTCGCGCTTTGTCGATGAGTTGCCCGAAGAACATGTTGATGTGGATTCATCCAACGGCTATTACGCCATCGGAACCAACAGCCGGTTTACCGACGGTCTTGAAACACCTTTTACGTCCAACTATGATACTCCAGGATGGCGGCGTGCAAAATCGCGCCAGTCTCAAGCTAAAGACACTCCCCGCCACCAGGGGGGGGCTGGCGTAACCATCGAAGGACAGCTGATTGCCAGTGGCGATGCATCCCATTGTATTTACGACATGGGCGAGCGCATCTTTCACATAAAATTTGGGTATGGATTAATTGTATCAATTGAAAGCAACAAGCTAACGGTTGATTTTGAAAAAGCAGGCCGTAAGCGCGTGCTTGATTCCTTTGTGGAGCGCCATTGACCCAACTTTATCGCCTCTCATTTACCATTAACCGTGACCAGTCCAACAAGGTGGAGCTCATAATAGAAGCAATTGAGCCAGCACCGTTATCAATCGCTAGATTCGAAGAGCCCAGTGGCCAAACCTGGGTAGTCGAAGCTCTGTTCGCTACTCCTCCAGAACAAAATAACCTAAAGAAAAAACTGCGACATGAACTTGGCTTTGTGCCACCCTTTGATCTGGCACCTTTGCCCAATCAAGACTGGGTAGCTCGCTCACTCGAAGGACTAAAGCCCGTGGAAGCTGGCCGCTTCCTAATTCATGGCGCTCATGATGCAGTGGCTGAACGAACAGGAAAAATAGCGATTAAAATTGAAGCCGGCGCGGCCTTCGGTACCGGACATCACGCCACAACATGCGGCTGCCTAATCGCACTTGAGCATACCCTCAAAACTATTCCTATACGACGAACACTCGACATTGGTACCGGCACCGGTATTTTGGCAATTGCCGCAGCTAAAATGACCAAATCAAAAATTATTGCCACCGACATCGATCCAGTGTCAGTCAGAATAGCAAAGATCAACGCGGCATTAAACCAAGTGGGCTCGCTTGTTATCCCCTATCTTGCGCATGGTCTTTCGCACCCGAACATCATGCACAACGCGCCTTATGATCTCATCATTGCAAACATTCTGGCCCAGCCGATTATTAAACTTGCAGCGCCGGCAGCCAAAATTGCTTCGCACCGCAACATCACAATCCTATCCGGCCTTTTAAAACATCAGGAAAGAGCCGTCTCAGCCGCTTGGCGTGCGCAAGGTTTTGTCCGCGCTTCACGGCTGGTAATTGACGGTTGGTCGACACTCACTCTAACCCGAATACAGGGAGGAAACTCTCTCCTCACTCGGACCAGATGAAGCCCGCACGTTTGTACTCATCGACAATACGCTAATCACATTTTTCTTGTGAGACGACTATCTTATCATAAATTCTACAGTCAGACTTAACGATCAGTCATCTGACTGGCGTACTTCAACAACCTGAGATAAACCATCTCATTGATAATAGAAGTTATTATGATAAATTATATTTCAAAATTACCGGCGAGAAAAATCACACCACACGCGCTTGCCGAGCTCGTGACGAGAGATGCCAATATCATTCAACACATGGTTACTCAACTCTCGAAGCTGAAGCTCAGCGCTACAATATTTATGGTAGCGCCGGACATAAGAAACAGTATCAGCAATGCGGTGCCATACCATATCAAAAAAACCACTTTCGCCATTAAACTTGGCACCAACTCTTTCTATCATTAAAGCCATATTAGATCTCCATTTTTGATCGCGCTGCCGTTCATTGTGCAACGCAACTATTGGGCGCAATATGTCGCTGAATGAAGTGATCCGGTAGAGGTTCATTTCGCATGTACCTCATGCAATTATTGCATGCGATTGCAGCATAATTTACCCATAATTAGGAAGATACAATACATTGCCTCAAGTCTTACAAACCGTTAAAAGTACTTATGTTTCAAAGCTTTGAAGCTCGCAGTGACCCCACTCAGGGCAGGCCTCGATTAAGGCTATTGCGCAATCAACTTCAAAAATGTGGTGTTGACGGATTCATCCTGCCCAGAACGGACGCTCATCAAAATGAACATTTGGCACCACCTGACGAAAGGCTAGCCTGGCTCACCGGGTTTACTGGATCAGCAGGCATAGCAATCATTCTGACAGAAAAAGCAGCGTTGTTCGTTGATGGCCGCTATACGGTTCAAGTCATAAGTCAGGTCGACACAAGCTTATTTGAGATTGTCAACTTTACTGACCTATCTCCCGCAGATTGGCTGGCTGCAAACGTCCCTACTTCTAGCCTAATCGGCTATGACTCCTGGTTGCATACACCCAATAGTATTGCACATATAGAGAGTGCATTTAAGTCAACATCTTCTGAGCTGAGGGCTTTAAGCGATAATCCGGTCGATATAATCAGGCGCGACCAGCCGCCTCAATCCCAATCGGAAATTATACCCCACCCTCTTGAATATTCCGGCAAGAAGGCTAGCGAAAAGATTGAACGATTGCGAGAGAAATTAGCCGATAATAACGAGGCAGGCATTATCCTCAGTCTTGGTGATTCTATCGCCTGGACTTTCAACATTCGTGGATCGGATATAGCCCATACACCAACTGTACTTGCCTTCGCCATCGTGACAAAAGCTAATGCTGATCTTTTTTGCAACAATAACAAGATCACTCAGGAGATCATAGATTGGCTGGCGCCTTGCGGGACGGCGCGGTCAATAACTCACTTTGCTAAGGCAATTGATGAACTTGGCGCTCAGAAATCCAGTATACGCATCGATCCAGCATCAACACCGGTTTGGATCGTGGAGCGCCTAAAATCAGCCGGAGCCTATATCAGCGAAGGAGAAGATCCCGTAATAATTGAGAAATCACGCAAGAACGAGACAGAGATTTTAGGTGCAAGATCTGCCCATCTTCGCGATGGAACCGCCCTCGTTAGATTCTTAAGCTGGTTTACAAAAACAGTACAGAACGGAGTTCTGGATGAGATTAGCGTGGTCAAAAAACTAGAAGAATATCGAAAATCCTCAGGTCAGCTTCTAGATATTAGTTTTGAAACCATCGCCGGCACCGGCCCCAATAGCGCGATTGTGCATTATAGGGTTGATCAAAATACAAACCAAAAAATCAAACAGAACTCCTTGTTTCTAATCGATTCTGGCGCTCAATATCGCGACGGCACTACTGATGTAACACGCACAATCTCTGTAGGTAAACCAAGTGATTATATGTGCCGATTATTTACCCTTGTGTTGAAAGGTCATATCGCCATTGCCACGGCGAAATTTCCTAAAGGCACCAGCGGCTCTGGACTTGATGCCCTTGCCCGAACTGCATTATGGAACGCAGGCTACGATTTTGATCACGGCACCGGCCACGGCGTCGGTTCCTATCTGAGTGTCCACGAAGGCCCACAAGGGATATCTAAACGTTCTCATGCAATACTTGAAGCTGGCATGCTCCTGTCAAACGAGCCAGGGGTTTATCTTGAAGGGCAGTTTGGTATTCGCATTGAAAATCTTTTACTTGTTCGCGATTGCGAGCATATTCCCCACGGCACACGGCCAATGCATAGCTTTGAAACACTGACCCTCGCACCGATAGACCTGAATTTAATTGTTCCATCTTTATTGAGTGACACGGAAATCAACTGGCTGGATGAATACCACCGTGATGTTTTAGACAAACTTGCACCAACCCTAGATGAGACCGAGCGCCAATGGCTTGAGCACGCCTGTACGCCACTGAGGAGCTAACTTGTTCAGCAAACCTGCATCAATGCTTGCGGCATCTATAACAAACTATCACTTCGACATCATATGCAAGTGAGAATGTATTCTGCATTTATGGATTTTGAGATTATAACTGCTATTATCTCACAAGTCAGAATATCATTAAAAACATACTTTAAGTATGCCTACGACAGCTAGGGCTCGAATTTTTCACTGGCAAGCATTGTAATCCACCCATCTTCATCAAGCGTAGCAACACCCAAATCCTTAGCCTGGACAAGCTTTGATCCAGCACCAGAGCCCGCTATCACGAGATCAGTTTTAACAGAAACCGAGCTTAACACTTTTGCTCCCAAGGACTCTGCCCGTGCCTTAGCCTCCGAGCGGGTCATTTTTTCCAGCGTTCCGGTAAAAACCAGTGTCTTCCCTGAAATTACTGATGAGGACCGCACTTGCTCTACCGGCTGCGGATCAACTTCAGCTATCAGTGCCATCACTTCCTCAAGGTTATTCGGCTCGGAAAAGAACGCAGCGATTGATTCAGCAACAACCGTTCCTATCCCGTCAATTTCTTCCAACTCGCGGTAGCCATCGCTCGAACGATCTTTAATGCTCGCCAGTGCTGCCAGAAAGTTATCAAACGTTTCATATGACCTCGCCAACAGTCTTGCTGTGGTCTCACCCACATGGCGTATACCAAGCGCAAACAAAAACCGATCAAGCCCAATCATACGCCGATCATTGATGCCAGCGAACAGATTAGTGAGCGAGATCTCTCCCCATCGTTCCCGAACCAGAAGATCAATCGTGCGGTCCCTTTGGCGAATCTCAAGGGTAAAAATATCAGCCGGTGTTGAGATCAGGCCATCATCAAACAGCTCCTGCACCCGCTTTACGCCTAGTCCTTCGATATCAAATGCATTACGTGAAACAAACAGGCGCAATCGTTCCCGAGCCTGAGCCTTGCAGACAAGCCCCCCGGTACAGCGACAGACAGAATCCGGCCGCTTGGTCCGCAGATTTAGTTCACGCAAAGCAAGGCTTTCGCAAACAGGACAGGTGGTTGGGAACTCGAACGGTTTGGCTCCTTTGGGCCGTTCAAGGATAATTACATCCAGCACTTGTGGTATCACATCCCCAGCACGTTGGATGATCACCTTGTCACCGATACGTATATCATGGTTCTTCGGACGGATTCTCTCACCTTCACGACCCAGTCCCTCGATATAATCTGCATTATGAAGGGTCGCATTTTGCACTACGACTCCACCAACAGTCACCGGCTGCAACCGCGCAACCGGAGTAAGCGCACCAGTGCGTCCAACCTGAATTTCAATGTCGACAACCCGAGTCGTTGCCTGCACCGCCGGAAATTTATGAGCCATCGCCCATCTGGGCGCTCGAGAAACAAATCCCAGCCGATCTTGATAATCAAGCTGGTCAACCTTGTAGACAACACCATCAATATCATAGCCTAACCCGGGCCGAGCGCTTTCAATCTTCCGGTAAGCAGCGAGCATTTCCTCTGGCCCCGAACACAGATAGGTTAGGGAATTGGTCTGAAAACCGAATGCCGACAGCATCTGAACCATACCCATTTGGGTGCCCATTGGAAACGCTGAGACTTCTCCCCAAGCATAAGCAAAAAAATGCAACGATCGGAGAGCGGTAATCGACGGGTCAAGCTGGCGCAGTGACCCAGACGCGGTATTACGCGGATTCACATAAGGCGAGCGGCCTTCCACCTCCATACGCCGATTAAGATCGGCAAATTCAGCGTGGGACATATAGACCTCTCCACGCACTTCAAATACATCCGGGACCCCATCATGCTCGATAACATCAGGTATCTCGGAAATCGTGCGCAGATTTGCAGTAACATTTTCGCCCGTCGCACCATCACCTCGTGTCGCACCAAGCACAAAACGGCCGTGTTCATACCGCAACGAGGCAGATAGACCATCGATCTTCGGTTCAGCAGTCATAGACAACACATCCTGATCGCCAATGCCTAAGAATCGGCGTATCCTGGTACAAAACTCATTAATCTCTCCATCAGAGAAGATGTTACCAAGTGACAACATCGCAACTGGATGCACCACTTTATCAAAGGTTTTCGACGGCGTGATTCCCACTAGTTTTGATGGACTATCATCACGCACTAACTCTGGGAAAAGTACCTCGATCGACTCATTAATTCGACGCAGGACGTCATAGTCGGCATCAGATATTTTTGGCTCAGAGTTGAGGTAATAGAGGCCGTTGTGCTCGGAAATTTTATCAGCCAGAAGCAATAGTGCCTCTGCCGCCTGCTGCACGCTCATATCCTCTACATCAAGCGCCAGAAAATCTTCAATCGGCACAGAGTTACTCACGAAGATACTCCAGACATCAAACGGCCAGCAGCCGCTCGGGCCTCATCAGTAACTTCCGCTCCTGCAAGCATGCGAGCAATTTCCTCACACCTATCTCCATTACTAAGTCGCAAAACTTGCGTACACGGCATTTCAATCTCGCCTCTACCCGGCAGTTTTCTAATCAACAAATGATCACCTGCGCGGGCTGCAACCTGAGGAGAATGAGTGACAACCAATACCTGAAACTGCCCGCTTAGAGCACTAAGGCATTGCCCCACTGCATCGGCGACAGCACCGCCAACACCTGAATCAATTTCATCAAAAATTAGTGTTGGCGCCCCACCACAACTGGCGAGCACAACTTTCACGGCTAACATGACCCGCGACAACTCACCACCAGAGATCACTTTACTGAGCGGACCCGGCGGCGCACCCTTGTTCGATGCCAGCATGAATTGAACCCGATCTGTCCCTCTTTCTGTGGCATTGTCTATGGCAAGCTGTTCAATCAGTGACACAAAGTGCGCTTCAGCAAGGCGAAGCGGCCCAAGCTTGCCTACAACCGCCTCATCAAACTTGCCAGCCACCTTATACCTGCAGCTAGACAAATCAGCCGCGGCAGCTAAATAGTGCCCCTGTGCCTGTTGCAACGCTTCGCCCAAGTTATCAAGGAGGTCATCACTACTTTTGATCGACGCTAACTTGTCTGCAAAAACCTGTTTAGTTGTGACCAAATCGTCAACTGAGACATTGTGCTTGCGCGCGGCAGCTCTCAGGGCAAACAGCCGCTCTTCGGTCTCTTCCAGGCGCACTGTGTCAAATTGCGATCTTTGTTGAACTCCAGTGATAATCCGCCGCACATCATCGAGTTCGGCACGGCACCTGGAGATTGCCTCCATCAACTCACTCAAGAGATCCGTAGCATCGACGCGCCCACGCTCGATAGCGCTAATTGCCTCACTAACTTTGCCATCCGCGCCACCGTCTGAAAACAAGTACCGTTCACACTCATCAAGATCAGCAACTATCTGCTCGCCAGCCATCATCAACGCACGGTCTTGCGCTAATTGCTCCTCTTCACCGACCAACGGAGCAATTTGAACCAACTCTTCATGAACGTGTTTCAGATAATCATATTCGGCAAGCGCTTGCGACACCTCCTTCTTGTGGGCATTTAATTTATCTTTAGCCTCCCTCCAGTGATGCCAGCATCTAGAAACTTCTGCCAATGGCTGTTTCAAGTCTCCAAATGCATCAATCAGTGCTAGGTGTGATGATGGCTCAAGCAGTGCGCGCTCTTCATGCTGACCATGAATTTCTACAAGATTTCTGCCAATTTTTTGCATCAGCCGGATACCGATTGGCTGATCATTAAAAAATCCGCGCGTACGACCATCGGCAAACTGGATGCGCCTCAAGACCAGCTCATCATCCGCTATCTCAAGTTCTTGCTCATCGAGCACGCATCGAATCTGCTCAATATTACAATGCGTAAAAACAGCGGTGACACTCCCCTGTTTTGAACCATGGCGCACCAGCCCAGCATCACCACGCGCACCAAGCGCAAGCGCAAGGCTATCAAGTAAGATCGACTTTCCAGCACCCGTCTCACCAGACAGAACGCAAAGACCCGGCCCAAATTCAAGATCCAGATGATCGATCAGAACTATATCACGAATGGAAAGTGCGACAAGCATACATCTATTATAGAGGCGATGTGATCATCAGCCTATAAAATCCTAGTTTCTTGAGTTTTTTTAAACAATTTATGAACATACATAATGGGGAGAACCACACTAAAATATCAGGGCCTAAACAAGCTCCATAAAAACATCATAGATTAACCATCAATGGGTATGAAGAGAACATCTTTTGGGTGTTTCGGGAGAACATAAAAGGTGCTCGCGATAGTTGACTCTATACGGACAACCTAACTATTAAAAAATAGGGGAAGCTATGCCGGCGCAATCTGCTTCCACGCCCTGCTGATCCACGATTTTGAATCTACCCTCGGCGCCAATCCGCTACTTTTTAGCAAAATATAGGTATTTTCATACCACGAGCTACTTGGGTAGTTATGACCGAGAATTGCGGCAGCAGTCTGCGCCTCACTCGCCACTCCAAGTGCCATATAAGCTTCCGCCAAACGAGCCAAAGCCTCTTCCACATGGGCCGTTGTCTGAAAGTCTGTGACCACAACTCTGAAACGGTTAATCGCGGCAACGAATGCCCTGTCCTTTAAATAATAACGTCCAACATCCATCTCCTTGCCGGCAAGATGATCGCGGGTAAGCTCAACTTTGAGCTTGGAGTCTCTCGCATAATCCGTATTTGGGTAACGCCGCACAAGATCTTCCAATTCACGAAGCGCTTGGCGAGTGATCTCCTGATCACGCCGAACATCACCAATTTGCTCATAATAGGAGTTAGCGACCAGATACTGGGCATAAGGTGCTGCGTCGGATGATGGATGAAGCGCCATATAACGCTCAGCAGCCGAGATGGCGCTCTCATAGTCTTCTTTTTCGTAATAGGCATAGGCCGACATCAACAAGGCGCGCTGTGCCCATTTCGAATATGGATGCTGACGCTCAACTTCCTCAAATTGCGTCGCGGCGCTCTCAAATTCACGTGCCGCAAGGCTGTCGGCAGCTTCATTATATAGATCATCAACCTGCCGTTCCACATACGTATCCACCTTATCGGAGCTGCCAAATCCAACGGCCTGGCACCCAGAAACTCCTAATGCGACGAAAAGCACAAGTATGGCGGCAAGTCGGTGGTTATATCCGTATAGTATATTGGTGAGTGACAACTTTTTATCCCAGCTCCAAGCAGCTGCAATTGACATCTAGACGATCTCTAAAATCTATATTGAGATTAGATACCACTAAACCTCAATAAAAATGCAGCCGGCCAGTTACGATGCGGCACCGACTGCAACGACACACTCGGCTGTGATTAAGGCTTTTTTAGGTTCGTCCGCCACGATATACTCCCACGCTTCCTGTTGTGCCAAAAGACAGTTTATCGCTGCATGATTAAGATGGTGCCCGCCCCGATATGTCCGAAACAGACCAACAATTGGTGCACCAGCGAACATAAGATCGCCGCACACATCCAAAGTTTTATGACGCACAAACTCATCGGCGAATCTCAGCCCGTTGTGATTCATCACCGACGAATCATCAAGTACGACAGTGTTATCCAAAGATGCGCCTAGGCCAAAGCCCCTTGAGTGCAATTCCTTTGCCTGTGAGAGGAACCCAAATGTACGCGCCGTGGCTATGTCGCGATCAAAAGAAGCAGCCGAAGCTACATAGGTCATCTCCTGGCAGCCAATGGCCGGATGAGAAAAATCGATCTTGGTCTCAATCACACTGCGCGTATCCGGTAGAAACTCAGCCGATGACATGCCGACCTTCAAACTAACTGGCTGAAGAACACGAATATAGCCACGCACACGGTGTTGTTTTTCAATACCAGCACCGTAGATCGCACTTAGAAAGTCCCGCGAACTCCCATCAAGTATAGGAATCTCCGGACCGCTAACGTGAATGTCACAATTATCAATACCTGCTCCACCAAGCGCAGCAAGCAAATGCTCAACCGTCATGACCGACACCCCATCACCATTGCGCATTTCTGTGCACCATTTGGTCGAGCCAACATTATGACGTTGAACCCTGATGACGGTACTGCGTGTACCATTGGTAAGATCGGTACGCCGAAAACAAATTCCCGTATCTACCTCAGCTGGATGCAGCGTTACCCGTGACGGACGTCCTGTGTGGACACCAGTACCACTGAGGGTAGTCGCACAAACAAGTGTTGACTGCTGCCCGAAATCTTTAATTTTCCCCATACCACCCGAAACCGTGCAAAATGTAGTGCCCCAACGGAACCAGATCCAATACCCAATACATCAGTACATGGTTCCAGTACCATAGTGCAAATACGGATTTAAAATTATCTTAGCATACAAAAAATATCCAAAAATGTAGGTCGTTTTACATTTAAATTCAATATCTTGCCAACTATACCTCCCCTTAGCATATTAACAAAATAAACGAAAAAAACACATAAACTCCATGCTACTCCTACCAGAACGAATATCACGCCCTGCAGAGAGGAGATTGAACCCACCCACCGAGGACAATGACCCCCTATTCCCTCACAATTACCTTCTCACTACTAATTAGCCTGACGCCGCAGGAATGCCGGAATCTCCAGCTCATCATCTTCATCAACTGCTGATGCAACTTGATGCCGCTCTTGTGGTTCGCCATGCTGGACACGGGAATTTTGAGTAAAATCATCGAGCTGCCCCCGTTCAATATCACCCTGATCCCGCTGTGGCTGAGAGACTGAAGGTTGTGGCACACTAAATCCAAGATCAGGATTTATACCCGCCTCCACGGCATCGGACCGCCGGCCTAGACCAACATTAGCCAGGCGTTCCAAAAAACCAGTCTTGCGCTTTTGTGCCTCGACGCCATGATGCGCTGGAGCTTTTCCCCGAGCTGCCATTTCACGCTGAACATGTATGGGAAAATCTTCGACGCTCGGCATTCGTCGGCCTACCACGGAAGGGTTTGGCGGGATAAACGGCTGGCCTGAATCAACATGTTCATTTTCTCTGATCACTTGGCTCTCATCAACCGATGATGCCGGGTAAGAACCAATGCTCTGGTGCGGATCCACGCGGCGCACAGTGACATCAACAGGTTTGGCAGGGGGTGAGCCTAACGCTCCAGATGGAGCGTTGCTATAACGCCCCAACGCTGCCGGTTGTTGCTGCGCCCCAGCATCAATCAATGCTTCGTCTGAGCTTACCGAACTCATCGTTTGTTGTGAAAGTGTGCTGGACTGAGGTAACGCTATTTGCTCGCCCTCAATTCCAGTAGCAACAACCGATACCCTGATATAGCCCTCAAGCGCATTATCGAACGTAGCGCCAAGGATGATATTGGCCCCTTCATCCACTTCCTGGCGTATGCGAGTTGCCGCCTCATCAACCTCATAAAGTGTCAAATCCTCACCACCGGTAATAGATATCAACAACCCAGCCGCGCCCCTCATCGACACATCATCAAGCAGAGGATTAGCGATAGCTGCCTCTGCCGCCTCGATCGCTCGCTTCTCACCACAAGCCTCGCCGGTACCCATCATCGCCTTGCCCATGCCTGTCATAATGGTACGGACATCGGCAAAATCGAGATTAATCAATCCCTCCTTGACCATCAGATCAGTAATGCCAGCAACACCAGAATAAAGAACCTGATCAGCCATGGCGAAGGCATCGGCGAATGTTGTCCGCTCATTTGCAACACGGAAAAGATTCTGGTTTGGAATGACAATCAAGGTATCAACATGCTTGGCAAACTCGGCAATGCCCTCTTCAGCGATCACCAGGCGCCGTTCACCCTCAAACTGGAAAGGCTTGGTTACAACACCAATGGTAAGAATTTGTTGTTCACGCGCAAGACGCGCTATCACGGGAGCTGCCCCCGTTCCGGTCCCCCCCCCCATTCCAGCTGTGATGAATACCATATGAGCGCCGGTAACATGGTCGAGAATCTCGGCCATCGACTCCTCTGCCGCGGCCGCACCAATATGTGGCTGTGATCCAGCACCAAGCCCCTCAGTGATGGCTGTCCCCATTTGAATGCGCGAATCCGCACTGGACATTGCCAGCGCCTGCGCATCCGTATTGGCCACAACAAATTCAACCCCCTCAAGTCCGGCTTGAATCATATTATTCACGGCATTCCCTCCGGCGCCACCAACACCAAATACTGTGATTCGGGGTTTTAATTCATTGATGGTTTCAGGCATTTTTAGATTTATCGACATCTCACCACTTCACCTTTCAAAATTCCCGCCAAGAGGCCCTCCGGCCCCTCTCTCAAACCAAACACGATGGCATCACGACGTAACACCATTCTCTTCTAGCCTTAAAAAGCTTGCTGCAACCATCTTCCAACCCTAACTAAATAGCTGCCTTCATCTACTTGACTTGGACTAGGCAACGATGAACTTGGCTCAAATTCTTCTGTTTGCGCATAGGCGATAAGACCGAACAGAGCTGAGAATCCAGGCCCCACTGCACTGGCGCCCGCGCCTGAATATGCACGCGGCACGCCAAGACGCACTTCGCCGCCCAATATAGATCTGGCAAGAACCTCAATGCCGGCCAGCTGACTTGCGCCTCCGGTAAGCACAATGCGTCGCCCGCGCAACGACCCCGCACCAGATTGCTCCAACCGGTCACGCAACAGCTCAAAAGTTTCCTCAACACGCGGCTTAATAACGCGCGTGAGGTCAGTTTTTAAGATCTGACTGTCACCCTGAAACCGATCCTCTCGCTCAAGAGACACTATGTCGACACGTTCATTGTCACCATCCGCATTGACCAAAACACTCCCATGGAGGACCTTTATACGCTCCGCCTCAGCCAGAGGCATCGATAGACAGCGGGCAAGGTCGAGTGTTACATGCCGGCCACCGAGCGCAATTGCATCTGCATGAACGAACAAACCATCGCTAAACATTGCAAGTGTCGTACAGCCGCCACCCATATCAATACAGATTGCACCAATATCGGCTTCGTCAGGCGTCAATGTAGAAATAGCACTCACCAATGGAGAGACGGCAACCCGCGAGATCGACACATGAGTGCGATCAACACAAAGAGCGAGATTACGCAAAGGCGCTGGCTCTGCGGTTACCAAATGCATACCTACACTGAGCTGCGCCCCGATCATACCGAGAGGATCGCGCACGCCCTCACCACCATCGAGAGAATAGCCAAGCGGCATCGAATGAAGGGCTAGGCGTTGATCACCTCGCGGCTGCGCGCGCGCTGTATGGAGCACCCGATCAAGATCCCGCTGGCTAACTCGATCTGAGACAACCGGCACGCCAATTTCATAAATTTCCGATCGAATCCTCCCGCAAGCTGAGTGAACAATCACATCGTCAACCGTCACCCCAGCCATCGACTCGGCCGCACCGATCGCTCCGCGAATAGATTGTTCAGCCGCGGAAAGATCAACAATGACGCCAGCTTTCACCCCCCTAGATTCACAGTGGCCAAAGCCTATGACGTCCACATCGTCCCGCCCCTGATAGCCTGCACCTCCGCGAACCCTGGCTATTGCGCAAGCAACCTTCTGGGTACCAACATCAAGTGCAGCGCAAACCGAACTTCTTCCCCCCACACGTTGATTGCCCATGCCCGACAATTTCCTGAATGTCATCAGGCTCATGTGTTGGCCCCCGCAAGCTTGCCGACGGGGACACTAGCACTTTCATTGTTCTGGGACCGACCTGGCCGAACCGTGATTCGATCGGGAAGACGCATATCGACCACAGAGACATCGCGGTCGATCAGTCCCGCACGCTCATTAAGTTCAATCAGCTCATCGAGAGCCCGGTCCACCCCCTGTTCGGGCAGATGGACAATCACTCCGTTATCGAGCTGAAGAGACCATCGTCGCGAGCCAATACGCAACGACGCACGAACCCGTTCGGCAATCGCCGGACGTCGCGACAGCTCCGCTAAAAACGGCACCGCGGCTTCAGCAGCCCCAGAACCCTCAACCAACGGCAAATGCGAGAACGAGTCCACATCAAGAACGCTCACAACCG
>CAUZRD010000004.1:0-31631 GCA_963582255.1 Alphaproteobacteria bacterium | reverse complement strand
AATGCTATCGAAGGATCCGTGACTTTGAGCTCAAAGTATCAGATGAACACGATGATGCCGACGGTATAGCACCGCAAGATGTCTATCGAGAGCTACGCCAATTAGTGGCGGATGATACGATCATTGCCGCTGATGCCGGTGCCCATAAATCCCTAGCCTCACAGGCTTGGGAAGCCTATGGGCCGCGCGGCTATTTCGTATCAAATGGTTTGTCACCAATGGGCTTTTCACTGGGTGCGGCGATGGGTGCCAAGCTAGCTGAACCTGATCGAACGGTAATCTCAGTTGTGGGGGATGGAGGGTTCTTAATGTATGTGGGTGATCTTGCGACGCTAGCGCGGTTAAATCTACCGATCATTCAGATAGTTATGGTCGATAATGCCATGACTCAGGTGAAAGCGCGCCAGTTGCGCCAAGGATACTCTACCCAGGCTACTGATTTTCAAGCAGTCGATTATTGTGCTGTTGCGCGTAGTTTAGGGGTTGAGGCGGTGCGGGCCGACAATCTGGATGGGTTTCGCCAAGCGGTGCGCGGAGCGCTTGGATCTGGCAAGCCGACGACCATTGAAGTCATTCTTGATCCCGGGGAATATCAGCGTATGCCAAGCGCGGTTTAGCGACCGTTCTGAGCGGGTTGGTATCGATGTTCTGACGGCATATTCATATTTTCCAGTTGTAATAGTAGGAGTGGATAGATGAAAAAACCAATCATTCTTATGACGCAGGCGGAATTTTATAAACCTGGCTGGATTGAGAAACATTGGCCGCTGCTTTGTCCCCATGTTGAGCTGGCATTTGTTCCGCTGGCCGATGAAGCGGTACTTTGTGACACGCTCAAGCGAGCTGATCTCATATATGCACGCGGATTTTCTATTAATGCTGATATGATAGCTGCGGCAGTAAATTTACGCGGCATCGTTACCAGTGGAGTTGGCGTTGATAAGATTGATGTGATGGCGGCCAGTGAGCACGGTATTGTAGTTGCCAATTCGCCAGGAAATACTCAAACTATGGCTGAATCGACAATGTTGCTAGTGGCTGCATTTGCTAAAAATCTTCTGTTTTGGATTGATCTTGGGCGAGCGCAGCAGGCGCCTAACTCGGCGATGCGGGGGTGCGAACTTTCTGGTCAGACTATTGGATTAATCGGGTTTGGCCGAATTGGAAAATCTGTGGCGAGACTGGCAAATGCCTACGACATGAAATGTCTTGCCTATGATCCTTATGAGGAAGTAAGTGATATTGCCGAGTTCGTGCCGTTGGATGAACTACTTATGGAGTCTGACTTCGTCTCGTTACATCCATTGCTCACCGATGAGACCCGTAAAATGATTGATGCGGAGGCGCTGCGTTCTATGAAACCAACGGCCTATCTTATTAACACCTCTAGAGGCGGGGTGGTTGATGAAGAAGCGCTTATAGCGGCGCTGCGATCAGGCGAGATAGCAGGTGCCGGGCTTGACGTTTTTGAGGTAGAGCCACCTTGTCAGAACAACCCGCTGCTCAGTATGAAAAATGTAATTGCAACACCGCATGGACTTGGCCAGGCTAATGAATCACGTCGGCGCTGCGCTGAACTATCGCAGACAAGTTTTATTTCTTTGATCGATGGTGAAATGCCAATCTATACGGTTAACCGCGACGTTGAATGGCAGTATGCCGGGCGCTCGTTTTAGGTGCGGGCACTCATTCCTGTGAGTGTGCCGGAAACCGAGCCCTCATTGATTAAAACTACCATACCATTGCGGGTGCTGATGGTATGGTTGGTTTTGCCAAGAGCGAGCGAGCACAGCCTTGGCTTTACTCTACCCTGATAACTTAGCCAATAACTTCTTCGTTTCGGGCAGCTTCACCATACACTTCTGGGTTCAGGACATCGAATGGGCGCTTGCCATTCAAAAAACGTTCGATGTTTTCGACCGCGCGCAGCGCCATTTCATCCCTAGTTTCCCGGGCAGCTGATCCCATATGGGGAGTAAGCACGACATTTGGTAGCTCCCATAAGCCCTTCCTTGGGCCGCGGTTTGAGTCGTCTTCATTCTCAAATACATCGAGTCCGGCGCCGCGAATGCGCCCTTCTATCAGGGCGGTTTCGAGAGCTTCTTCATCAAGTACTGCACCCCTTGAGGTGTTGATCAAAATAGCACTAGGTTTCATCAGAGAAAGCAAATATTCCCCGACCAATCCCTTGGTCTCGGCAGTGAGGCCTGGGCAAAGCGCAACAAAATCTGAGGATGCAAACAGATCATCAATCGCAAGATATTCGGCATTTCCGAGGGAGAATTCTTCGGCCGGACTCAGCTGGGAGCGTTTTGTATAGACGATGTTCATGTCGCAGGCAGCGGCTCGTTTGGCTAGATTTGATCCGATCATGCCCATGCCGACGATACCCAGTGTCTTACCGAATAGCCGCGTGGCCATGAAGGAGGTAGACTGACTCTGGGTCCAGGAACCTGATTCTAGATAGGAGCGTGCGTCCTGCAAGTTCCATGCGGTTGCAAGCAACAGGGCAAATGTGAATTCAGCTGTAGTCTTGGAGACGAAGTTCGGGATTCCGCATAATGGGACCCCGCGCTCAGTGCATGTCTTCTTGTCGACGAATGTTGCTTTCATATGCATTGCAGAGACCAGCTTGAGTGGTTTGGCGGCAAGAATAATCTCACGGTCCATATCAATGTCGCCAAGGGCGTAGAGGATGTCCTTATCACGGACATCTTCTAGCAACTGATCGTGGGCTATAGGGCCATCTGTTCCCTGATAAATCGTGACCTCACCCAACCGCTCCAGTCGTTCAATAGCGATTTGCGGTATCATCTGCGGTACGTATATTTTCGTCATGGTTCTCACTCAGCTAGGCAATAGGTTGCGTTGGTAGGAATTAATCTACGGTATAAGGATCATATAGGAGTTACGATGGGGGCTGTCGAGCTTTGCCCCCGCTTTAACGCGTCCATGATGCCATCTTGGATGAGTTGTTTGCTACCTTTGTCAGCATATAGAGGCGTAAGATGTTATTTTCACTGCCGAATGGTTTTGGTCATGGCTCGGTCTGAATTAAAGCCAAGATTATCTTTTGAGCTTAACGGACGTGTGCGGGCCTGCTGAACCAGCTCAACGATGTATTAAGAGTGCCGTTGGAAGATAGTGCCATCGATGTTTTGGCACACATTGATCTGGTGGCCCGTGCAATGTGAAAGTCCTGAATCCTGTTGCCTATTTAGCTTGTTTCTGGCGGATTAGCAGTGAGTGATGATGGAGCTACAGATTTTTCGTCCCAGGGACAATATCGTTGATTGGAAAGAAGCACATCAACACTAAAGGCTCATCGCCGGTGTTTCTGGTTACATGTACCTCGTCAGATGGCACCAAAACCGTATCCCCGGCATTGACTAAATAGGTATTTCCGCCTGCATGTAGCTCGCCAGTTCCGGCGACAATGTGCATACATTCCTCAAATCCGTGGTGGACATGGGGGCCTCGTGGCTCTTCTCCCGCAGCCGGAACTGCGAGTTCAACCAGACGGAATGTTATCGCTTTCGCACCAACATGGGAGGAAACAATCTCTTTCGAAGCGCGACCAGGTAATCCCAGATCACGCGCATTATCCAGTGTAATAACTTGGGCCATATTTTCCTCTCATGCTTGTTGCCTTAGGGTTTTGATGTCTACTGTTCCGCCTTGAACCTCATCGAGCTGAGCAAATATTTCGGTTGCTTCCGTGGCAATCTTGTTTGCGATATCGGCGACCATGCGTTCACCTTTTTTGATGGTTGCACGCTCGGGTGTTCCATACCAGCCGGTCGGTGCTATCGAGCAAATGTCTGTCAAAATAGGCTGGAACGATTGAGTGCGTCGTAGCTTGTCCATATGCGTACCATGCTGATGGTCGGATGCACGTTCAATACGATCAAGATGCACAAGATCTGGCCGGTGGGCAAGCACAGCGAGGGCTTCGATCTCTCCGCCGTGGGTAAGACCGCCACAATCTTGGCCATAAAGATCTGCCGCCACATAGCAGGCATGGACGATGACAACGCTCATACCATGAGTGCGGTGGAGCTCTTCGGCTACCAACGCTAGCGAAGGACTATTTCCCTCATGCCAGTTGAGAATTAAGAGACGTCGTGCCCCGTGAGTAGCGGTTGAGACGCAAGTATCGCGCACGACCGACATATAGGTCTCTGGTTTCAGAGATATGGTGCCCTCAAATGGCATGTGCATCGGTGTTACACCGAGCGGGCCACCAGGAAGGACTAGTCCGTTCATGCTCTCAGCTACTGCATGGGAAATTACATCAGCGGCGAATATGTCGGTTCCGGTAGGTAGATGCATGCCGTGCTGTTCAACACTACCGGCAGGAAGAATCACCAGCGGATTATCAGCGAACTGGGCAGCAATCTCCGGTTGGGTGAGCTCAATAAAGTATCTAGAAGGTATGTTGCTCATTAGGGTCACCATTTAAAATGTGGATTATAGGTAATTCAGGTTGAGTAGTTGGCCTGAGCCGGCGGCCGTTCTCAATAACCTGCCGACTCAGGCTTCGTTTCTAGCCTCATCCAGAATATCGCTCAGAGCTATCATAGCGCCATTTTGTTCAATGGAACGAAGGGCTGCATATACGACGCTGAGCGCGACGATGCCATCATGGGCTGAAAGTTCGTTCATAACTCCGGTGCGGCAAATGTCAGCAAACATCTCCAATTCATCGACAAACATATTGCCCTGATCGAGGTTAAGCACTTCGCGTTTACCATAGGGGTTCTTGCCGCGCTGAATATAGAGTGTTGAAGTTTTATGGAGATAGTCCGGATCATCCCAGGTGCCAAAATCGAGCTCATAATGCATGAGACCTTTCTGGCCGAACACGCGGATGGAATAAATGCCAGGTGAGGTCCAGCAAGAACCAACATAGCCGAGTTTGCCATCGGAAAATCGCAACACGGTCATTGTCTGGTCGTCCACTTCGGCGCCAACTGGAGATAGTTTTGATGCAACCGAGCTCACCTCCGCGATTTCGCCGCCGAGATAATGCAGGCTATCAAACTGATGAATAGCGAGTTGCGAGAGTGGACCACCAGGTGCGCGATCCCGGTACCACCGCCAGGTATCCGGGGTAAGCTCAAGTGCGCGTTCATTAGAAAAATTTGCCTCGAAAAATACGATCTTTCCCAACTCACCACTATCAATCATCTGGCGCATTGCTCTAGTGCCCTTTAGCAACCGGGCGCTATGACCGACCATGACCTTGATGCCGTATTGGTTCTGAAGCGCATCGATCTTCAGGCCGTTGGCGAGTGTGTTGGCAATGGGTTTTTCGGTATAGACGTGCTTGCCAGCCCGGGCGACCTGCTCGGCTACGGGAAGGTGCTGCTCATTAGGTACCGTTAAAATCACGCCTTTTATTTCAGGGTCACGAAGGAGACTTTCAAGATCGGGCGTGGATGGCACACCGTACTCGGTCTCGAATGCGGCGCGTTTTCCCTGAGAGCGGCTAAATCCCTTGGCAATGATAAACTTACTAGAAGTCTGCGCCGAGCGTGTAAGAACACGAGCCCAGCGTCCCAGGCCGATGATTCCGAGTTTTATCGGTTCATCGCTCATCAATTCATACTCCTACATTTTAAGCAGACGTTTTGAATTACCGGACAGAATTTTGACGCGGTCTTCCTCGCACAGAGGCACCTGTTTCATCCAGTCAACGCCAGGTTTGTTTTCAATGAATGGCCAGTCGATAGCAAACAAGATACGGTCAATGCCCATTTCCATCATGGTGCAGAGCAGAGCCGCATCAGAGAAATTACCGCTAGTGGTTACGTAGAAATTATTGCAGAAGACATCGCGAAATTCGATTGGAGCATTCCCGTGGCGTTTTAGATTGTGGTCAATCCTCCACAACAGGAATGGGATGGTTTCACCGAAATGGCCGATAATAATTTTCAACTTAGGGTATTTTTCAAAAACGCGACTCAAGACTAGCCGGATGCATGCTGTTCCGGTTTCCACGGTGTAGCCCCAGGCGGGACCTGGAAACAGGCCAAATTCCTTCGCCATATCTCCGTAATACGTATCGACCACAGTGTTGTTGGGCGGGCCGGGATGAATATATATTGGCACATCCAGCTCTTCGGCACGCTCATAAATGGCCCAGGAATTCTTATCGTCAAGAAAACGGTCGTTAGTCATTGAACTGATCAATGCGCCCTTAAATCCGAGCTTGTCGACGCAGCGCTCAAGTTCATCGGCTGCGGCTTTTGGGGCTTGCACTGGTAGGGCTGCAAAGCCAGCAAAACGGCTGGGATTGGTGGCAATGCCAGCAGCTAAATTATCATTGGTAATGCGAGCTACTTCGACTGCTGTTTCAGCATCCAAACCATGAACGCCGGGGGGGGCATGGGAAAGGACCTGAACATCGATGCCTGCCTCGTCCATTTCCTTGATACGTTCGCCGCCAAAATCTGACACGCGCTCAAAGAATCCAGGTGGGCGCGGGCGCTGATTCTTGTAGCGCTCGGTTACAGCGTTATCCATGTAGTGTTCTTCGATTGCTATGATGAATGGCTTTTTGCTTACTGCCATTTTACTCCCCAAATATTCTCGTGAATCGGCCAGGAACAAATGTTTCTACCCCGATAATGCGGTGTTGCTAATAAGTTTAATCTAATCACGGCAATTAGTTCACGTGGTGGCGACAACTTTTTCGGCGCGCTTACGTGCGTGCGGATCAAGTAGCCGTTTGCGTAGTCTCATCGACTTAGGCGTTATCTCAACTAGCTCGTCATCTCCAATCCAAGCGAGAGCACGCTCCAGCGTCATTCGTATCGGCGTGGTAAGGCGGACTGCCTCGTCCTTGGCATGGGTGCGGATATTGTTCAGCTTCTTACCCTTTAAGACATTGACAGGAAGGTCGTTCGAGCGTGAGTGAATGCCAACAATCATGCCGGGATAGACCCGAGTCCCCGGATCAATCACCATCCGTCCGCGGTTTTCGAGATTCCATAGTGCAAAAGCTACTGCTTCGCCGGCTTCGCTTGCTATCAGAACACCATTAACGCGCCCGTCGATTGATCCACGATGGGACTCATATGCTCGAAATAGGCGGTTCATTACACCGGTACCTCGGGTATCAGTCAAAAGTTCGGACTGATAGCCAATCAGCCCACGAGTTGGCGCATGAAACACCAGCCTCTGGCGACCGCCGCCAGATGGGTGCATGTCAATCAATGTGGCCTTTCGCTCGACCAGTTTTTGTACGACCGTGCCGCTGTGTTCCTCATCCACATCGATCAAGACTTCCTCGATGGGTTCGAGAAGCGCACCGCTTTGTGGGTCATTGCGCATCACCACGCGCGGGCGAGAGACGGCAAGTTCGAATCCTTCGCGGCGCATGGTTTCGATCAGTATGGCCAATTGCAGTTCGCCGCGGCCGGCGACGAGATATCCATCGCGATTTTCTGCTTGGGAAATCTGTAGTGTTACATTGCCTTCGGCCTCGCGGGCTAACCGGTCGCCAATTACACGGCTAGTCACCTTGGTTCCATCCAATCCGGCGAGCGGAGAGTCATTAACAATAAATGACATCTCAACCGTTGGAGGGTCGATGGGTTGCGCGGGCAACGCCTCGTGTATTTCAAGCGAGCAGAATGTATCGGCGACACTACCTTTAGACAGCCCGGCTATGGCAACGATGTCACCGGCAACACCTGCATCGATCGGTTGGCGCTCGATTCCACGAAAAGCTAAAATTCTGGAAACACGACCCTGTTCGATTGTTACACCATTCTGGTTGATCACCTTGATGATTTCATTGGCGCGAACAATCCCAGAGGAGATGCGTCCGGTGATAATTCGACCAAGATAGGGGTCGGCTTCTAAAATCGTTCCAAGCATTCGAAATGAACCGTCTTCAACACTCGGTTCTGGCACATGGGTTAATACCAACTCAAACAACGGATCAAGACCAAAATCTTTGTTTTCAGGATCGTTCGACATCCAGCCATCGCGCCCTGATCCATACAAAATTGGGAAATCGAGTTGTTCGTCACTGGCATCGAGCGCAGCAAAAAGATCAAAAACCTCGTTGAGGACCTCTGTGGGACGAGCGTCTGAGCGGTCTATTTTGTTGACGGCAACAATTGGTTTCAGGCCAATTTGCAGGGCCTTGCCAACCACAAATTTAGTTTGCGGCATCGGCCCTTCTGCTGCGTCGACTAGAACGACAACACCGTCGACCATATTCAAAATACGCTCAACCTCTCCGCCAAAGTCAACATGACCTGGCGTGTCAACAATGTTGATACGTGTTTTATGCCAGATGAGTGAGGTGCATTTGGCCAAGATTGTAATGCCGCGTTCGCGCTCAAGGTCATTGGAATCGAGTATACGCTCAGTTACCCGCTGGTTGGCGCGGAAGGTGCCAGACTGAGCGAGAATCTGATCGACGAGCGTTGTCTTTCCATGATCGACATGGGCGATGATAGCGATGTTTCGAAGTTTCATGGGTCTTTTTCAAGGTAAATATTGCGGTGCACTATAAGCAACGGTGAGCGGTCAGCAAGTATGAATGCTGATGATGGGTAACAGGCTCGACTTCATTGGTCCAACGGTGCGACAATACTTATTTGAAACCAGCGTCGATCGTGCCGTGAGCGGGACCGTAATGTCTAGAATGTCAATCCAGAAAACAATGTCGTCTCTGTCAGAGATCATATCACTTGATACGCTTATGCGGTCTGATGAATTTGCTCCACTATTGGCTGAGTTTGGCCGCGCCGAAGTAAAGGTGGCCCTTCGCCTAGATCTTGATGATATTCGTGGTGTACTGAAAGGCCGTGGGATCAGTGCAGATCAGTTGAAATCCGGAGCAACGGCGGCGCGGGTTTTTGCTAGGTTAGAAGAGCGAGTCATTATGCGGCCGCGCCAGGTTTTCAATCTGACCGGGACCATTTTGCACACTAATCTTGGTCGAGCACCGCTTGCCGAAGAGGCTATCGCAGCGATGGTGGCTGTGGCGCGCAATGCATCTGATCTGGAGTTTGATCTTGAGTCAGGCCGTCGCGGAGACCGGGATCAGCATTGTGAGGGTTTGATTTGCGAGCTTACTGGCGCGCAGGCAGCAACGATAGTGAATAACAATGCAGCCGCAGTAACTCTGGTTTTAAATACGCTGGCGCGGCGCAAACAAGTGCCAGTCTCGCGCGGGGAGTTGGTTGAGATTGGTGGCGCGTTTCGTATGCCTGATATTATGGCGAGGGCAGGCGCAAAATTGGTTGAAGTTGGCACGACAAATCGTACCCACGCTCATGATTATGAGTCTGCTATTTCTTCGGCCACCTCGCTGATTATGAAAGTTCACACATCGAACTATCGCATTGAGGGTTTTTCCAAACAGCTAAGCGAAGCGGAAATATCGGCGATTGCCATTGCCCACGATTTACCGTTTTTTGTTGATGTTGGCAGTGGCTCACTGGTTGATTTGGGCAAATGGGGATTACCGTTTGAGCCTACGGTAGATCAAATTATTAAATCAGGTGCAGATCTAGTCAGTTTTTCAGGAGACAAGCTTCTTGGCGGTCCCCAAGCTGGAATTATTGCTGGGCGATCAGATCTTATTGAGCGGATCAAGAAAAATCCGCTTCGGCGTGCTCTACGTCCGGGCAAAGTTACCATAGCGGCTCTTGCTGCAACACTTCAGCTTTATCGGGATCCAAGTCGACTCGCCGATCGCTTGCCCATCCTTAAAACAATGATCCGGTCAGTGAACGAGATTGGAGAAGTGGCTCAGCGTCTTGGCTTTGTGCTTCAGCCAGTTCTTGGTAATCGATTTAAGATTGCAGTTAAGCCGTCGCAATGCGAGATCGGCTCAGGTTCGATGCCGATGAAAACCATTGAAAGCCGGGCATTAGTGATGCGGCCATTGGTAAGCAAGGGTTCGGGACGGATGGTGCAAGAGCTGGCCCGTGCATTTCGTTGTCTTCCGGTTCCGGTGATTGGCCGAGTTCATGACAATGCGTTCTGGCTTGATTTGCGGGCGGGAGAAGATGAGCGCGCGCTGGCGCAGCAATTTGAAAACCTTCAAGTCAGGGGATGATAGTCGCATGATTATCTCAACCGCTGGCCATGTAGATCATGGCAAAACAGCTCTGGTGCATGCACTTACCGGCATTGATACCGATAGCCTGGCTGAAGAGAAGCGGCGTGGCATCTCGATAGATCTTGGATTCGCCTACCGCGATGTTGGAGATGATAAGACGATTGGTTTTGTTGATGTGCCGGGTCATGAGCGGTTTGTACGCACCATGGTTGCCGGGCTGGCGGGAATTGATTTTGCGCTCATTGTTGTTGCCGCAGATGATGGAGTAATGCCGCAAACGCGTGAACATATAGAAATCATTAATCTTATCGGGATTGGTGATGGTGCGGTAGCCATTACGAAATCTGATCTCGTCGATGAAGCAAGGCTGGATGAAGTTCATACTGAGATTTTAGATCTGCTTGATGAAACACCTCTTTCCGGTGCGCGGTTTTTCAACGTATCTAGCCGAACCGGAGTAGGTATCGAGGCGCTTGACCGGTATTTGATTGAGCAATCACAAAAGGTTGGAAAACGGACAACTGACGCAAAGTTTCGTCTGGCGATTGACCGGGTTTTTACTCTGCCGGGGATTGGTGTGGTGGTTACTGGGCCGATTGTGGCAGGTTCTGTAGCGCCAGGAGATAATCTTGTTATCGCGCCGGCCGGGATTGCGGCGCGTGTACGGTCGCTTCAAATTGCGAAAGGTAGTACTTTAAGCGCGGCAGTGGGCGATCGCTGTGCCATTAATATCACTGGTCGTGGTGTGGAGACATCGGCAATACGCCGCGGAGATTGGCTGGTGGACGCAGATCATAGCGAGCCGGTCAGTAGGATAGATGCACGCTTAAATGTAGTCATGAGCGAGGACAAAGTGCTCTCCAATTGGGCGCCTGTCCATGTTCATATAGGTTCTGGTGATGTCCCCGCACGTGTCGCCGTGCTTGAGGGCGCTTCTATCGCGCCGGGCAGCTCCGGGCTTGTGCGCCTTGCTCTATCACGCCCGGTTGCTGCACTCTATGGCGATCATGTGATTATTCGTGATCAATCAGCCAAGCGTACAATTGCTGGTGGGCGGATTATCGATCCGTTTGCACCCAAACGGGGTAGAGCCCGTCCAGATCGATTGGCGGTGTTAAGGGCGCTTGAACACGCTGACCATCTGGAAGCTCTGCAAAACCTGCTAGAGGTTTCGCCTTTTGGAATTGATCTTTCATTGTTTACGCAGGCCCGAAATCTAGGTCAATCTACGATGGGGACACTGACTGATAAGCTTAATATCGTGCGGGTGGGAGATGATGTCATATCAGTTGTTCATTTTAGTGAGCTGCAGGATCTGGTCACCCAAGTACTCGGTGAATTTCATACATCGATGCCCGATCGTTTCGGGTTAGATTTCAACAAACTTTTGCGCATTATTGAGCCGCGCCACTCACTTTCATTTGCTCTCATGCGCCGTGCTACTGATGATTTGCAAGAACGGGCACTTATCGCTATCCGGGGGAGTGAATGTGCCCTTTCCGGATTTGTACCGTGTCTAAAGCCGCATGATGCAAAAACCTGGGCCAAGATTGAGCCTCATCTGATCGCCACTCCGCCAGTCTCGCCTGTGGTGCACGAACTGGCAAAATTCACAGGTCTTGAAGTCAAAGTGATTTCTTCAACATTACAACATGCTGAGGCGATTGGTCATGTGAAGCGAACTAGCCGGAATCGTTTTGTACCTTCTCAGTTCATCGAAGATCTATTGAAAATTGTAATCAAGCTTTCTGGAGAGGGGCGTTTAAGCGCTGGAGAATTTCGTACCGACTCTCATATCGGAAGAAATTATGCCATCGAGATTTTGGAGTACTTTGATCGTATTGGCGTTACCGTGCGTCGCGGAGATATCCGCGAAGTTGTTGTCGATAATATGAGTGTTGCTGAATTTAGGCGTGCGTGACATGAGTGCACATCCTGTTGCAATGGAAGGGAAACGCACCCTGGTGGGGCGCCCGGGCTTCAAACCCGGTGAGGGACGTCTAGACGTGTCTGGTGGGTTCGACTCCCACTCCTTTCCGCCAACATCTGATCCGCTTGTTCTTGCTCAATCAAAACCCGTATGATCAGAGCGACTTTAAATCTCGTTCAAAGGGATGTGGTGCTAGTCGGCGGCGGGCATTTGCATATTGAGGTACTGCGCCGATTTGCCATGTCGCCATTACCTGGCGTGCGGCTGACCGTTATTGCGCGGGAGATTTCTGTCCCGTATTCGGGGATGGTTCCGGGCTATTTTGCCGGTCACTATCGGCATGAGGAATGCCATATTGATTTGCGACATTTGTGCTGGGCTGCTGGTGCGCGGCTTTATCACACTAGCGCCGTCGGCATTAATCCTGAAAAAGCGAAGGTGGCGTGTCAGAACAGGCCAGATGTTGATTACGACTTTTTGTCTATCGACATAGGGTCGGTGCCCAATAGAGGTGAGATCAAGGGCGCATTTGAGTATGCAATTGCGATCAAGCCTACCGAAGATTTTATCATATCAATCTCAGAAATTGAGGCCGAATGCCGCATTCGCACGTCATTGTTGCGGGTTGGTGTTGTCGGAGCGGGCGCGGGAGGTGTTGAGTTGATTCTCGCATTGTGCCATCGCTTCAAAGCATTGGCGCGGAGCGCGGAAGGCACTTTCTGTCCAGTCCAGTTCTGTCTGGTTGGAGGGGATATCAATATATTACCTGCGCTTGCGTGCGGAACGCGAAAATTGCTTCGCCGGGCGCTCCAAGCTCACGAAATTGATCTTTATCTTGGTCAGCGGATTGGTGAGATAACTCCACGCACCATGGTTTTAGCTAATGGGGCAGAGATTGATTGCGATCACTGTATTCTGGTAACCGGTGCTAGCGCGCCGCCGTGGCTGGGCGTTGGCGGCGTAGCAGTCAATGAGCTCGGATTTGTAAAAGTAGATCAAATGTTGCGCTCGATTTCGCATCCAGAAATTTTTGTCGGTGGTGATGCGGCGGCATTTTCCAATGCACTGTTGCCCAAATCTGGAGTTTACGCAGTAAGGCAAGGCCCGGTCCTTGCAGAAAATTTACGTCGAGCTCTTCTTGGTCGAAAGATGAAAACCTATAGGCCTCAGAAATATACTTTAGCGCTGATTTCAACCGGAGAGAAGAGCGCGGTCGCTTCATTGGGTAGGTTTGCGTTTTCGGGCTCTTATTTGTGGCGTTTAAAAGACATTATAGACCGCAGGTTTATGGACAAGTATCGAGGTCTTGCCGGTGTTGGTCATATGGTGGAGGTGCTTGGTAACAACCCGCTTGAGCCTATGCGCTGTGCGGGGTGTGGTGCGAAGATCGCGCAGGATGTTTTGCAAACTGCGCTTTTACGTCTTTCTGAAAACCCAGATCTTCGGTTGGCGCTTGGGCATGATATTGGTGATGATGCGGCGATCTCTCCGGGCATTCCGGCTGAATGCATCGGTGTTCAAACTGTTGATCACTTCAAGAGCTTTGTTAATGATCCCTATTTATTTGGCCGTATCACCGCAAACCATTGTTTAGGCGATATCTACGCAATGGGGGCGACGGCGAGTTCAGCTCTTGCCACGGTGGTGATGGCACATAACCATTCAAAACGTCAGGAAGCTGATCTTGCCGAATTGCTGACGGGTGCGTGTGAAGTCTTGGCAGCAGCGGGTGCCCGGCTGATTGGCGGGCACAGTGCGGAAGGCGATGGTCTTTCATTCGGTCTGTCGGTTACCGGATACGGAGTTGAGGCTGACCTTTTACGGAGAGGCGGGCTGTGTGCTGGAGATGCACTCATTTTAACTAAACCTCTTGGCACAGGCGTCTTGCTAAATGCGGATATGAGGGGGCTGGCACGTGGTGAATGGATAACGGGGGCAATTGATAATATGCAGATATCTGCCCGTATGGCGGCTTCTATCTGTAAGCGCTATGGCGCGCGTGCGGCTTGTGATGTGACTGGTTTTGGTCTTGCCGGCCATCTAAGAGAAATGCTCCAAGCATCTGGTGTGGACGCAAAAATTCATATCAGGGATATTCCGGTTCTACCTGGGTTCTTGGAGCTTGCAGATGAGGGGATTGAAAGCACTATCGCCCCGTCCAACAGGAAGGCGATGATAGGGATTATTCATGATCGGAACCCTTCAGATCATGCAATATTGTACGATCCGCAAACCGCCGGAGGACTTCTAGTAAGTGTTCCAAAAAAAATGGCTGTGCAATGCGTTAGGGAGCTGAGGGCTGAGGGTTATGATGGAGCGGCAATCATTGGCGAATTGTGTGTGCGCGCTAGCTCCAGGCCTTCGATAGATATTATTGACTAAAGGCCGGGATTATAATGGATAATGTGCACTCATTTACCAAGTGATACATTGGCTTCTTATCCGTGCTTGGTCCTCCAGCGCTGATGGGAGGGGACGAGCGCAGTGGTGGCAAGCCGTTTTAGTCCGGCATTATCGGTTGCGTTGGCCATATCCAGCATCTGATTACGGATGGAAATCATAACTTTTCCGAGTGTTGTTGCGCCCCACAGCCAGTCGGAAACAGCAAGGTCACTTACCCGGGAATCAGGTTTAGCGATCGCGGCTTCGGAGTAGAAATAACGTAAATCATCGATGCATCTCTTGAGGCCAAGAGATTTTGATAAATCATAAATTGGCGCTGGGGTACCGTGAGGGTCAGTTAGATAGTTCGCTAATACCCCAGCTATTTCTTCAGGGGATTTGCCTGATATGCCAAATGCCGAGCGCCGAAATGTTTTCACCGCCTCATTATACCACGGCTTTAGTAGCGCTATTTCGCGCTCTAGAGACTGTTGAACGATTTGTGCATCTGACAAATCTTCAGCCGGCGTTAAAAAATTGACCGGGCAGGCCCATCCTTCCATGTCACTATTATCGCCTGGCGCTGTGTTAGGGTAATCTTCCAATATTATTGGACCATCCTCGCGCGTAAGTAGATTGAGGGCTGATTTTAAAACATCACGCTGAAAATCAGGCTCATCGGGCGTACCGAATGGTCGGCCAAGCTCAAACGGCACGACAAGCGCTCGCGGGGGGCGCATCTTCTCGGTGTGTTCACGGATCAGGCTAATGCCAACAGTCGGGATGCCCTCGTCCTCAAGATAGTGTGCTAGCCCGCCCACGGCGCGCGTGCATTGAGGTCAAACAGGACAGAATATGACTGCGTCGACGCTGTCTTGTTTTAATATCGAAGCGAGATCTCGTGCTGCTGTCTCCATCTGATCTGGTGGAGTTGCACCCATAAACGAGAAGTGACGAGTCGAAATTGATCCGATCTCACCTTCATTGGCAATCTCACGTAGCCGATCAATCGGAAAAACAACATTGATGTCTTTGAAAAAACCAGTGCGGTCAAAATTGGTTGATATATGGCTCATCACCAGATCGTCCATGTCGGTGTTGTTGGGGATGATCCGATAATCACCCGCTCCGGGTGTAAAGGCAGGGTCCTCGCGCCGGTGTAGACCGGCGGTCGATATAAGTGCAACACGCCGCTCATTCAGTGGAGGCCCGTCCGACCAGGGAAAAGTATCAAATTTTGGGACTTCTTGATTGACGAGGGCATCGCGCAAATGCTTGGGCATTTGGCGCAAATGAACCATGTGATTTCTCCTCACGCTTTGAATCTGTTGTCGGCAGAGTAGTGAGTATAATACCTGAATGGAAGCCCTGCCCCGGGTTAGTTGGTTATGATAATTGCATCACTGGGGTAAAATGAAAGCCAGATATCATCATCGATGCCGAACAAGTCAACGGTACTGCGCGAGGCATTCTGGATGTTGATCAAGAGACGTAACCCCGCCTCAGTGTTCACATATAGATGACTGATGTTACCATAATAGACCTGTTCGTGTACCCGGCCCTTGGTTGAGATGCGGTCTTTGGTTTGGGGCTTTCGTTTGGAGGCAACAATTTTTTCCGGGCGAAGAGCGATGGTTACACTGTCTGGTGTGTTGTTTTTATGAAAAATTTCCATCGTGCCCAGCCCTTTAACGTCTACAAGCAATTTCCCTTTATTGCGCGCTATAACATGTGCATCTATGAGATTAACTTTGCCAATAAAGTCGGCAACGAAGCGGGTTGTTGGACTCTCATAAATGACGTTTGGTGTGGCGATCTGGCGCACTACACCACGATCCATCACCGCAATACGATCAGCCATCGATAGGGCTTCGTCCTGATCATGGGTTACAATAATGAATGTGATTCCAACTTTGCGTTGGAGCTGCATCAGTTCTAGCTGCATTGCTTTGCGCAGTTTGGCATCAAGCGCGGAAAGTGGCTCATCCAGCAGCAACACCTTAGGACGTTTTACCAGAGCGCGAGCAAGTGCAACGCGCTGGCGTTGGCCACCGGAAAGTTCATCGGGACGGCGGTTGACATATTCGCCCATCTGAACTGAATCAATTGCTTCGATGACTCTCTGCCTAATGTCTGATTGGCAGATTTTAGCCACCTTTAGACCATAGGCCACATTGTTGTAGACAGTCATATGTGGAAACACTGCATAGGACTGAAATACCATGTTCACCGGCCGACGATTTGCGGGAATGGCGTCCATGTTCTCTCCGTCGATCGAAATTGTTCCGTGGGTTGGAGATTCAAGCCCGGCAATCAATCGCAGCAATGTCGTCTTGCCACAGCCGGAAGGACCTAGCAGAGCGAAGAACTCATTGGGCATGATTTCAAAACTCACATCATCAACTGCATTAACAGCACCGAAATCCTTGCTAATATGGGAGATCTTGATGATCGGGTTGTTTGTTGGCGCGTTGCTCAAGGTGCGCCCTCTTTGCTGAGTTTGTAGAATCGGGAGGAAGTTTGGAACCACATCGCCAATAACGTTGTGATGATGGTGATGACAATCAGGATAGTTGATGCGGCATTAACTTCGGGAGTTATGGAGAACCGAACCATCGAATAAATCTTTACCGGGAAAGTTACCGTATTTGGACCAGAGGTGAAGAAAGTAATAATAAAGTCATCGATCGACAAGGTGAATGCCAAAAGAGCTCCGGATATAAGTCCAGGACGGATAAACGGAAAGATGATATGGCGGAATGTCTGCCATTCATTGGCCCCAAGATCGCGGCTGGCTTCTTCAAACTCGCGGTTAAATCCAGAAAGGCGAGCACGTATGACAACGGCGACAAACGGGAAGCAGAAGGAAATGTGTGCGATGGTGATCGCTGACAGATTGAGTGGCCACGGACCGCCTGATGGCCAGCCAACACGGGAAAAAAAGACTAGCATTGCAACGCCCATGCAGATTTCTGGGACAACAATTGGCAATGCCATGGTGCCCTCATAGATCGGTTTTAAGGGGAAGCGGAAGCGCCAAAGTATTAGCGCGACGCTTGTGCCAATAATAGTTGAGATGAGGGTGGCAATGACGGCGATAGTCAATGAATTAACGAAAGCATCGATCAATCCGTCATTATGCCATGCCTTGAGGTAGTAGTCGAAAGTAAAGCCACGCCAGACGATGTTACGTTTTGAATCGTTAAATGAAAACACTACCAGACCAACAATCGGGGCATAGAGCATTGTCATGGTCGTAAAGACCATGAGCCGCAGCCAAAATTGTCTGGTGTATTCTAGCGGGCCGGGGCGCTCACGTTGCCGGGAGAAGATGGCCAGCATCATTAGACCTTCATTTCCGACTTGCGGACGGTGAGAAGTGAGCGCATCGCCAGAACGCCAAACATCACATACATGAGCAAGAACGAAAGCGCTGCGCCGAATGGCCAATCGTTAGCACTCTTGAATTGGCGTTCAATCACATTACCAATCATTTGCGAGTTGGTGCCTCCCAGAAGATCTGGGATTACAAATGATCCAAGGCAGGGGATGAACACTAGAATTACGCCGGCAATAATGCCTGGTAATGTCAGTGGAATGACGATCGAAAACAGAGTGCGAATTTGTGATGCTCCGAGGTCAAGACTTGCTTCAATATAGGATCTGTCGAGCCGTTCAAGCATTGCGTAGATTGGCAGTACGATAAACGGAATATAGACATAGGTGAGGCCAGCAATGACGGAGAAGTCATTGTAAAGCATCGCTAGAGGCTGAAACTTCTCGCCCAGAAATTGGTGCTTGCCCAACCCTATCAGTATCAATCCGGCATTGGCCTTCTCCCAAAGCCATTCGAGACCAAAGTTTACATGGCCGCGGGTGCGAAATACGGCGATCAGAGCATATGTGCGGATCAGTAAATTTATCCAGAATGGAAGGATAATAATTAACAGCAAGATTGGTTTCCATTTATCCTTGGCAAAACTGACGGCAAAGGCAATGGGGAATGAAACCATTAGGCAAAGGGCGGTTACGAGCGCGCTGATCCAGACTGATTTCCAGATTATTCCCAGGTAGATAGATTCCACCGCGCGTAGGTAATTATTCGGTGTCCAGGTGATCACGATATCGATAATACCGTATTTTTCGCCAAAGCTCATTACCCAGACAAAGCCGAGTGGCACTAAAAAGAAGGCAGTTAGCCAGACTGTTCCGGGCAGGAACGTCGTGATGAAGACCGACTTACTGTCCTTCCAGTTGTTCATGGGTATATCCAGAGGAGATTGATCCGGTGCGGGCAGTCAATGGCGCTGTCGCCGTGGAATAAAAGACAGATAACGCCATTCAATCTGAATTAGCTCTTCTATGACGCTTTGATGCGGGTCCAGGTATCCTCGATAATTCTTTGTACTTCCTCGCCCAGATAGAGTGTGCTTTCACATTTTGCTATTACTTCGTCGGGTGGGAAGATGGCTGGATTAAGTTTGTAGTCGTCTCCTAGCTTACCTCGCGCGGCCTCATTCGGGGTGGCGTATTGGATGGAATTAGCGATTTCGGCTCCGACATCGGCATCAAAAACATAGTTTATGAAAGCATGCGCGTTTTCTGGATGTGGCGCCCCTTTTGGAACGCACAGACAATCCTGCCAGATCAACCCGCCTTCTTTGGGTACGACATAGGTGAAAGCGTCATCCTCGGTCATCAACTGGGCTATATCGCCGTTCCACTCCTGAGCGATATCAACCTCGCTTGATGCCAGGAGATCCTGCCCATTATCGGGAGCAAACACCTTTATGTGCTGCTTTTGAGCAATCACCAGCTCCTCTACTTGCTTGAAATGAGCTGGGTTGGTGGTATTTAGGGAATGGCCAATATATTTGAGAGCCATATGAATTACGTCCGCGGATTCTGAAAGAAGTGAAATGCGGCCCGAATATTCATCGGAATCGTACAGTACTTTCCAGCTGTTAATTGGTGTGGATACATTGCCCTTATTGTAACCTATACCCAGCGTACCCCACATATAGGGCAGAGAGACTTTGCGGCCTGGGTCAAAGTCAGCGTCTAGAAACAGCTTGTTTATATTGGAAAGATTGGGAATTTTGTCATGGTCGATTGGCATCAATATTCCGGCGACATTCATCCGTTCGACGTAATCATTGGCCGGAACGATTACGTCATAGCCAGGGTTCCCTTCTCGTAGCTTGGTGAAGAGTTCATCGCTGTCGGCAAAAAGATCCATCTGGGTGACAATGCCGGTTTTACTCTTGAAATCATCAAGTGTTGTCTCGCCAATATAGGTGTCCCAGTTGTAAAAGTTTAACCTTTTTTCCTCTTTAGCGGTTGCTTTGAAAGGATGAAATGTTAGTCCCGCTGCAATGGCACTGGTATTTTTTAGAAAGTGGCGGCGAGATAGGTCATGGTTAGATCTTGAGGCCATTTGTAGATACTCCGAAGATTATATTGCCGAAAATTTATACCTTTATCAATTGGGCGGACATAGTCTTGATAATTGTCATTATCGTGTTACCTGAATGTTCGGAATAGACATTGTCTGTTTGTGGTCGAAAATATCATTCTCTGGAAATGGGGACAATAGCGATTGCCGGTTGCGGTGGAGTCTAAAAAAGGAAGAATTCTTATGGATGAAATGTTCATTCAAACCGATGAACAGAGGGCAATATTGGATACTGTTGCGCGGTTTGTTGAGGATGAAGTCAAGCCACGGGTGGCAGGTCTCGATGCACAAGTGGACCCTGAAGATGGCTATAGCGAGGAGATTGTCGAAGCCGCGGATGCAGTTGGCATTCGCACTATGACGCTATCAGACAAATATGGCGGGCTGGAAACTGATTCTCTGACCACGGCGATGGTTGTTGAGGAATTGGGCCGGGGTGATCTTGGTACATCGGTGGTAATGGCGCAGACGCTCAAGCTTGCTCAGATCATGGAAAAGGCCCTGAATGAGGATCAAAGGGAGCGGTCACTTGTGCCGTTCGCAGCTGATCCCAAGGCCGTACTTGCGATCGGCATCACCGAGCCGGACAATGCTTCAAACTATTTTCTCCCTTACCCAACACCCTTTCGCACATTTGCCGAGCAGGTTGATGGGGGCTTCATAGTCAATGGCATGAAGCATTTCATCTCCAATGGTAACAGGGCGAGTTTTTATCTTCTTTTTGTGCAGACTGAAAAAGGCAAGCCGATGCTGGAAGGAACGACTTGCTTCCTGCTGGAGCGTGGGCGGGAGGGCTTCACCATCGGTCGGGTGCATGACAAACTTGGTGAACGGACGGCGAACAATGCCGAGTTGATCTTTCAGGACTGCTTTATTCCAGATGAGAATGTCGTGGGCGAGATTGGTAAGGGATTTCAATTACTGCAGAAATTCTTTCCGTCGTCGAATTCTTATGCCGGCGCCAGTATTCTAGGTGTCGGGGGTGCACTTTATGATAAGGCTGAAAATTGGGCTAAAATTCGTGTGCAAGGCGGCAAGCCACTGATCGAGCATGACGGTATTCGTGCTCAGCTTGCTGAAATGCGAATGCTGCTCGATGCTTCGCGGTCATATGTTCATCGGGCATGCTGGCTTGCTGATCATCAAGATCAAGGCTGGGACTGGACGCTTGGAGCCTTACCCAAGGCTATGGCGAGTCAGGCGGTGTGGAAGATTGCAACCTGGACGATGGAGATCCATGGTGGGCATGGCTATATGAAAGAATTCGGGGTTGAGAAGCTTCTGCGTGATGCTACCGCTTTTCTGCATTCTGATGGTGTTAATCGTACGCTGTTTCTTAAGGCCGCGAACATCATGTTTGAGTGATGGGCGCGCGTGCTACCTGTCAGTCTTTATTTCAGACCGATTGCTTCGGCATTGACGACGCGGCTGGGATTTAGTTTGCCATCTATAGCGTCGATGATGTTTTGCGCGGCATCGTGCGCCATGCGGGCCGCACATTGTGCTGTAAAGCCGGCGATGTGGGGGGATAGGATGACGTTGTCCAGCTGATAGAGTGGATTATCAGCAGCCGGGGGTTCGGGAGAGAATACATCAAGTCCCGCGCCGCTAAGTTTTTTTGAATTCAGTGCTTTGATCAGAGCGGATTCGTCAATATGACTGCCACGTGAGGTATTAATTACCACCGCAGTCGGTTTCATCATACTGAGCTCCTTCTCACCCAGAATCGGTTTTCCGCCTGTTGCCGGAATATGCAGGGTGATAAAGTCTGCTGCAGCCAATCCGTCTTGTAATGTAATCGCATTACGCGCACCGGCCGCGGTAACAATTGATGGGTTGATGTATGGATCATGGACTAAAACGTCCATGCCGAATGAGGTAGCTCTCATGGCGACCTTCTGCCCGATTCGGCCGAATCCGAAGATAAGTAGGACCTTGTCCTCGATATCTATCGATAAAAGAGAGTCGCGAACGGCCCAGCGATCTTCGCGGATTGAGGCATCGTGTGCAATCACCCGCTTTGCGGTTGCCAGAATGAGCATTAGTGTGTGCTCGGCGACGCTAGTGGAGTTGACGTCACCCACGACAGTTAGAGGAATCCCGCGCTCGGACAGTGCGTCTCCATCAACCGTGTCGTGTCCCACGCCATTGCGGGATATAATTTTTAGGTTATCCGCTGCATTAATCATCTCGCGGGTCACGACCTGCATTCGGGCCAGCACCGCATTGGCTGTAGCGATATTCTCAGCTAATGTTGCAGCGGTTGAATCAGCCAGAATAGTAACTTCAAAATCGTTGCGGCTTTGCAGGAGGTTGATCCCCGCTGGGTGGATTTTGCCGCCGACAATGATCTTGTGCATTGGATATTCCTTCGTTCAAATAATGCTTAGTTTATCGCCATCTTCGAGGATTCCACGCAGCATGTGTCCTCGGGCTCCATTGACCATTCATGTTGCCAATTGGCGTCGATATAAGAGTGACAATGTTATCCACGAATACTCTGCAGCTATTTAGCATCAGGTGCTGCTCTTCGCTCAGATAGTTTTGTTGTTTAGCGGTTTGCCCAGCTCAATTTTGGTATTTGGCGATCATTGCATGTTGGTGGGTACTGTGGTCAAGACCACATTGGCGACCGCACGTACTTGTTAGCGGTGTTAGTGTAAGAATAGATTAACTGTGAAACACTGATGGCCAAATAGCCATCGTCAGGGAAAAAATGACAAAAAAAGATCCAATTGTCGCGGCAGCGGTGGCCCATTGGTCGAACAGGTTTGTCGCTAATGGGGTGCCATTGGCTGATTTCAACGATGTTGCCGCGGCGGTAGATCGCTGGGATGATTGGTGTTCGGCTTGGGTGGCTCGCGGTGAGATTCACGGCGCACTTGGGCGTGAGGCAGAGATAAGTGGTCATTTTCTTAGCGCATCGGAGCACTATACGACTGCGGCGGTGTGTTGCCATTTTGGTAAGTATCTTTTTGTTCACGACGAGGCTCAGATGCGTGATGCGCATCATCGAGCTATTGCGTTTCGCAATGCTGCGCTGCCTCACCTTAATCCTCCTGGAGAGCGGATCGAAATTCCGTATGATGGCATCACAATGAAAGCCAATTTCCGCAAACCAATTAGCGTGGACGCACCGCCGGTGGTGATCATGGTGATGGGCCTTGATTCAGCTAAAGAAGAGATGGATACAAACGAGCGAGTGTTCCTCGATAGGGGACTAGCAACATTAACATTCGACGGCCCAGGCCAAGGGGAGGGTGAATATGACCGCCACATATGCCCGGAGTACGAAAAGCCAGTTGGTGCGGTGATTGACTGGTTGGAGCAGCGTATGGATGTTAATGGCACACAAGTTGGAATATGGGGAGTGAGCCTTGGCGGTTATTACGCGCCGCGCGCCGCCGGATATGATGATCGCATCAAGGCGTGCATTTCGTTGACTGGCCCGTTTGATTGGGTGTCGGTATTTGACCGTATTCCCAACATTACTCGCGCAGCGTTTGTGGCGCGCTGTGGTGCTGCCAGTGAGGATGAAGCGCGCGAGTTTGCCCGCCGTATGACGCTTGCCGATTGTGCTGCCAACATTCGCTGCCCGCTTTATATTGTCGGCGGCCGGCTTGACCGGGTTGTTCCACCGGAAGAAAGTGAGAAATTGGCGAAAGCAGTTTCTGGTCCAGTGATTTTCAATATGGTTGAGGATGGCACCCATGTTGCAAATAACCGGATCTACAAATATCGCACCCAATCTGCAGATTGGATGGCTGAGCTATTAAACAGGTGAGTTTATTCTAGCGGGGTTGTTGTCTGTACTAGTTCATGATCCTGAGGCCTGATCCAAAATAATTACTGGATGATTTTATTCTTGTACGTATTTTCGAAATCTATTTTTTGGAGCGTTTTGCTAGCGTAGATAAAACCAGAGGCTACCGCGTGCGGCGCTAAATAATAATATTGTGAAGGGGGATACAAAGATGAGCAAATATACCGTGAATCGGGAAGATATTGCCAAGGCTGCTGAAAAATACAAAAATTGGGGGAAATGGGGTGCGGATGATGAAATTGGTACCCTCAACAACACGTCCTCTGAGGATATTATTGCCGCAGCTCAGCTGGTGAAGAAGGGCAAGGTGATCTCACTGGCGCTTAATTTTGATCACACAGGACCGCAGGGTGCCAAAACGAAATATCCAAGCATGGGCCGCACCAATCCAATCCATACCATGATCCGTACCGGTACAGATGCTTATTCGGGTGTTCTTGACGATCGAGGCATTCGAGCCGCCGACGATATGGTGACCATGCCGCTGCAATGCGGCACGCAATGGGATGGTCTGGGCCATGTGTTCTATGAGGACAAGATGTGGAATGGATTTGATTGTCGGGAGGTGACCTCGGCTGGGGCGCAAAAATGTGGAATTGAGAAAACTAAGAACAAAATGGTTGGGCGCGGCGTTTTGCTTGATGTCGCGCGAGTGCTTGGTACCGATCCGCTCGAAGATGGATATGCGATTACTTGCGATGATCTTGATCGGACGGCGGAAGAACAAGGTGTGAAGGTTAAGAAGGGAGATTTTGTGATTGTGCGCACAGGTCAGATGGAAGAAATGTTCCGGCGTGGCAGCTGGGATGGGTATCCGGGTGGTGATGCGCCGGGTATGGCATTTGAGACTATCGACTGGGTGCAACGTACTGAGCTTGCCGCTCTTGCCTCCGACACGTGGGGTTGCGAAGTGCGCCCCAATTATACCGAAGGAAACATCAATCAGCCCTGGCATTGGATCACTATCCCAATCCAGGGAATGACCATGGGAGAGATCTTTAATCTGAAAGAACTCGGTGAAGACTGCAAAGATGATGGGGTCTATGAATTTATGTTTACCGCTCCGGCTATCCCGATCACGGGTGGGGTTGGTTCGCCGATCAATCCTTTGGCCATCAAATAGCGTTTCCAGGAGGAATATGTAGATGAGTAACAAGATGACCGGCGCACAGGCATTGGCTCGGCTAATGGATGGCTATGGTGTAACCGATATTTTTCACGTCCCCGCCGTACTACGCCGTACGATGGCTGAGTTGGAAGCTACTACTTCGATCCGCCGTATTCATTGTCATGGCGAAAAATCAGCGGCCTATATGGCAGACGGATATGCGCGCGCATCGAGGCGGCCGGGTATTTGCGCGGCACAGATTATTGGCGCATTTAATCTGGCGGCAGGGCTGCGCGATGCGTGGCTTGCTAAATCACCGGTGATAGCACTCACTGGCGGACGAGATCAGGCGACCAAGTTCCGCCGCGCCTATCAGGAAGTTGATGATATTCCAGCTTTTGAAGCGGTGACCAAAATGAATGCAACGGTGGATTCAGCAGAACGTTTTCCTGACATGGTTCGTCAGGCGTTCCGGGTTTCAGTTTCAGGTAGCCCAGGGCCGGTACACCTTCAATTCAAGGGCAATGAGGGACAGGTCGATCTGGAAGAGGCGGAGATTGATGCAGACGTAGAGGATTTGTTTTTTTCTGTTCCGCCATTTCGGACTGCGCCTGACAAGGGCATGCTCGCTAAAGCCTTGGGGATGCTTGAGTTGTCGGAAAAGCCGGTCATTATTGCGGGCGGTGGTGTGCGCTGGTCAAACGCTGGAAAAGCACTGGTTTCTCTGGCTGAGAAGCTGCAAATACCGGTGGTAACATCGCTTAATGGTAAGGATACTATCGTCAGCAGTCATCCGCTGAATGCTGGAGTGGTGGGCTCTTATTCGCGTGGTTCGGCAAACCAGGTGGTGCTTGAATCAGATCTGGTGTTTTTCGTCGGTACAGAGACTGGCGGAATGACTACCCATTTCTGGACGGTCCCTAAATTAGGAACTCCTGCTATTCAGGTGGACACGGACGCAGAGGTTCTTGGCCGTAACTACATGCTGAAAGCGGCCCTTCTCGGTGATGCCAAGACCACGCTTGAGATGATGCTTGAGCGTGCTGACGGATCGAGTGCCGACCGGCGACGTGATTGGGTTGATAGCGTCAGGGCTCGGGTTAAAACGTGGTATGGTGAATACATGCCGCTACTGACATCTGAAGCCGTGCCAATTAGGCCTGAGAGGATATGCCATGAGCTTTCGGTCAACCTACCGGACGATGGTTTTATCGTGGTTGATACTGGACATGGCGGCATGTGGATGGGCGGGATGTTTGATCTTAGGGTCCCGACCCAGAGCTATATCCGCTCGGCTGGTCATCTTGGGTGGGCATTTCCGGCGTCGCTTGGAGCGAAAAGTGCGGTCCCGGATAGGCCAGTGGTTTGTTTCACAGGTGATGCGGGATTTTGGTACCATATCGCTGAAATTGAAACCGCCGTCCGCTGGAACATCAATTCAGTCATCGTAGTCAACAATAATCGCTCAGGCAATCAATCCAAACGTGGTTTTGACCGAGCCTATGGCGGCGAGCAGACTGAACAAGCGCGCGAGATGTGGACTTTTACCGATGTTAATTTTGCACGTATAGCCGAGGATATGGGCGCGTTGGGGTTGCGGGTCGAAAAACCGGGAGATTTTGCCCCAGCTCTTGCCAAGGCAATCGACGCCAAGCGCCCGGTTATTATAGATGTGGTGACCGATATTGACGCACTTGCTCCGCTGGCAGTGAATTAAATAAAAGTAGACCGGGGATGCTTGTAAAACCTCTCCGGTCTAGCAACATTAAGGCCATGTAAGTCAGGCACAGTCCCTGGCACGGAGGATTTATAAGATGACACCACTTGGTGCATTATCCCCTCGGCTTGTCCGCCCTGAGGATGCCGAACCTAACTGGCGCTGGGATCGTGAAATCCCGTCCCCTGGTCATAGGGATGTTGATTTCGAAAATCGGGTCGATATGCGCCGATTGCGGCGCTACCGGTTGGCGCGGGCCCGCCAAGCGCTGAAAAACTCAAATTGCGGCGCGCTATTATTGTTTGATGTTAATAATATCCGCTACATTTCGGCTACGAAGATCGGTGAGTGGGAGCGTGATAAATTATGCCGATTTGCGCTTCTGGCTGGTGATGAGGAGCCAGTGGTTTGGGATTTTGGATCGGCAGCAATTCACCATCAGATCAATTGCGACTGGCTTGATCCTGAGCGGTGTCGTGCCGGCATGACCGGAATGCGCGGCACGGTTCCGCCATCTGTAGGGCTAATGCGTTCCCATGCAGAGGAGGTGATGAGCCTTCTTAAAGAGGCTGGTGTTGCAGATATGCCGGTTGGCGTTGATCTCGCCGAGACGGCAATGTTTTTTGAACTGCAGAAGGCGGGCATGCAGGTGGTCGATGGCCAGCAGGTCATGCTCGATGCGCGTGAGATCAAAAACATGGATGAGATTGTGCTGCTCAACCAGGCAGCGACGATGGTCGATGGTGTTTATCATGCTATTTATGAGGAGTTGCGGCCGGGGGTGCGCGAGAATGATATCGTGGCACTTGCCAACAAGATGCTCTACGAAATGGGCTCCGACGATGTGGAAGCTATCAATGCAATTTCTGGCGAGCGCTGTAGCCCACATCCGCACAATTTTACCGACAGGATGTTCCGGCCAGGCGATCAGGCGTTTTTTGATATTCTACAGTCATATCAGGGCTATCGTACCTGCTATTACCGCACCTTTAATATAGGTAAGGCTACCCAGGATCAACGCGATGCGTATGAGCAGTGCCGTGACTGGTTGAACTCGGCGATTGCGCTGATCAAGCCGGGAGTTTCGACTGCCAAGGTGGCCTCGGTGTGGCCGAAGGCGGAGGAATTTGGTTTTCCCGATGAGATGACGGCGTTCGGGCTTCAGTTTGGCCATGGGCTGGGGCTGGCTCTGCATGAGCGGCCGATCATCTCCAGGCTAGTTTCGCTCGAAAATCCGATGGAGATCAAGACAGGCATGGTGTTCGCGCTTGAGACTTATTGCCCAGCTAAGGATGGATTCTCGGCAGCACGCATCGAAGAAGAGGTTGTCGTGACCGATCGGGGGTGCAAGGTCATCACCAAATTCCCAGCTGAAGAGCTGCCAATTGCTAATGCTTATTAAGAAACGCCGACAGTCTAATTTACTATCGGGAGACGTTTAATATGGTGTGCAAGGCACAAAGACAAAATGAGGGAGTCAATGACGATATTGACGACCTTATCCGCCTCGACCTGTTTCGCAGGCAGATTGAGATCCGCCATTGCGAACAGAGAGCTTATGACCTGTTTTTGCAAAATTTGGTTAAGGGAACTAGCCATCTCTCCCTTGGTCAGGAGGCCATCGCGTCGGGTTTTGCAACCGCGATGAAGGAAGGTGATAAAAGTTTTTGCACCTATCGTGGACACGCTCATACCTTGGCGCGGGGCGCACCAATGCATGCGGTTTTGGGTGAACTGATGCAGAAAGATTGTGGTTTGATGCGCGGCAAGGGAGGGTCGATGCATCTGACCGATGTTGATCATGGTGTGATGGGGTCTTATGCCATTATTGGTGCACATCTGCCAATTGCCGTGGGCTCGGCATGGCGGGCTCAATATCTTGGCGACGACGATGTTACGACCGCCTTTTTCGGCGATGGCACTACCAATATAGGTGCGTTTCACGAAGCGCTTAACTACGCAGCGGTATTCAAATTGCCGGTGGTGTTTGTGTGCGAAAATAATTTCTATATGGAATACACTCCGATTAGCGAAATTACAGCGGTTGAGAATCCGGCTGCCGATCGGGCTAGCGCATATGGTCTGGAGAGCATCCTGATTGATGGCAACGATGCGGACGTGGTTTATCGCACTGCGCAAGCCGCCTATGCCAAGGCACGAGCTGGTCATGGACCGTCCTTGATCGAGTGTAAGACCTACCGCCATTCAGGTCACAGCCGGGCTGACCCGGGAGCCTACCGGCCGGACGGTGAGCTTGATGATTGGAAAACCAATCGCGATCCAATCAAGATATACCGGGCGAGGTTGAAGGAATTTGGAATTTCCGAGGACGTCATTAACGAGATTGATGCCAAGGCGTTGGCACAGGTTGATGAGGCAACAGAGCGTGCGAAGGCGTCAGGTTTCCCGCCTGCCAATATCCTGGCCACCGACGTTTATGCTGATGGAGGCTGGGCATGGCGGAACTGACCTATCGTGAGGCTGTTGCAGCGGGTATTGCGCAGGAAATGGAGCGCGATGAGCGGGTGGCATTTATCGGTGAAGATATTGCCAGAGCCGGTGGTGTGTTTAAAGCTACGGTTGGACTGCTAGAAAAGTTCGGGTCGAAGCGGGTAATCGATACTCCTATTTCAGAAGAGGCTATTTTGGGTGCGGCAATGGGCGCAGCCATGACAGGAATGAGGCCTATTGCTGAAATTATGTTCTCTGATTTTCTAGCAGTATGCTGGGATTTTATTGCTAATGAAATGTCAAAATCGCGCTACATGTCGAATGGGCAGCTTCCGTGTCCTCTGGTGGTACGTACCGCCAATGGGGGAGGGTCTCGTTTCGGCGCGCAGCATTCACAGTCGGTTGAAAACTGGGCCATGATGATTCCGGGGATCAAGGTCATTGCGCCGTCCACGCCTGCCGATGTGAAGGGGCTGCTTGCTGCATCAGTGCGCGATGACAATCCGGTGATTTTCTTTGAGCACAAATCTTTATATGCGACCAAGGGTGAGGTGCCGGACGGAGAATATATTGATAAATTGGGCACGGCAAAGATTGTCCGAGTAGGTGGTGATGCTACCATTTTAGCTCTTGCATTAATGGTTCCGAGGGCTCTGCAGGCGGCTGAAAAACTTAAAGTTGAGACCGGCATTGACTGCGAGGTCATCGATGTACGCTCGCTGGTGCCGCTCGACACGCAGACTATTCTTAGCTCTGTGGCAAAAACCGGAAGACTATTTACGGTTGAAGAAAACCCTCGACTGTGTGGGTGGGGCGCAGAGATTGCCTCTATTGTCGCCGACGAAGCTTTTTGGGATCTCGACGGCCCGATTGTTCGTATCACGACACCTCACATACCGTTGCCGGCGGCCGACAATTTGGAGGATCTGGCACTTCCCGATGCTGCGCGCGTATTTGAGACCGTTCGCAAAGTGATGGGTTGAGGGAGATATCTGATGAATGTGTTGATGCCTCAGCTCGGCGAGACTGTGACAGAGGGAACTATCTCTCGGTGGTTCAAGGTGGTGGGAGATAAAATTAGTGCAGGTGAAGCGCTGCTCGAGATTGAAACAGATAAAACCTCAATGGAAGTTGAATCCATCGAAAGTGGTGTTGTCGCCGAAATTTGTGCTCAGATGGGTGCAGTGGTTCCGGTTGGGAACGTAATTGCGGTCATCGCAGCGGTGGATGCGCCTACCAGGGAGTTTGAGCTGTCAAAGCCCACAGGGGCTGATGGTAATGTTGGGGAGGTCGAGGACCTCTATGGAGCAGTTGTAACGCCTCTTAAAAATTTTGGTCAGGTGCGGACCGAAAATGGGCTGAGAATTACACCGCTGGCGAGGCGGGTTGCCGAGCGAGATGGCGTTGATATACAGGCGCTGGCACGTGACTTGGCTGAGCGCGGGGTTACCAAAATCTATCGGGATGATGTTTGCTCAGCCGATCAAATCTCATCCAGCACGTCGATCCCGACATCCGCGTCTATCTCTGCTACTTCATCGGGCAGTGAACGAATTAAGCTAAACCGTATGCGGCGTAGTACTGGCGCTCACCTTGCGCAAAGCTGGAGCGAAGTACCACATGTATTTCAGGCTGTTGATGTGGAAATGGATAAAGTTGAGCGCGTCCGCAAACAGATGAATGTACATGCTTCTGTAACTGGCGGTGTGCGACTCACTTATCTGGCGTTTGTCTCTCGGGCGGTGTGCCTGGCTGTGCGATCATTCCCGTTGATAAATGCTCATATGGATGGGGATGCATTGATTGTGCATCACGGCGTTCATTTGGGAGTTGCCGTTGATCTGGACTACCAGGGCCTGGTCGTGCCGGTGATCCGCAACGCCGATGGGCTGAATGTGATGGGGCTGGCACGTGAGATTGAAAGCGCGGTTGAACGCGCACGGCGCGGTGCCTTAATTGAGGATGATCTTTCTGGTGGAACCTATACGATATCAAATTCTGGATCGTTCGGAACGCTGTTTACCGTCCCGATTATCAATCGACCGCAGGTTGCTATTTTATCGACTGATGGGATACGCAAACGGCCGGTTGTGGTTGAAGCCGATGAGGGAGATTCAATCGCTATCCGTCCGGTAGGTATTATTGGCCAGAGTTTTGATCACCGTGCTTTTGACGGTGCGTATTCGGCAGCATACCTGCGTGAACTAAAACAGATTCTTGAAACCCGAGATTGGTCTGCAGAAATAGATGCCCATACTTAGGCGGGCCTCCATCGACACAACACAAGATATTTGGAGAAAATAATGTCAAATACCGCACATAAACTTGGCTGGGTTGGAACTGGTCGCATGGGATATCCAATGGCCGATCGACTGGCAAAATCGGGATGCAATCTTGTCGTCTGGAACCGTACTAAGGCCAAGGCGGAGCCTTTGTCGGCCAGCGGCGCTGCCGTTGTAGATGCTCCTGACGAGCTTTCCAATTGTGATATCGTGTTCACGATGGTGTCGACGGGAAGTGATTTGAAACAGGTTTTATTAGGTGATGGCGGAGTTTTGAGTTGCGTTGAAAAACCACAAATTGTGGTAGATTGCTCTTCGATTGGCTCGGATGAATCTGAAGAAGTTCGTACCAAACTTGATGCGCTGGGTGTTGGTTACGTTGCTTCGCCAGTT
>CAUZRD010000003.1:0-32881 GCA_963582255.1 Alphaproteobacteria bacterium | reverse complement strand
TATGGCGCTTTCTGGCGGTATGAAAAGACGGCTGTTGATAGCCAAGGCACTTGCACATGAGCCGCAGATTTTATTTTTAGATGAACCTACGGCGGGCGTTGATGTCGAGTTGCGCAAGTCGATGTGGGAAACTGTGTGTGAGCTGCGTGAAAATGGTGTCACGGTGATATTGACGACCCACTATATCGAGGAGGCTGAAGAAATGGCTGATCGGATAGGGGTAATCAACAAGGGTAAAATTATTGTTGTTGACCGGAAAGCTGATCTGATGAGGAAGCTTGGCCAGAAGCAGTTGATACTGCAATTGGAAAGCCAGATGGATGAATTGCCGCCGGCTCTTCAGGGTATGGGTCTCAGTTTATCAGAAAATGGGCAAGAGCTGTCATGTGTGTTTGATGGACAGAGTGAGAGAATGGGCATAAGCGCACTTTTAAACTGTCTTCGCGATAACGATGTTGTCTTCAGGGATATGGATACCAAGAAAAAATCGTTGGAAGATATTTTTATTTCATTGGTACGAGAGGCGCCATGAATTTGAGGGCAGTTTGGGCAATCTATACATTTGAAATGGCGCGTACCCGCAGGACGCTGTCACAAAGTGTGATTGCGCCAGTGATTTCGACCGTACTTTATTTTGTTGTTTTTGGTGGAGCAATTGGGTCTAGAATTCAGGAGATTGATGGCATTAGCTATGGTTCGTTTATTGTGCCTGGCCTGATCATGCTGACTTCGATGATGCACAGTGTGTCGAACGCCTCTTTCGGTATTTATCTTCCGCGGTTCATAGGAACTACCTATGAGCTTTTAGCGGCGCCGATATCGTCATTCGAAATCATGCTTGGTTTCGTCGGTGCCGCGGCAACGAAATCAATCATACTGGGCGCTATAATTCTGGCGACTGCTGGTTTTTTTGTTCCATTGCATATGGCCCATCCAATTTGGATGGTGGTGTTCCTGCTGCTGATTGCGATCACGTTCAGTCTGCTTGGATTTATTATCGGACTTGTTGCTGGTAATTTTGAACAATTACAGGTTGTTCCGCTTTTACTGATTACACCACTGACGTTTTTAGGCGGTGCTTTCTATTCAATTGATATGCTGCCGCCATTCTGGCAGACGGTTAGCCTGTTCAATCCGATGGTCTATATTGTGAGCGGGTTCCGATGGTCATTTTTTGGTACCGCAGATGTAAGCATCGCTCTCAGCATCACTACGGCAATTGGCTTTTTGTTTTTATGTCTCGTGACGGCGGGGTATATTTTTAGATTGGGTGGGGGCCTGAAATCATGATGAAATACGGCTCTGCTTCGAGATAAAAAGTCATCAGCCCAAGATAACAATATTAAATCACCCAGAACGACGGCACATAGTTTAAGGCCTGTTTTTATTAGGTATGTGCTAACGGCCCCCCTTCTGATGAAAAAATCACACCTACCTGACTTCTATTAAGTGGTAGGGCACTTAAGTTGCTGGATAGCTATTTGTTGATAGATTATCGGTCATTGATAGATTTCCCGAACCGCCATCGGCTGATACGTATTGTTTCGAATACACCGGCCTTCGCCATAGGCTCATTCATTACCAAGGTGGTTGCATGCTCTTTGTTGTCCACCGAAAGGATGAGAGCTGAACCGATAGCACGACTGCAATCATCTGTCCGGATAGGGCCATGGGCGATGATGTTGCCAGCAATGCTGCGTTGATAGGCATGGTGTAGAGGTCCGGTATGTGTACGTTTGTCTGCGCCGTCCTTGCCGTCGCGCAACTCGCATAAAAAGAGCTGTTTTTTAGGATCAATTGTAATATCCAATTGCCGCCTCTCGCTGGAGGAAGTTTCAACAAATCGGCTGATTTTTATGTCTGCTATCATGCCAGCTTGAACAAAGCCTTCGCCAGCAATAAATTTTTCGGCTGCGGTGAGGTCGGCCGCACGGATCATTAGCCAGCTGCCGATTGGATGCTGGCCATCGTCGCTGTAAATAGGGCCGACAAACTGGATTTGATCACGTCGTGCATAAAGGTAGGATATGTGAGCGGGCAACGCGCTCTCGCGTTTTGATAATCCATCCGGCCCGTATGTGCAGCGGATCAGCCACGTTGCTGGACGGCTGCAATAAAACGCTAGCAATTCGGATGGCATTAATCCATGGCGAGGGTCGCCTGGAAGGTATCCCGGATTGTAATTCCATTGTTCTTGCATCGGGTGCTCCAAGCATTTGTGATTGGCATGCTCCTACGAACCACTAGCGGATGGTGGTTAAACCCCGATATTTTTAAAAGATACTCTATACATCGGCATAGGGAACGTCGGGAAGCATGGAGACTTTCTTGGTACTAAACGGTTCTACTTTTTAAATATGTAACGGACTAGCCGGATTTTTGTGTGTGTGACATTACAACCAAACTAGGCCAACTTTTAAAAGTTATCGCGATACGAGAAGGTTATTTCTCGACCGTTGAGCTCTCGAGCTTGTAAAGCTCTTCAAGGCCAATCAAGTCCTCAACTTCCTTCCGTTGGGGGATCATTTCCTCGGGGTCGTGACCACTGACGCCGTTCTTAAGAAGGTTACCAACAACCTGCTTGATAACCTGGGTCACCGGACATAACAGCGCGGTTGGATAGGTCGCGAGTTTGTATCCAGTTTTTTCAAACTCATCAGTGGAATAGAGCGGCCGACGAAGCTTGTTACCCTCACTGTTGATATAGGCAACGTGGCCTTTGATGTCCTTTGGCGCATTGTCTGCTTCTTCCTGACGATCGGGAGCGCACATTATCATGTCGGCGCCAGCTTCAAGGCACATATTGGCCCGGTCTACCCCTTCTTGATAGCTGACCGTGTGCATTGCGTCGGTTCGCGCTATGATCAGAAAATCAGGATCGTTGCGGGCATCTACAGCAGCCTTGATTCGGTCAAGGAAGTCCTCACGCGATACTACATGCTCAATTCCCAAGTGGTAGTGAACGCGCTTTGGATAGATTTGATCTTCGATATGAAGTCCTGCAGCTCCGGCGCGCTCAATTTCATGAACCGTGTGCCGGCAATGGAGGGGTTCTCCGAAACCAGCACCTGCATCGACAATCAGCGGAATATCCACGGCCGAGGTGATGTATCGGGTTGAGTTTGCCAACTCGGTTAACGAAATTAGTGGTTCGGTGATTACATAGTGAGCACCGAGCTGGTAGCCACCAAGATGCACGCATTTTATGCCACTTGCTTCTGATACCCGCGCTGAATATGCATCCCAAATACCCATAGATGGGATGAACGCTTGATCAGCTATTAACTTGCGAAGTTTTGAACCTGCGGAATTGCCGGACATGAAATTCTTGCTCCTTATTCTGGATAAGGATTATTATTGTCTCACCGGCGGCTAAAGGCCAGACGTATCTTCATATTTTTCGAGTTCTTCCACGGGGAGGTACTTTTTCTCCATTTCGCGAATTTTTGCAAATCCTGCAAATTCATGAAACGCACCCATGGGGTGGGTTTTTAGATGGGTCTGAAAATTAATTTCTGCTGCTGAGCCATGGTTTTTGAGGTCCTGGGCGTAGTCCCAAGTTGCTACCATTGATGCCCGAAGTGCCGCAAGCGAGGTGTGCATTGCCTTGTAGCCAAGGGCCGCGACGTCATCGAATGTCACGCTGGTTTCTTGCCAGTTTAGGTTGGATGAAAAATTGAAGTAGAGCGGAACATTTGGACAGATCTCGTGAACACCTTTGGCAAAATCGCGAGCCAGCTCCATGTCAGTATTGGGAAATTCTGCCCAGACCATATCGCAGCCTGATTTCGCAAATTCGCATCCACGGCGCACTGCCTCGTCCAGACCTCCACCTTGCGCGGCAACAGCATCGGTGCGCCCCATAATTAGAAAGTCAGGACTCTTTCGGGCATCTAGTGCGGCCCTCATCTTGCCGACTGCCTCATCGAGGGACACAATAGTTTTTCCGGCAGCGTGGCCGCACCGCTTTGGCGACACCTGGTCTTCGATGTGGATTCCGGCGACCCCAGCTTTTTCGAAATTCTGTACAGTACGGATTACATTTATGGCATTGCCATAGCCGGTGTCCGCATCAACGATGACTGGAAGATTTACGGCGCGTGCGATATGGCCAGCATTGGTAACCATCTCAGGCTCGGTGATCAGCCCTACATCAGGTAGGCCCAATAGCGTGAGGGAGACGTCGTAGCCCCCAACATAGATATACTCATACCCCAATTTCTCGACGATCATCGCATTTAGCGGAGTAGCAATGCCGGGTGTATAAATATATTGTCTATTTTGTAAAAGCTGTTTCAGCGTGTGGCCAGTCGTCATCGATTGCCTCCTTCACCCGGGCATCTAAATGGGCGTGTGCTCTAATCCCGTTCCATTTTCATGTTAGCTATTAGAATGCGTTACAATCAGTTAATATCTACAACATCATACGCTGCCAAAATAAAAAACACGGACTACACGAGACTAAGTTAAAGCTGAACCAAACGTTGCGGTCATGGGAGCTGATTTTCTTAGCACCATTGCGTACGCGCGCCCGCTGCCTATTATCACATGGAATTGCGGACAACAGACGATGGAGCAAGAAAAAATGTCAGATCTTGACGATAAATCATTCACACCGCTGTCTGAAGATCGGACAGCGTTACCGCACATTGTGGTTCATGAAGATGAGCACTCGCGCATGATTCACTATGTGATTAAGCCCGGTGAGCAGACAGGTTGGCACAAGCACGAATTAGATTATGTGGTTGTCCGTGTTTCCGAGGGTACGCTGACGTCTAACTTTGCTGATGGGACTAAGCGGCATTTCGCCTATGAACCTGGCACTACGTCATCTTTCAAGGCGCCCGTCGAACATAATGCCGTCAATACTGGAGACACCGATATCATTGGCTATGAGATTGAGTTTAAATCTTGAGTGAAAGCTCCCTGTTGCTAAACCATAGCTGATCTAAGTGTCTGCATAGCGACAGGGTCATGACTTTTTGTCGAGACAAGTTGCTATAGGAAGCTCCTAAATAGGAACAGCCAATATTATCGTTTGCAAGCCTATGTTGGCGCCCGTATTTTGATGGGGACGGTGGTTTACCTGGAAGTGATCCAAGCCCTGATAGGATCACGCCATACGGCGATGAATGATGCTGCGATGATGAGAGCCATTCCCGCCAGCGAGCCCATTGTTGGCACCTCGTGAAATACTATAAAGCCAACTCCGGCGGCAGCTATCAAAAGGGTGTATTCAACCGTGCCCATAATAGACGCCTCGCCATGGCGGTATGCGTTGGTGTAGCACCAACTTGAGAGCAAACCGCTGAGAACCAGAATTGTAAAAAGCGGAGCCGATGTCCAGGTGATGGCCTGCCAGGTCAAAACACTTGGTGGCAGACACAAAAGTGTGAGTCCCAGCGTCGCGTAACACATAATCGTTGTGGTCGAGTCGCTCATTGTTAGTTTTTTGATGATGATGATTACGCAAGCTGTGCCGAGCGCGCCGACCGCGGCGAGTAATGCAGCATCGTTGAGCACATCGGCTGTCGGGTCAAGGATTACGGTTATGCCGACAAGGCCCATGAATGTTGCCGACCAGCCGATCATTCCGACTCGTTCAGCAAAAATTATTGATGCCAATGCGACGACAAACGTAACCCGGGCAAAACCAATCGCACTTGCCTCGGCCAGAGGTAAGTGGGCAATTGCATAAAAAGCGCAGGTGATCGCGCCAAAAGATAGCACGACGCGAAGCACCTGTAGGTCGAGGCGCTCTGATTTTAACGCATCGCCACGGGTGCGGATAATCAGCGGTATGAGGATCACCAATTGTCCAAAGGATCGGATCAACAGCAATTGCCAAACGCTGTATGTTGCTGACAGATCTCTGACAGCCACCATCATTGCCGCCATGCCAATACTGGCCAGCACTACAAGGGTTGCCCCGATCACATTGCCGCCAAAGTGATTGGCAAGTTTTTCTAGTATGCGTGGAAGAAAATCTGTTGCGTCGTATGCGGCCATAGGCTTTCAGCAACTCTGAACGTGATTGAGAAAAAGTATGCTGCCGCTACAGTTGCGTCTGGCAGTAGGCATTGCGGTTTGGGTGTTGGCTGTAGTTTCTTTGTTACGAATTGCGCTATCTGCAGTGAACCCAGCGAGATCAAAGCAAGAATTTTGGTTAAGTGAGTATAGGAAGAAAATAAGAACGGTGCATTATTGAGTGGACTTAACCATACTCATAGGGAATCTTGTATCAGATCACCATACCTCGGTTCATCTTGTTGATATATAATAATATTATATAATATAGTTGCTACGTGGCAGTGACTAGAAGGTCGATCTTATGGGTAAGTTCTACAAGTATCTCATCAATTTTATTGAGGGTCAGCACATGTTTTTTGTGTCGTCTTGTTTATCTGACGGGAATGGACATGTAAATTTTGTCGCCAAAGGGCCTCGACTTATGTTGAATTATCAACCCAACCCGGATTGCATGCCAAGGTGTCGTCAGTAGCGGTGCAGAGATAATTGTACATTGGCGTCAGAACGGTTGAATAATAATCATGTTCTGCGCGTTTGAAGGTCCGCCTAAGATTCTTCGTTTTTACGGGCAAGAGAGCATTTTTGAGCCAAGTGGCTCACAATATGACACTCTTGCGGGGTAGTTTTCAACTATGATTAGTGACCGTTAAATCATACAAGTTAAAGTGACACGCATCTCTGACACCTGCGGTGTTTGCTAGCAGGAGTAATGTACTTTTCCTCATACCAATAAGGATCAGATAAGTCGTTCTGCTGCCAGGTGGCGATACTGATCGTGATTGGGATGGCGGGTTGTCTTATATACTAGGGTCTGTTTGACCTTTCAGCAATTGCGCGTGACCGTGCGAGGGTGGCTTCTGCGCGTTGTACGACGGGAATATCGATCATCATTCCATCAATCGCAAAAGAGCCCCGGCCCTGATTTGCGGATTCCCGGTCAAGTTTCACCATGCGTTCCGCATGAGAGATCTCATCGGGGGAAGGGCTGAAGGCCTTATTCAAGATAGGGACCTGAGAGGGATGAATGCAGGGTGAGCCAGAAAAGCCAAAGGATGCGGCGCGGCGAGCGCCCCGAGAATAGGCCTCAAGATCAGAAAATCCTGCAACGCTGCCCATTGTGCCGAACGCCATTTTACCGGCAGCACTCGCGGCCTGCAGAACTTGTTGCTTAGGGACAAGCATTACATCTTCACTCGGTTCTCCACCGGTGGCTGTCGCGTAGTCCTCTGTGCCAAGAGATAGGCCGACGAGGCGAGGTGTTGAACGGGCGATCTCGCGCGCCTCAAATAGTGGTCCGGGCTCTTCTATAGAGCCCAGAAAGCGAATGCCTCCTGGAGGTAGAGCTCGACTGGCTTCAAGCCGTGACACCAACTCGTCGAGTAAGCGTAGGTGCTGAGGCCCTTGGACCTTCGCAATCACAAATCCCGCAACTTGGGGAAGAACGGCTGCTTCGATGTCACGTACAGCGAGTTCTAGCGGCTGATTGATGCGCACCAATAGGTCGCAACGGTGGGGTGTAGCTAGATAGTTGATGACATCGGCAAGCTTGCCGCGTGCATCCTCTTTCTCATCTGGAGGAATGCTATCCTCAAGGTCAATGACCAGCCCGTCGGCGCCTCGATCGGTAGCCTTTGAGATGAAGCGATCTACATTGACAGGTACATATAGCAATGACCGCCAGATTGGCTGTTGGAGTGAAGTGTTCATATTGTCTCCCATACAATACCGGAGGTTATTGCCGTGTTGATTTCTACCGGAGTGAGTCCACTCTCAGTGAGTATGTCACGGGTGTGCTCACCTAGGCGAGGGGCACTCGTACGAATACTACCTGGGGTTTTGGACATGCGTGACGTAATCGCATGGGTTGGGAAATGGCCCATGTCGGGATCGGGATAATCAGTAAAAAGTCCACGCGCGTGGACATGCTCGTTTTCCATTAAGCGGGAGATGTCGTTGACCGGACCTATTGTAACCTCAGCATCTTCGAAGAATTTGACATTCTCTTCGACAGTGCGTTGAGCTACAAATTCACCAATAATTTGGTCGAGCGCCGTGGCATTAACAACTCGATTTTCGGCGATTTTGAATCTCGGATCGTTGGCTAGTTCTTGTCCTCCGACGACATCCATTGCCCGTTCGGCCATGCCTTGGGTTGAGGCCGACATGCACACCCAGCCGCCATCCTTCGCCTGATAGACGTTTCGTGGTCCAGGTAGGTGGCTACGACTGCCCATGCGCTCGCGCTTCAAACCAGAAAGCCGGTAGTTGGCGGCCTGCGGACCTAGCGCATTGACGATCGGGTCGAGCAAGGAAAGATCGATCACCTGTCCTTGTCCGCCATTAATTTCGACTTCCCGAAGTGCCGCCATACACGCGAATGCGCCAGTCAGGCCACACAACGCATCGGCAAGACCCATCGGTGGGAGGAGAGGAGGTCGGTCAGCGTAACCGTTCATTTCGGCAAATCCTGCAAATCCTTCGACTAGGGAACCAAAGCCAGGACGGCGACGGTAGGGACCGGACTGCCCCCAGCCAGAAATTCGGGCCAAAATCAGACGTGGCTCCAAGTTGTGTAAGACTTCTGGCGCTAGCCCCATATCCTCAAGTGAACCTGGTCGGAAACTCTCGATAAGTATCGCGGCGCCAGGGATCAATCGCCGGATCAGCTCGGTTGCCTCGGCGCGGCGAAAATCAAGGCATAGGCTTCGCTTGTTACGAGCCAAAGACTTCCAGCTGGTTTCTATGCCCTTCGTACGCCAGCCCCGGAGAGTATCTCCCTTGAGCGGCTCGATTTTGATGACGTCAGCTCCGTAGTCAGCCAATTGTTGGCTTAAAGTATTACCGGCCAATAGCCGTGATAGGTCCAGAACACGAATGCCGTCCAACGGGCCTAGCTCATCGGTGACGTAGTTAGCGCGGGGTAGAGAATGTGAATGTTTATCGAGATCAACCATGGAGGCAAATGCCTTTCTCCAAACTCATTCCTAGCGTGTCAAGGTGAAGAAAAAATTTGTGAAAGTAGATTGACGCATTAGGGCTAGTCACACAACGTATTATTCGGCAATGATCGTTATGACTGCTGACCGTGCATTCAATGGATTACAAGGCATTGTTAAGAACGGGATGAAGATGCCTACTCTTCCTTCGAATTGGAATATTTGTCACCAAAGGTTTGGAAGGAGCTCGGCTAGCAGCCGATTAACTCTCTGGGTAAAATCATAGGTTGGCATTTGTGAATAGTGTTTGAGCGGTCTAAAAACAAGCAAGATTAGAATGATTGAGACAAGCTGTTGGCAAGGTATTATGACGGACACTAGCCTCTCTACTTTTGATGACAAAAATTTTGCTGACATGGTTCTAAGTCGTCAGGGAGTGACGGTGGTTGATTTTTGGTCCACGACCTGTTCGCCATGCCGACAATTGACCAAAATTCTTTGCCAGTTGCGGGCATATGTTCCCGATGATGTCCTAATTGGCCAGGTTGATGCAGATAAAAATCCGGGCTTGATGAGGCAGTTTGGAGTAAGGTCTTTGCCAACACTCTTGTTTATAAAAAATGGTAACGTGGTCGAAACTAGGATCGGTGTAGACCGTATGCAGGTGCTAAAAAAAATCATTGAAACGCATGCTCGAGACTAACCGACATAGGTGGATGTTTATCTGGAGAAGAATTATGGCGAATGTCACGATGCTTGATTTAGACAAGCTGAAGAAAACCAAACTCAGACCGTACATTGAGAGAAGCCTTGAGTTACGTGCACCGGATCCTGGTTTTCACTCGATCATGGGTCATAATATTGATCTTACCGAGGCAGCTTATCTCGCTTGGACCAGTGTATTTAATGCTGGTGACCTTGACCACAAGCTAAAAGAAATCATCCGGATTAATCTGTCGCGGGCAGCTAACTGCAGCTACTGAGGTAATGTTCGTTCCGCTTCGGCGAAGGGGTTAGGACTAACCGAAGAGCTGCTGGACGAAGGGGTTAATTCTTATACTGAAAGCGCTGCTTTTTCTGAAGCGGAGAAGGCGGTTCTGGGATATGTTGACCTGGTTTCTGAAAACCCGGAATCAATCGACCAATCGATGTTTGATGAACTGCGCCGATATTATAGCGATGAAGATTTAGCCGAACTGACGATGTTTCTATTCTTCAATCTCGGCTTTCATACCTTCTTTGGGTCGTTAAATTTTTATCCGATGTTTGCGCCCGATGGTAGGTTGATTGATCAGGAAGAGTCGGCAAGTCTTTATGGCGATGTGCCGGTTTCGCTAAAGGATAACCCCACGGGAACATGCGCTGTGGGAGAAAATTGATGTCCTTCATTACACCCGTTCCGATGGACGAGATCAAAGATAGAGAATTGCGTGAATTAATCACGCGCTGCGATGAATTGGGCGTACCAGATGCCCGCTTTGGCCAAATTCTTGCGCACAAACCCGCGCAAGCGAAGGCTGCGCTAGGGGCTATACTACATTCACATTATGAAGGCGGTGTGGACCATAAGCTAAAGGAAATAATTCGCATTCAACTGGCGAGATTTGCTGAGGATGAATATTTTGCCTCGCTACGTTCGCGCAAGGCTCTGGCTTTGGGGCTAACCGAGGAGATGATTGACGTTGGTTGCGGAGACTATGATTCCTCACCCTTGTTTACTGCGGCAGAACAGTGCGCTCTGGCTTTTTCGGAACAGATGTTTCTGGATGCATCGAAGGTTAACACTGCATTTTATGACGAGATGAAGCAGTATTTTAGCGAAGCTCAGATCATGGAGATAGGGGCCTTTATCGCGATTCATTTCGGAGTTATCAAGGCTATCAAACCGTTTAAGCTAGGAGCTGTTCCGGCTCATGATAATATATAGCTATTTTGCTTATTAGATGAAGGAAAAACCCTCGTAGTCTTTGGCCACAACTTCCTCACATTTTTTTGTGTAGGCTGGCATACCACCTATGTATGGCATGAAAACGCGAGGTTTGCCTGGCACATTGGACCCAACATACCAAGAATTACATGATACCTTTAGAGTATGGTGTGCTAATGTGTTGCAGTGGTTGACCCAGCATTCCTGAGCTTCATCGAGCGCTGTGATCTGAGAGAAGTTTCGATTGCGCATATAATCCAGGCAATCGGCAATCCACTCTACATGCTGCTCGATGGTAGCTACCATGTTGGTCAATACCGAAGGGCTGCCAGGCCCGGTAATCATGAACAGATTCGGAAAGCTTGATACGCCAATTCCGAGATAGGCGCGTGGACCATTGCGCCACTGATCGCGCAGGCTTGCGCCGTTCGAGCCGCGGATATCAATTTTTAAAATTGAACCAGTCATGGCATCAAATCCTGTGGCGAATACGGCGACGTCCAGTTTATAATCCTTGCCGTCGACAGTCAGACCGTCCTGCGTAAGCCTATCGATTGGCGCCTCACTCACATCGACTAGTGAAACATTTGGCCGGTTATAAGTTTCAAAATAGCCGGTATCTACACAAAGTCGTTTGCAGAGGATGACATTATTGGGACATAGCAGTTCTGCAACTTCGCGGTCATGAACTGCGTTGCGGATCTTGCTGCGTACGAATTCTGCGGCAGTTTGGTTAGCCCTCTCATCTAGCAACAGGTCCTTGAAGGCGCCGAATAAGGCCAACCCGCCGTCTTGCCAACGCTTCTCGTATTCGTCCATACGCTCTTGCGCTGACACATCAAGCGCAGCCTTGTTATTGAGATCAAATGGGTTGCCGGTAGGAGTCTGCCGCGCTTGTGCCCGCAATTTTTTGTAGTGTGTTTTGGTCCAACGTATCTCGTCAGGCTCGAGTGGTCGATTGTGAGATGGCACAATATAGTTGGCCGTGCGTTGGAAAACGTACAGATGCTTTGCCTGCTCGGCGATCTTTGGTATGGCTTGGACTGCTGATGAACCAGTGCCTATGACGCCTACATCAAGTCCAGTAAAGTCTATGTTCTCATGGGGCCACTCTCCGGTGTAATAAATTTTGCCCTTGAAACTATCAATGCCGTCAATACGTGGTTTGTTAATCGATGATAGGCAGCCAACGGCTAGAATAAAAAATCGTGACCGGATTTTTTGATTGGCATCAGTCTCGATTGTCCAAGACGCTGATTGGTCATCGAATGTGGCTGCAACAGCACGCGTTTTGAAAGTAATATCACGGCGTAAGTCGAAGCGATCGGCGACGTAGTTCGCATATGACAGAATTTCCGGCTGCGCGGCATAGCGCTCACTCCAGTCCCAATCCTGCTCTAGACCGTCATCGAATTGGTAAGAATAATAGATACTTTCACCATCGCATCGTGCCCCGGGATAGCGGTTCCAGTACCAGGTCCCGCCAACCCCATCGCCAGCCTCGAAGGTGTGGACGGAAAGACCAAGGCTACGCAACCGATGCAGCATATACATTCCGGCAAAACCTGCGCCGATAACAATAACATCAAAATCGTTATTGGTATCTAACTTTGTATTCATCGGATGCTCCAAAATTATACCAGTGGTTGAATTCATAAGATTTGATTTGTGCAATATAGCGCAGACAAACAAGTGGTAACCGGTAGGCATTGTAACTGCCTGAAATATTGGGAGATTTCCGTTGGCTGCATCTAAAGAACAGGCCGAAGCAGCGGGCGTTGGCTAGAGGCCCAATAATCATTTGCTTATCAGATTGTCAAATATCCATTGCGCAGCACTAATTAGTTCGATGTCGGCGGCATGTTTGCCAACAATCTGGATGCCAACAGGAAGTCCATTCGGTGCTGTGTGCGTTGGTAAGGTAATCGATGGAAGGCGAAGGATGGTCCAAAAACCCTGGAATCTCGCGTTACCGGTCGAGGCTATCCCAAGCGGTGCTGCTCCGTCAGCTGTGGGTGCTAGAAATACATCGAATGGCTTAATACAATCTTCGATGATCCGACGACAGTGCTTTGCATGGCGAGTGGCCCTAGCATAATCCTCATGTGATAATGCCCGCCCGCGGATAATTTCCTCGCAAAGGGGGTCGCCAATCTGGTCGCGATGATATGTCCACTCCCACGTTAGCGCATGACTGCGCTCATAGGCCGTGATGATGGCTCGGGAGGCGTCTAGAGCATTAAAAACATCAGGTAGTTCAACATCGATCATCTCACAGCCCAACTTTGCAAGGCAGCTTGAAGCATACTCTAGCGCGGCAACTGTTTCTTCTTGTGCAGCTTGCCAAAGTGGAGTTCGGCAGATTCCTATTTTCTGAATACCAGTTGAGAGATCAATTGTGGACTGTGCCCGCCCAGATAAGGTTGATGCTACAAGGTTGATATCTTGGAGTGAACGGGCATGAAGACCGAGAGTATCAAGGCTTTGTGCCGCGGGCTTTACTCCCGTGAGATTGAATGTTCCAAAACTTGGCTTGTATCCGATGATCCCGCAATATGAAGATGGGCGCAAAACCGAACCACCCGTCTGGGTTCCCAAGGCTATAGGCACCATGAAATCGGCGACTGCGGCTGCGGATCCACTAGAAGATCCCCCTGGGGTATGAGCTCCATCGTGAGGGTTAAGTGTCGGACACGGAGACATACTTGCAAACTCCGTCGTCATGGTCTTCCCGAGAATAATAGCACCGGCATTTCTGATGATTGCGACGCAGGCTGCATCCCCTAATGAATGGTGATCTGCATAAATAGAAGAACCCATCGCAGTTGGCATATCCGCTGTGTCAATGATGTCTTTGATACCGACAGGTAGTCCGTGGAGAGGCCCTAATATAGGGCCAAGGTCGCGCTCTCTGGCTTGCTTTAGTGCCAGCTCCGGATCGATGAATGCCCAAGCATGAATTTCCTCTTCACGAATCAGGATTCGGTCGAGGCAAGATTCAACAACAGCTACGCTTGTCGTGCGCCCTGAAGCTATATCGGCGACAATTTCCGTCGCTGAAAGGCGGTTCAGTTCCATCTCTAGCCCCCGTTTCCGGCTGAATTTCTTCAAGAATTAGTCGGAGACTAACCCGATAGTGTGTATAAAGGACAACAGATAAGTCGCGTAAAGCCCATCCTGCTGCATGCATTTTTAAGTGCGTGATATTAAGATAAGCCACGAGAGTCAGATTACGCTAGCTCTCTCGCCTGAAAGGGATGCCCTATGACAAAGTCTTATCGCGAGCAGATTACAGTTCTAGGCGCTTGGCGTGGCTCTGATATTCAAGAAGATAATGGCTGGATTATGCAGCTAGATGGGCCGGATATCGATGAAATTGACCGAGCCCTTGCTCATGTGAAGTCTCAACGACTGACAATTCCATTTGATAGATCGGTATTTGATTTACCCCATCTTAAAGCACGAATAGGTGAAATCCCGAGATTACTAGAGGACGGGCTTGGCTTTATCGTGGTCCGAGGGGTTCCTCGTGAACGCTACAGTAATGAGGAATGTACACTGATATATTGGGGGATTGCAGCTCATTTGGGCACCCCTATCTCACAAAATTTACGCGGTGAGAATATATGCCATGTACGTAACGAAGGCCGGTCTCTCTCCGATCCCAATGCGCGTGGGTATCAGACGTTGGCGAAGCTTGAATTTCACTGTGATCTCCTGCCGGTGGATATTTTGGGTTTATTCTGTCTACGCACGGCAAAGGCCGGCGGTGCGAGTTATCTGGTTAGTGCGCTCGCTGTTCACAATGTAATCCTCGACGAGCGTCCTGACCTCCTTGATGTGCTCTATGAACCCTTCCATGGTGATTGGCGCGGCGATCGTCCTGATGGCGCGGAACCGTGGTACACCAACCCGCTTTACAGCTATTGGGATGGCAAACTTACCTCGCGAGTCACAGCTCGGTTTGTCTTCGATCAGGTAGCTCGATTCGGTGATGAATTGGCACTCACCGAATGCCAGAGTGAAGCGCTCGATGTGGTTCATGAGGTCGCTTCTCGTCCGGATATGCGTCTCGCGATCGATTTCCAGGAAGGAGATATCCAGTTCGTGAATAACCACATGGTTCTGCATGCCCGAGAAGCTTATGAAGATTTTGATGAGCCAGAACGCCGACGGCATCTTTTGCGTATGTGGATTGCTTTGCCACCTGAACAAAGGCGCCAATTGGCACCCGAACTGCTCGATCGCTACCGCCTCGTCGAGGCCGGGGGGATTAACAACGCAGCGGCCTGATGGCACGGTATCTCCGCCAGTGCGTTGCAGGCAAATACCAACATTATCTGTTTGTGGTTGGAAACTGTCTGCAATCTTTTGAAAATAAAGTGATGGCACTGAGTTATCTTTTATCGATCTTTTCTTGTTTCAACTCCAGAGCTAACCACTCATCTTCGGCGGCTGTGAGCGCTGCGCGCGCAGCGTCAAGAGCGCTAGCAGCCAGCGCAAAACCTTTCGGATCAAGCTCGTAGAAGTCTGGCATGGCTAGACGCACTTCGAGTTTTCCAATGCCCGTCTCGAGATCCGAGATTCTGGTCGGGGTTGTCTCCAGCGCGATCTTCTCCCTATAGGATAACTTGGTTGGAGCCCTAGTGAAGACGGGTGCCGTGGATTTGGTCTCTACCCTGATGGTATTCTTGGTGGATTTGCCCTTGGGGGTAGGGATGTCAGTTTGACTGCCTCGTTGAATAAGGAAGTCGGAATATCCCCCGGGATACTGACGCCAGCGGCCCTCGCCCTCCGCGACTAGCGTTGAGGTTACGACGCGGTCTAGGAAATCTCGATCATGACTGACGATTAAAGCTGTACCCGGGTATTCCGCGAGCATTTCTTGGAGGAGATCAAGGGTTTCAAGATCAAGGTCGTTTGTAGGTTCATCGAGGACTAGAAGGTTTGAAGGTTGTGCGAAGGCTCTTGCCAGCATTAGCCGCCCACGCTCACCTCCTGAGAGAAGCCTTAATGGAAGCCGAGACTGGTCCGGTTCAAATAGGAAATCCTTCATGTAGCTGATGATGTGGCGAGGGGTTCCATTGACAGAAATTGTGTCGCTATCTCCCCCGGTCAGGGCGCTGCGTAATGTCTCATCCGGATCGAGGCTTTCGCGCCCCTGGTCGAGTGTTGCCATCTCAAGACCCATGCCGAGTATTACTTCGCCTGCATCGGGTGTGATTGAAGCTGTTATCAGATTAACAAGGGTTGTTTTGCCAGAGCCGTTCGGACCAACAATGCCAATTCGATCGCCCCGCAACACGCGGATTGAGAGGTTGTTGATTACGCGCAAGTTGCCAAATGATTTTGAAATGCCTTTCGCCTCAATGACTTTCTTTCCAGACTTACCAGAGAGGGATATGCTTAAGTCGATTTTGCCAATAGCCTTGCGCTCGTTTCGGCGCTCGGTCCTCAGAGCTTGGAGGCGCCGCAAACGGCCCTGATTGCGCTTGCGCCTTGCGGTTACGCCATAACGTAGCCAGTGTTCCTCGGAAGAAATTCTACGATCGAGCTTGTGACGCTCGGTCTCCTCGTGTTCCAGAAACTGATCTCGCCATGTTTCAAAATGAGCAAACCCGCGGTCCAGTCGGCGAACTTCGCCGCGGTCAATCCAAAGAACAGCGGCCGAAAGATGCTTAAGAAACTGTCGGTCGTGGCTGATCAGTAAAAGTGCTGCATTGGTTGCGCTGAGCTCACCCTCCAGCCATTCGATTGTTGGAAGATCTAGGTGGTTGGTTGGCTCGTCGAGAAGCAGTATATCAGGTTCGGGTGTGAGTGCGCGGGCTAGTGCGGCGCGCCTCGCCTCGCCGCCCGACAGTGTTGCTGGATCTTCGGTGCCCGTTAGGCCAAGCTCGGAAAGAAGATACGCCGCACGGTGATGTATATCGTCCTGCTCAAGCCCTGCCTCGACATAGGTCTGCACGCTACTAAATCCAGAGAAGTCTGGTTCCTGGGAGAGATATCTGAGCGTCGTTCCGGGTTGAATGAAGCGTTGGCCTCCATCCGGCTCCACCAATCCTGCGGCGATCTTCATGAGCGTTGATTTTCCGGTGCCGTTACGCCCGACTATGCAGAGACGTTCGCGTTCATGCACAACCAGCTTCGCCTCTACAAACAGAGGTGCGCTGGCGAATGCCAAGTGGATGTTACTCATGGTTAGGAGGGGGTAAGCCATTCAACAATACATACGAGGGGTCGGTTTTGCTGGCAATGGCTGAGGAGAGAAGTTAGCTGATTGTTTGTGACGTATGGTTACCGACTTTTGTGAGCATTAAGCTGGGGGTATAGGTGTTATTCTACAGTGGTGGGTTTAGTCTTCATCTTCTCCTGCTAGTTCGCGTAAGGCGGGCTCATTTTCGAGACAGTAATACCCGCTAATTCGGGTGATCAGTTTATCTCGCTGCCATTTTGAAATTGTGCGGCTAACATTCTCACGCGCTACGCCAACCATCAAGGCGATTCCTGCGTGAGTGATTTTGTGATGAATGAGGGTTCTGCTCTCTCCGACTGGTTGCCCAAATGCGACCGCCAATCTCAACATAGTTTGTGCAACTCGGCCGGTGAGAGGCAAAAAATCCTGTGCCCTACGCGCCACGTTGGTCTGACGTAGTCTATCGCCAACCACACGCAGCATGTGCCGGTAGATTGCTGGATTGTTATCTGCGACACGCTGAAATCCGGCCTGCGGTACAAAAACAAGACGAGACGACCGAGCGCCGGTTACTCTTGCCGAACGTACACTGCCATCTATAAATCCAAGTTCACCAACGATCTCTCCATCGCATAATATTGCAATGATCCGCTCATCACCTTCGTCCGAAACCACCGAAACGCGCACCGCTCCCTCTAAGATGGCATAGAAGCCGTTGCTTGTATCCCCCTCAAAAAAAAGAACCTGGTCTTTGTCGAGTGTGACATGCCTAACCACTTGGGCTAGGTGAATTATGAGATCTGGAGCAAGATCCTCGAACAAAAAACTATTTTTTAGTATTTCTGAATCAATCACTTTGGTAAGATAGCCTCCTATCCGATAAGTGCAAATATTCTCGCAGAATCGATGGGGCGGTATGTGATAACGCTCAGCCCGAATGTTATCCTATGCCGACTGCTTGCTTGCGTTTGCGGCGATCCTGCGCAGGCTGGTAGGCTGCCCGCGCATGTTCTTTGCAATAGGGAGATTCAGGCCCAGATTCATGTCCGCAGAAATGAAAATCAGATTCTGTCGGATCGCCGATTGGCCATTTGCACCGCGTTTCTGTCAATGTCAGGATGGTGACATATTCGCCGGGCGCAATCTCTATTGGGTTTATCGGTGTTGGTTGGGGTTCCGGCTCAATCCCGACTTCGTCATCTAGGATCTTATCCTGCCGTAAAGCTAGATTCCCGGCTGTTGGATGTCGATGTGTTCTTGAAGACACGGAATGGCGCGGTTTTGGTGCTCGCGGACGCGCCGGACGCGTGCGGCCGGAAAGACCGAGGCGGTGCACTTTTCCGATCACAGCGTTACGTGTAAGCCCACCCATTCTAGAAGCGATCTGACTGGCACTAAGGCCGTCTGTCCAGAGCTTCTTTAGTAGCTCCACCCTTTCGTCTGTCCACGACATATTTAACCCTCCGCCACTATGAATTGATAGTAAGCCCCCACTCACGTGCCATTACGCTTGGCGATCGATCGTGACTAATTATCATAACCATATATAGTATAGAGCTCTTTCATTGATACAACATACGCGTGCTTATCCGCAATTCACCTGACAGGTTTTCCCCAACCATCATTGCTAGTAGAGTCCGATGTTGTGTGTGGGTCGCTATCTGGGCGCGTTAGGGCATTCTCTGTATTGGACATTAAATATTCTGATACGTGGGCGGTGCGTTTGGGCTACTCTTCTAAATATAGATTAGTACTGAATCTGGATACTAGAACAGCTGCTCACCTGCATGTCACATTACGTTGACTTGAGGACTAGGCCCCTTACAATGCGAGACCCCTTACAATGGATGGCCCCGCCGCCCGGTGTGACCCGGGAGCGGTTTTGGCTTCAAGGCTAGATAGAGTGCCTCCTAATTTAAAGAGATGATGTGGTGATTGACTCCATTCTACCAACCTATGCTCGTAAACCGGTCGCATTCGTAAGCGGACAAGGGGCATATCTAACCGATGAAAACGGTAACGTGCATCTCGATTTTGCCGGGGGGATTGCCGTAAGCGTTCTCGGGCATAGCCACCCCCATTTGGTTGAAGCTATAACCGGTCAGGCGGCCAAGCTGTTGCATGTCTCCAACCTGTATGAAATCCCAGGTCAGCAGCGGTTGGCCGAAAGACTGCGTCAGGCGACGTTCGCCGACACCATGTTTTTTTCCAATTCCGGCGCTGAGGCGGTCGAATGTGCCATTAAGATGGCAAGACGTTACCACCATGTATCTGGCGCATCAGAGAGGTATCGCCTCATTACCTTTGAAGGTGCTTTCCATGGTCGGACAATGTGTACTATCGCTGCTGGAGGGAATGAAAAACATCTTGATGGCTTTGGCCCTCCTGTTGATGGCTTTGATCAAGTTAGGCTTGGCGATTTGGATGCCGTCAAACAGGCAATCAGTCCACAAACTGCAGGCATATTGATTGAAGTGGTTCAGGGAGAAGGCGGCGTCCGTGCGGCTGGAAATAAGTTTTTGTGCGAGTTGAGAGAACTCACCCGTGAACGAGGTCTTCTTCTTGTTGTAGATGAGGTCCAGACTGGAATGGGCCGTACCGGCAAATTATTTGCCCATGAATGGGCTAATATTGAACCAGATATCATGGCCATCGCCAAGGCTCTTGGTGGCGGGTTCCCGATTGGCGCCTGTTTGGCAACCGGTGAGGCGGCCAAAGGCATGACGGCGGGCACGCATGGCTCAACTTTTGGAGGCAATCCCCTTGCCATGGCTGCTGCAAATGCGGTTCTCGATGTGGTCCTTGATGACGGATTTTTGAAACACTCGCGTGACATGGCAGCAATCTTCCGCCAAAAACTTGCTCTTCTCGTGGACAAGCATCCAGGCGTACTGGAAGAACTGCGTGGCACAGGCTTGATGATTGGGTTAAAATGCAGGGCTGCTAATGGTGACTTGGTTGATGCGTTGGCCGATGAGAATCTTCTTGCCGTCGCTGCTGGCGAAAATGTTGTGCGTTTTTTGCCACCGCTCAATATTGCCGAGGCGGTGATCAATGATGCTATCGAGCGCATCATCCGCGCTTGTGTAGCTCTAGATGCAAAAGCGTAAGGCGGGAAGGGTGCCTAACGAAGGTATGCGTAATTTTCTTGATTTGAGCGAATTAGATGCTGTGCTGCTGCATAAAATCATCAAGGATGCGCGTGCCCGCAAGATATCTCGCCGGGCGGAGAAAGAGAATGCGGGTCAGACCAACACGCCAAATCCTCTGGCCGGTAAGATGCTCGCTATGATCTTTGAACAGCCTTCAACACGCACAAGAATTTCCTTTGAGGTTGGGATGCGTGAATTGGGCGGAGATAGTTTTTTTCTTTCCCGAGCTGATATGCAAATAGGTCGAGGTGAGGAGATCAGAGATACCGCCAAGGTTCTGTCGCGCTATGTGGACGTGATCGTCATTCGCGCCCGACGTCATGAGGATATGCTAGAACTGGCCGAGCACGCGACGGTTCCGGTGATCAATGGGCTCACTAATCGGTCTCATCCCTGCCAGCTCATGGCTGATCTGATGACGTTTGAAGAACACCGTGGCTCGATTGCCGGAAAACGCATTTCCTGGTCGGGTGATGGCAATAATGTTGCCAAGAGCTGGATACACGCTGCCGTAAAATTCCAGTTTGAGCTGCGCTTAGCTTGCCCAGAAACTCTTAATCCACCAGACGAGCTCATCGATTGGGCGCGAAAGAACGGTGCAGATATCAGCATTTATCGCAATCCGAGTGAAGCGGTCGATGGTGCCGATTGCGTGGTAACCGATGCTTGGGTTTCAATGAGTGATGATGACGTGGAGCGACGCCACAATCTGCTTCACCGTTATCAAGTTAATAGTGAACTGATGCGCCACGCACGCCCGGATGCCCTTTTTATGCATTGCCTACCCGCCCATCGTGGTGAGGAAGTGACCGACGAGGTCATGGATGGCCCCCAATCTGTAGTCTTTGACGAGGCAGAAAACCGGTTGCACGCCCATAAGGGAATACTTGCCTGGTGCCTTGGAGCCGCGGGTTAGGAAAGTGATCCGGCCTTACCTTGACGTAGTTACAGCTTTTGATGACTTAGTGATTCCGTTTTCGATTGTTGGTGGTGGAGTTAGTGGTCGGATAGTGCGGTTGGGATCGATGATCACCGATGTGATTGCCCGTCATAATTATCCATCCCCCGTTAACCGGCTTCTAGGTGAGGCGGTGGCATTGACTGCTCTGCTCGGCGTAGGGCTGAAGTTCGATGGAAGGTTTATCTTACAAGCTAACTCCGACGGGCCAGTTGATCTTTTGGTTGTCGAATATGAGACCTCCGGGATGATGCGCGCTTATGCCCATTTTGATACCGCGCGCCTACCCGAAGATAGTCACGCCAGTGGAGTGCAGTTGCTTGGGAAAGGCACACTTGGCATGACTATCGATCAGGGGTCAGAAATGGAAAGGTATCAGGGTATCGTGTCTCTTGAGGGGCAAGATATTGCGGATGCAGCCCATACCTACTTTAATCAATCAGAGCAAATTCCGACACGGTTACATCTGGGTGCTGGCGAGATTGCTAGCCCTCCTTTCGATGGGTTGTCACCAAGTTGGCGGGCGGGTGGTGTTCTGATCCAGAAATTGCCATCGGAGGGCATCGTCGACACCTCCCTCGATGAAGAAGACTGGGATCGTGCGCGCCACTTGGTGAATACGGTCAGTTCTGATGAATTGCTGGATCCAATGCTCTCTCCCGAGGATCTCCTCTACAGGTTGTTTCATGAAGATGGAGTGCGAGTATCTCCGCCTACTTTGCTTCGCGATTGCTGTCATTGCTCACATGAGCGGGTGAGCGTGTTACTGCGAGGGTTCTCTCCTGAGGAAATTACCGAGATGATAAAAAATAATAAAATTATAGTCACGTGCGAGTTCTGCAGCACTGTTTATGAATTCGATCCTGAGAAATTCTTGAAATATATCGACTGATAATTACGCATTGATGATACTTGCTATCATAGAAACATTTGGCCTGCTTCATTCGCGTTAGCCGTGCTTGGTTAACTGGTTCTAATAGCCGGAAATCTTCTAAAGGCCGAATAGTCCATTCCAATTTTCACACGCACATATTCCAACCTAGATATGTAACTTACGGGTGATCAGGGTTGCTGGTATGGGATCGGTATTGTGTCGGCCCCGGCTAGTTTTAAGCGTTGGTGACTGGATTTGGCTATTGGCTTAGTTTTTCCATTAATCGTGAAAGCATAGCGCTACATCTACTAAGCTCTTCAATAGCGATAAACTCATCGGGTTTGTGTGCCTGCGCGATATCGCCTGGTCCACAGACAATGCTTGGCCAACCAACAGCATCAAAAAACCCTGCGTCTGTGCCATAAGACACCGCATTCATCCGGTTATCCCCGGTTAGAACACTGATCAAGGACTCCGCGCCTGCAGCGGGTTTTGCCGCTAACGGCAAGATGGATGCGGCGATTTTAGTCTCAATAGTGCAGGCAGCATTTTCCTTATGCATTTTTACCAGCACGTGATTTTCGGTAAATTTACGGATCCCATCGATTAGCTCTGGTACGTCAGTTTCCGGCATTCCTCGAATTCCCCACACAATACGGCAGGTGTTAGGGACAATATTGTGCGCTGTTCCTCCGCTTATTTCCCCAATACTGACGGTTGGGTGAGGTGGAAAGAATCTATCGTCGATCACTGGTAATGCGGCAAGTCGTTCGCCAAGTTTTTCTATCTTCTTAATAATACTAGCGCCATGGACAATCGCGTTTACCCCCCATGCGGGCACACTGGAGTGAGCTTCAACGCCACTGATAATTGTCTCGATCAGATATGCACTCTTATGTGCGTTCACCGGAGCCATGTTGGTTGGTTCGCCAACAATCACGGCCATGGGTGTTGGAACCCTGGAGGCCATTTGCTTGCTCAGTGGGCGCACACCGAGACATCCGACCTCTTCGTCATAGGACAGAGCTATATGAATTGGGCGCTTGAGTGGTGAGGCTACAAACTGCGGAACATGGGCTAAAACGCATGCAATAAAACCCTTCATATCGGTGCTGCCGCGACCGTAGAGTTTCGCATCGCGTAAAGTCATTTGAAATGGATCATTGGTCCATTCTTGCCCAGCGGTTGGAACTACATCAGTATGAGCTGATAGCACCACACCCCCTTCTACACTCGGGCCGATCGTTGTGTAGAGAGCAGCTTTCGTGCCAGTCCCGTCTGGGATCAAAGTTGCACCAATCCCAAAATCCTGCAGATAGGAACGGATGTATTCAACTAAATTTAGATTTGACTTGTTGCTGGTGGTATCAAATCTTATTAGGCGCTCTAAGATTGCCTTGGTCGTTGTTGTGAGTGCGGCCATGCCTTACTGTACCGCTATAGGGTCTGATCGAATAGGTGACATATTAGGTCAAATTCTCCAGAATGCTGGAGTGAACAGAACAAGTACTGTAAAAAGCTCGAGTCGGCCGAGCAGCATCCCTAAGCACAAGATCCATTTTGCGGCATCGGGAAGAGGTGCATAGCTGCCGGTCGGGCCAACGATCTCACCAAGTCCAGGCCCCACATTCGCGAGTGCACTTGCTGCGGCTGATAGGGCGGTTGTGCTATCAAGTCCGATTATCCCAAGAGCAAGAGCCAGTGCGGCGAAACACAAAAAAAACAGTAAAAAGAAAGACATTACCGAACGAGATGCCTGCCCTGGAATTGGGCGGCCATTATAGCGCGGCGTAAATACTCCGTGTGGGTAGCTGACACGTGATAGCTGAACCTGCATATGCTGGAACAGAACCTGGAACCGGAACACCTTGATGCCGCATGAAGTTGATCCGGCGCACCCGCCGATAAACATGATGAAAAAGAAGAAGGTTACCGCGAATGGTCCCCAGGTACTGTAGTCTGAACTAACATAGCCGGTCCCTGTCATGATTGAGACGACGTTAAATGCGCTTTCCCTGAATGCATCGCCAATCGGTGTGCCCAGAGTGCCCCATTTGTATAAGAATGCCGAGCCAATCAGCACAGTCACCGCTGTGAAGAACCAACGCACTTGAGAATCACGAAAAAGCGGCGATGCTTGCCCCGCTATTAATTGCAAAAAAAGAATGAACGGCAGACTGCCTGCCACCATGAAGATGATCGCCACAATTTCGATTGATGGCGTATTGAAAAAAGCGAATGATCCATCGTGACTTGAATAACCACCAGTCGAGATTGTTGTCATGGCATGTACGAATGCATCGAATGTTGTCATCCCCGCAATTTTGTAGGCAATCGCGCAAATCGTTGTCAAAAGCAAATAAAGACCGGTGACTGAACCGGCAATTTTGGTGGCTCTGGGAAGAATTTTTTCTGAAGTATCGGAAGATTCCATCCGAAAAAGCTGCATACCTCCAACTTGCAGCATTGGAAGTACGGAGACCGCCATCACGATGATGCCAATCCCGCCCAGCCATTGAAGCAAGGCTCGCCACACTAAAAATCCGCGCGACATCACATCCAGTCCGATAATGACCGTAGCGCCGGTGGTGGTGATCCCTGACATCGATTCGAAAAAGGCATCGACGAAGCTCAAATTGACATCGGAAAAGTAGAGTGGCAGCGCAGCAAACAGCGCTAGCACCATCCAAGCGAGGGTTGTAAGCAAAAACGCCCCACGGATCGACAGATTGGATGTTCGTCCCCAGTTGGATAGCGCCATTGCGCCGCCTACAAACAGGGTTATGACAGCTGACGCGGTAAAAACCGTCCAGTCTGGAATACCAAGAGCAAGGTCAATCAATGCTGGGATAAACATCATTGCGCCAAGGGTAACCAGCAGAATGCCGATGACCAGCGCAATGGGACGCAGATCTATCATCATGAAAACTGATGTAGCTGGTTAGTGAACTCGGTGACTATCAAAGGGGCTGTCGAGAGAAAACGCGGGAATGTCGACGGTAAAACTATCACCCGCCGCTGTCTCCATGACATAGGCACCCACCATGATCCCGGATGGTGTTGTGAGCGGTACGCCGCTGGTGTATTCGAAACTTTCACCGGGATTGAGGACCGGCTGTTCGCCGACCACTCCGTCACCGCGCACTTCCTGAACTTGACCATTCCGATCGGTTATCCGCCAATGCCTCGAGCGCAGGCAGATCACATCTGCACCCAGATTTTCGATGTTGATTGTATAAGCCCACAGGAAATAGTCCCGATCAGGTTCCGATTCATCTTCTAGATAGATGGGTTCAACATTTACTGTAATAGATCTATCTATGTTTTTATACATCCCATCTCCCACATACGCTGGCCTTATAATTGTTATACTTTAGCCAAGCCCGCCCACCCCGGCTAGGGGAATGTGGACCATCAGTCCACAGAGTTGAGCGCTTGTTCCAAATCTTGAATAATATCGTGGGGATCCTCCAGCCCTACTGACAATCTAACTAGCCCTTCGCTGATCCCCAAAATGGCCCTTTGCTCAGGTGCAACCCGCAGATGTGTCGTGGTGGCGGGATGGGTGATAAGACTTTTGGAATCGCCCAAATTATTTGAAATTAGAATGAGTTTTAGATTGTCTAGGAATTTAAATGCGGGTTCCTTGCCACCGCCGAAATCAAATGCAATTAGTGGTCCGCCGCCGTCCATCTGACGCTGGGCAATCTCATGCTGAGGATGATCAATGCGGCCGGGATAATATACCCTGGCAACGTCTGTGCGATTGGCCAGATAATCGGCAATTATGGCGGCGCTCTCAATGTGCCGGTCGCTGCGTACTTGTAAGGTTTCTAGGCCCTTTAGCATCACCCAGGCATTAAAGGGGCTTAGGGCTGGACCGGTATGTTTAAGATAATTGTGCAGCGGCCCTTCGATATAGTCCGCCTGGCCTAATATAGCACCGCCCAGACACCGGCCTTGGCCATCAATATGTTTGGTCGCTGAATAGACTACAATGTCTGCTCCGTATTTCATAGGGCGTTGGCGAAATGGTGTGGAAAATACATTATCGACTACCACTGTAGCGCCGATCTTGGCACCTAATTTACCAACAAAATCCATATCGACGATTTCCAGAGTTGGATTGGTTGGTGTTTCAAAAAACAGCATCTTGGTTTCCGGGCGGATTGCCTCTTCCCAAGCTTGATTGTTCGTGCATCGCACCATGGTTGCGCTCATGCCAAACCTTGGAATTAACTCCTCCAAAATGTAGAGTGAGGAGCCAAATAGGGCATCGCCGGCAACAATATGGTCTCCAGCTTTTAGGTTGGAGAAAATAGATGCTGCGACCGCGGCCATTCCGCTTGCTGTCAGGCGGGCCGCCTCCGCACCCTCAAGCGCAGTCAGGCGATCTTCGAGTGTTGATAATGTGGGATTTGCGTAGCGCGAATAAATAAATCCATCAGCCTCTCCCTTAAAGCGCGCCTCGGCTTCGGCGGGTCCATTATAAACAAACCCAGAGGTTAAAAATAATGCCTCGGAAGTTTCTCCATATTGTGAACGACGCCCGCCTGCATGTACCATTCTTGTGGCGGCACACCATGCTTTGTTATCCCTCGGTCTCGTTCCCATCCTTACTTCTCCCAGCATAAGCTTTGTTGCTTCGAACATGGGTCGGCCATAAAAAAACCCGGCCAACTGCCGGGTTCATATCACCCGACCTTTTAGCAACTTATTTTACGTGGCTGCAAGCCGGCCGGCTCAAATGACCACAATTGTAAAAATTATATCTTTACTCCCATCGGGGCGTCAAGCTAGCAGTCTTTCCACAGGTGAATACACTTGCTTGGGGACCATCACTAATGGTGCCCTTTCAAAGATTGACGCAAGGGCTATCAACCGTCACTTTAGATAGTGCATGTCTTCTCATACCACCATTAGTCCTGGCGCCGCATTGGTTCCAGATAGCATGATCGACGAGTTCATCTCGCAGGGGATCATCACTGCCGCCGAGCGTCCGTTCTTGGACGAACAGGTGCAGCCTGCTAGCCTTGATCTCAGGCTAGGTACGAGTGCCTATCGTATAAGAGGCAGCTTTCTCCCAGGACGTGGGCGTAGTGTCCAGGCACGACTTGAGACGCTTGCAGACCATGAATTTGATCTTACCGATGGTGCTGTGCTGGAGAAGGGTTGTGTTTATCTTATCCCCATTATCGAAAGACTAAATCTGCCGGATAATGTGTCAGCCTCCGCCAATCCTAAAAGTTCGACTGGCCGGCTCGATATATTCACCCGCTTGATTGCCGATGGGACTGATGGATTTGATGCGGTAGAAGCTGGATTTTCTGGGCCACTTTATGCGGAGGTCTCTCCACGTACTTTCTCGGTTAAGCTGCGCACCGGAACGCGTCTTCTCCAAATGCGATTTAGGCAGCACAGTGCCTCGCATAATTTTTCATCGGGGAGCTTCTTGAACGATGCCGATCTGCGCGCACTCCACAAAAAACTGGTAGATAAATTTGGCGTCGGGCTCGTGGATGGTAAGATGCATGTGCGCGATGGGCTGGTCTTGAGTGTTTCCATTGGTGATGCAGACCGCGATGGACGGGTCGGCTTTCGAGCCCGCCGTTATGCGCCGCCGATTGATTTTGATCGTCCGGACAGTTTGGAAGTCGATGATTATTGGGAGCCTATCTACAAGCCAAAATTAGGCCAGATCATCTTAGATCCGAACGAGTTTTATATCTTGCGCTCAAGCGAAGCGATCCAGATTCCACCTGATCATGCTGCTGAAATGGTACCAATCGATCCAACGATGGGTGAATTTAGAGTGCACTACGCTGGATTTTTTGATCCTGGATTTGGTTACTCTCCCTCTGGCGGGGCAGGAAGCCGAGCTGTATTGGAAGTTCGTAGCCACGAAGTGCCATTCGTGCTGGAGAACAAGCAGCCGATCGGGCGCTTACGCTATGAACTATTGATTGAACCGCCCTCGCGCACCTATGGTGCGGGGATGGGATCACACTATCAGGCCCAGGGACTAAAACTTTCAAAGCATTTTCGCGCTGGCTGATCGGTTTGGCTAACCCTCAACTGAACACGAGCCGCCACCAAGCACGCAAAATTTAGCGCAATGGGGATGATTAAGCCGCACACTGCCGTTTTCGATTGCTCCTTGCGTGGTAGTCAGGGATTCTTTGAGAGTTGTGCCCATGTTGAACTGCTTATCATAGGGCAACAGGGTGCAGGGTGTAATTTGTGGGACATCATCGCCGCGGCGTTTAACTACCATTCGGCTAGTCGCGCACATCATCGAACTCGGGTCTATTCCGAGTGAAGACCAGCACTCAGTGGTAATTTCCGGAACGTCGTATTGCTCATCCAATTCAGGAAAAATTACCAGCTCTGCTGGGTTTTCTGTATCGACACACCAGCCCCGCTGGCTAACTAATGCGCGGTAACCCGCTCGCAGTTCCGCTTCATCCTCGCTCCAGCAGTTGCGCCCGGCTAGATGGATCTGGAAACCATGCCGCGACAGCCAGTCGATGCCAGTAAGAGTAACTTCATAACTTCCAACGCCGCGCTCGGTCTCATGCTGGTCCTTAAGATAATGGTCGAGGCTGACGCGAATGGTCAAATGGTGGCCAAATTTTGCTGCTGCGGCAAGCAGATCTTTTTGGACTTTCGGGCGCTGTAGTGGCTGCATGGCATTGGTCAGAACAAGCACCTCAAATCCTCGGGATAGCGCTAGATAGACCATGTCCATAAAATGCGGATTCATGAACGGCTCACCGCCGGTAAACGCAATCTCGCGTGTTGCCAGTTGTAGCGAGGCAACCTCATCGAGAAGCTTGCGCACTTCATCAAGAGTCAAATAGGAAAGCCTGTCGTTTGTCGGGCTGGATTGTATATAGCAGTTAACGCATTCGATGTTGCACTGGGTGCCGGTATTGAACCAAATCGTTTCCAGCCGATCAAGCTTTACCGAAGCCCGCATCGCGCCACCGGCAGTCAATCGCGGGTTCTGGAATTTATGAGTGCCAAGGGGAATGTTGGTGTGCTGATCAATAAGTATTTTTCTCATAATTGTATTGGCAATGTCATTTGTGATTACCACAGTTTCTTAACTGCTAGAGCCACGCGGCGCTAGTCGTTGACGCAAATGTGTGCACTTGGCAGTGTGGAGGAGGAGACGTAGATTAGCGCTGTGGTGATGCGGGTGTAGCTCAATGGTAGAGTCGCAGCTTCCCAAGCTGAAGATGAGGGTTCGATTCCCTTCACCCGCTCCAACAGCCCCTTCTTATCTCGTGGGCCCTCGATCGAACGGATGTTGATGGTAGTGGTAAGTGCATTAAAAATCTGGGTGAATGCATGAGAGAAAGTGGTGCGCTAAACCGGCATAAAAAAGTTTAATGTTTCGTGTTTTCATGACGGTCTTGTCTAGACTATAACTCAGATACCCGTCGGGTGTTGATGCGCTGATGATAACCTAGGACCAGAAAAATGATCCAAACTGCACAGGTTTCCCAAGTCGATAATGATAGCCTTGCCGTGCGGCCGCTCGCTGGATCGCTCGGTGCGGAGATCACCGGAGTTAATGTAGCCAAGCTAGATTCTGAGGGGTTTGGCAAAATCTACCGCGCCTTTACAGATCATCAGGTTATTATTATTCGAGATCAGAAGTTAACCACCGATCAATATCTGGCGTTTGCTAAGATGTGGGGTGCAATCAATATTTACCCGTTTATGAAGGGACTTGAGTCTCATCCCGAAGTGCTTGAAATACTGAAGACTGAAAAAGATACTTATGCATTCGGTAACGCTTGGCATTCAGATGGAAGCTTCAATCCTGTCCCGCCGAAAGCAACAATGCTTTATGCGCTAGAATTGCCGAAAGTGGGCGGTGACACCATGTTTTCTGACGGCTATGGGGCCTATGAGATGCTGTCGGATGGCATGAAGAATATGTTGGATGACATGAACGCGGTTTATCTAGGTGAGCGCCAACGCGCGCGCTGGAGCGAGCTTTCGGTGATGGAGCGCACTAATGATGGCGGTGCAACTGGCAATGTGCATCCGATTGTTCGCACCCATCCAGATACTGGCAGAAAAGCACTTTATTTCAGTAGTCACATCGTCCGTTTTGAAGATCTGAGTCATGAAGAGAGCCAACCCATATTGAGCTATCTGCGTGATCATGCAATCCGCCCTGAGTTCACCTGCAGATTGGCTTGGGGACTCGGTTCTCTCGCAATCTGGGATAATCGCTGCACCCAGCATTATGCAATTGATGATTATGCGGGCCATAGAAGGCGTATGCACCGCATCAATATAGAGGCTGAAGAAGCCCCGTTCTGATCGGATTTGGTGCATGCGAAGCGATGGTTGCGTAGGCACACAGCTATCTAAAGATTGCTTGCTTAATAATTGGATACCAAATGAATTAACGCTTGCGTGGGGCTTTTCGCCTGCTAACTTCGCTTATTGACGCTTACCTTTGGCTCCGATCAGAATAAAGGCGATGCGGCAAGTAGTCGTGCCGCGGTTGCACCAGGCATGGTTGGTCCCCCGCTGTACTATGACATCACCAGTCTTCAGCTTAACATCCTCATCATCTAGCAAAAGCATGATCTCACCTTCGAGAACGATCGCATAGTCGAGCGTTTCTGTGCGATGCATGAACGCATGACGCTCACTTCCGGTTGCGACCTCTCCTGCCCCTGTTTCAGTAAAATATTGGCGGCCATCGAGCGTTTTTGCGGTATCTTGATTTTCTGGCTCAAACGATGAGATGCGAAACACTGTGCCCATTTGGCTGGGAAACATGATAAAATCATTACTTTGGACGCCACCTTTGTCATCGTATCGAAGCGGCATTACTTCGCTAGTCCATAAATTAGTCAGTGCAACACCTGGTCGTGCCTTACTTTGTAGGACGTCACTGGCATTTGCATCTTCAATAACTACTGCCCTGCCGTTTGCATCATGACCAGTCACAACTCGTCTAATCGATGCCACCATTGTGGTCTCCTTATTATTTTTTCTCTCAAGGTTCGATAATGCCTTGTCGGTTAATATAGTCTGCTTTTCTCTAGGAATCTGTCAGTAGCCGAAAGGGCCTATGTGATGTTGACGCTTTACCACTATGACCGTTCTACAGCCTGCCAGCGTGTGAGGTTAGCGCTAGATGAGAAGGGTCTCTCTTATAACAATGTAATTGTCGATACCGCTGGCGGTGATGCAACGGAGTTGCCTGAAAATTATCACCAGATCAATCCATTGGGCCTCGTTCCGGCGCTCATTCACAATGAGCGAGCGATCTCCGAATCTCTAATTATTTTGGAGTATTTGGAAGACTCTTTCCCCACCCGGCCGCTCCGCCCAGATGACCCATTCGAGCGCGCCCAGATGCGTCAATGGATGCGCCGGATTGATTCTGGCGTTCACGTCGCAAGCCGGGTGATTGTCGTGTGTATCGTCTCGCGTCATGCTTATCTTGCCAAGCCAAAACAGCAGCTTGATGAATATTACACCAAGATGCGTGATCACGTAAGGCGCGATAATGACCGACTTAACATTGAAAAGGGCTTAGGTTCCCCGCTGTTGGCAGATGCAATCGGTACATTCAAGAAGCTATTCGGTGATATCGATGCTCGGCTAGCTATTTCACCCTGGCTAGCAGGTGAGACCTATTCGTTGGCTGATATTGCTCTTGTCGTTTATGTCGATCGTCTGGCATCATTTCAAATGGCACCTCTATGGCTGGATCTTAAAAATTTGTGTGCTTGGCGCGAACGTATTGCTTCCCGGTCGGCATATGAAACTGCTATCGCTGAGTGGGGCGATAGTACTGCCGCTGAACGCAAAAAATACGGGAGTGATGCTATTAAAAAAGTGGGCAACATATGGAATGCTGTCTGAAATAAATAGCTAAATTATACGTTTAGTGAGTGTGGTGTTTTGGGGTAGGTAAAGTAAAGAAGTTGGGAGATAAAATATGAAACTTGTAAGTTTCGAAACTACAAAAGGCGGTGGCTTTGGTGTTGTCAAGGATGATGGGATTGTTGATCTAAGCCGATCCCATGGAGACCAATGGGCAACCCTTGCCGATATGATTGGGGGTTGTGGCCTTGGTGATATATTCGAGATTGTAGAAAATCGTGATGGTGATTTAAGCCTCTCAGATGTCACCTATTTGCCGCCAATTCCAATGCCGTCTAAAATTTTTGGCCTTGGACTAAACTACAAAAAACACATCATCGAATCCGGTCGTGATATCCCAGAGTATCCGATGCTTTTTACCCGTTATCCCGATTCAATGGTTGCCCACCGCCAAGATATCATCGTGCCGCGAGTCTCGGAGCGCCTTGACTATGAAGGTGAAATGGCCGTGGTGATTTCCAAACATTGCCGCTATGTGCCTGCCGCTGAAGCATTTGATGTGGTGGCCGGTTATTCCTGTTTTAATGAAGGTTCGGTTAGGGACTATCAGCGCCATACGAGTCAATTCATACCCGGCAAGACATTCTGGCGCTCGGGTAGTTTCGGCCCCTGGATTGTCACGCCCGATGAAGCCCCCTCACCAGATGATATGATACTGACTACACGCTTTAACGGTGAAGTTATGCAGAAAACTGAGGTGTCCGACCTTCTCTTTAAAGTGCCAGAGTTGATCGAATACATCTCCCAGATCTGCCCTCTAGCGCCGGGCGATGTTATCATCACGGGTACGCCGGATGGGGTTGGTGATTTTCACGATCCACCAATTTATATGAAAGCGGGTGATGAAGTGAAAATCGAGGTTAGTGGTGTTGGTGTTTTGGAAAATA
>CAUZRD010000002.1:0-35944 GCA_963582255.1 Alphaproteobacteria bacterium | reverse complement strand
GTCTATGGAGTTCTCCCGATCTAACTGACTGATCACCAAGATGAGCCATCGATAATATAATCACCAAGCACCAGAAGACGCTTCGTCAACACGCCCAACAACCGCCAATCTCGTGATCTTGGTAATACTAGGCAGAAGAAGTTATCTACTATACCCGTGCCAAAACAAAAATAGCACCTAAATCGGTGCTGCTTGTGGCAAGGTTTGTTGCCGCAGGTTCAAGCGAATAACTATCCGACTAACATGGCAACCGGCTGACCTGTCGATGCAGTCAACGCTATTTCCGGACTAGATGACAAAGAAAAGTAGTTGAATCTTGGCGGTAACGCGCTGCGGTTTTTTTGGACAGTTATGAAATATTGTAGGCACTGAGTCTTGTTTGCATCCTGATGAAGCAATACATGCTGCATCAGGGCAAAAATGTCAGCTGGACAGGTGCCAACGGCTTTGATGCTTGGGGGAGTCTATTGCATGGCTGAGATAATACGCGTCTGTTACTCGGCGTACGGAGCGGCCAATGCAATCATGGCGCTCGGCGTCGCCTCCGGGTACTTCGCCGAGGAAGGACTCGATGTTATCATGGAGGAGATTCCTCGATCTGGAGATGCCGTCAAAAAGCTAATAGCGGGCACAACGGAGTTTGTGGTTGTCGGTGCCGCGACAATTTTGAGTGCCGCATATGCCGGCCATTACCCTGTCATTGTCATGAACATCGAGGCAGAGAACGTGTTCGCTATCATTGGGGCACGATCGATCAGCTCGCCCGAAGATCTGAGGGGCAAGACTATCGCCATCACCGGCCACGGCGAACAGGACAATGTGATGATTCACCGCGCCCTTTCCGAGTGGGGAATCGACCCGAACAGGGAGGTCATCTTCGTCGAGTATGGCAGCCGGGGCGATACCTGGAAGGCAATCGTCTCAGGCGAGGCCGCAGCAATGTGTGCGACTATTCCCCAGCCAATCCTTGCACGCGCCAACGGCCTGCCAGTGCTGAAAGATTTCGCCGAACTTCATGAGCCATTACAGGCTGGCTGCATCGGAACAACGCGCGCCTATATTGACGACAAGCCCGACAATGTGCACCGTTTTCTTGCCGGCCAACTGCGTGCGGTTCGACTTTTTCAGAGCGATTTCGAGGCGGCCTTGCCCCATCTTATCACCCTGAGCAAACTCGATGATGTCGAAGTTTTGCGTGAAACACATCGATTGTTTGGTGAAGCCGCGGAGGACTACATCCCCAATCCGGTGGCGTCGGCCAATGTCCTGCGCAACTTGTCGGAGACCCTTGGCAAACCCCTCGATGTAGATCTCGAAAAGATCATTGATCCTAAATTTGCCATCGCATTGGAGGGCCGTGCACCTTACAGCACCACCCAAATCGCGCCCGGCGCTTGAAGTGTGATCAAGAAGTAGGAGCCTTATTGGAAACACATATACTTTCCACTTTTTTGGGAATCGGCTGAGAGGTATCTGTAGTCATTTGATTTCATATATTTAAGCTCGTTTGTCGACTTTCTACGCATCAACGCGCTGACATGCAGCCATTATCAGGACAATTGGAATTCCTCGATGCTTGGACGCTGACAATTGCGCCAGGTAGCTTCTGCCGGATTGTTCAGCAGCAACGTGGGAACTAATAATCGAGAGAAAACGACTATTGAACTTACGAAGCTCAGTTGGATAAGAACATCAGAAAATGGTTTTGATTAAGCGATTGCCTTCAAAAAGTGGGCGCCGTAGAGTTGGAATGTGGTATCGATATTGACTCACTTCAAAGCGTCAATCGAAGGATAATTTTCATGACGAAAAAGCTTGGCATTGGCGACTGTTTCCCATGGATGAAGCTTAATTTGGTTGACGGTTCAACATTGGAACTGCCAGACAGCATGGACGCGAAATATCGGGTGATATTGTTTTATCGCGGCCATTGGTGACCATACTGTCGCCGTCAGTTAGTCGGCCTCGAGAAAATTAAGCCTGAACTTGACGCCCTTGGCGCTCGCATATTGGTCAGCGCTAGTGTTGATCCAATTGACAAGGCTAAGGAAGTTTCCACCGAAGTTTCGTTTTCGGTTGGCTATGGTGTGACACGCTCCAACGCCCATATGCTTGGCTCCTTCTGGGAAGAGCGACGCTCGATCATCCAGCCCTCGGAATTCATTTTGAACCCCGACGGCAAGGTCATATTTTCCAGCTACAGTGATGGCCCGCTGGCTCGGCTCGAACCAGCGGATTTGATCCAATGGATCAAACGAAAAGAGTCCAAGAAGTAGCTCGTAGCATGTCCGGGTTCAAATATCTTAAGATAAGCTAATAGTCTCAGGATCGGAGAGCCTGGCACATCCTTAGTTTGAGTTTAAGCAGTAGTCCTTCCCCCTTAAAACTGGGCCACTATTGTGGTCTGAGAAGGGGGATGGGAGATGACAGGGAAACGGTATTTAGACGAGGACATCCTGAAGCTGCTGCGGGGGGTGTTTAGGATGTTGGAGATGTTAAAGAGGGTGTAACAAACCCGCCTTGAATTCACGAGAAAACTCAGGTGCTCGGGGCGCGGCCAACGGACGGGTACGGCTTGCGGCCTTCAAGCGCAGTCGCGAAACTGGCATCGATGATCCGGTCCAAATCAATATCAATCGGCTCACCGATGGCGGCGGCGAGATTACACAACACCGTGGCCGAAGCCGCCGGATTGGGGATGTAGTCCTCCGCGGCCTCACCGAACAATCGATGCGTTTCACGCAAAACTTCGACATCATCGAGTTTGCTCCGGGCCTTCAAATGCGGCAGCGACAACTCGAAATCGCTCTGAAACTGACGGACAGCGCGAAGCTGGCCCTCAAGAAAGCGGGTCACAGTGTCCGAATTTGCATCGGCGTAGGCCCGCGTCGTCACCACTGAGCCCGCTTGATAGGGCTCGTGCAAATTCGCAAAATCCATGAGGACAGGCAGCCCGTTTGCTCGTGCAAGAATCGGCTGAGGAATAGTTGCACACATCGCAACGGCCTCGCCGGAAATAATCGCATCCCAGCATTTCCCGCGGCTACCCCGCGCCTCGAACGTCACATCATTGTCTGGATCAATTCCCCAATGCGCAAGAGCGCGACGCACCATGATGTCGTCCTGCTCGTGTCGTCCACTAATGGCAATTATCTTGCCCTTCAGGTCGTTCGGCGAGCGGATCGAACTTGAACCCATCACTGCAAAAACATTATCTGCTTCAATGCTCATGACGATCAACGGATGATGGCCCGCACGTGCAGCATTGATGACGGGCACAGCACCGACGACGACAAACTCGGTTGTCCCATCGATGAGTTTCCTCATGGCGTCCCCTGTTCGGGGCATCTCCTCCATGAAGACGTTCAGTCCGACATCAGCGAAAAATCCCGATGCGACGCCGAGCGCCATGATAGCATTGGCCGCCCCGTGGACCGAGTGACAGACACGTATCAATTCCGACATACTAGCTCCTCATTCAAATTTGGCTTTCCACCGCGGTGCACAAGCACCGACGTGCAGGCAGGCGAGTGGCCGCGAATCTTCTCAAACTCCTCATCGATCCACTGCAGCGTAAAGAAAATTAAGCCTTCGTCGATGAAACTACCCAGCGCCTGATTTGCGCTCGCAAACATGGCGCGCGATCATGTCAGCTCTCCCCGTTGTCCACGCCACTCCGCGCGCCTATGCCATGGCAGGCGACGAAATGGTTATCAGTCGCCGCGAGAAGTCTCGGGCGGGTATCTTCACAACGCGACGGTTCGGGGAGCTGACAGCGTAGATTGCATCGGTTGCGGAATCCACACCCCGTCCCGGCATCTATGGCTTCGGGCTCGTTGACCGCAATATCCTCGGTCATGATGAAACTCGTATCTTCGCGCGGCACGCTCGCCAGCAACAAACGCGAATAGGGATGCTGTGGCGTGCGATAGATCTGCGCCGGCGAGCCCTGTTCGACGATCCGACCCCGATACATGACAGCAACGCGCGAGACAAGATAGGCGACCGACCCGAGATCATGGGAGATGACGAGGTAGGAAACGTTCAGCCTCCGCTGCAGATCTTTCAGGAGTTTGAGAATCTGGGCGCGGATTGAAACGTCGAGCGCCGAAGTCGGTTCATCAAGTATGATTAGCCTTGGATCCGAGCTCAGCGCCCTCGCAAGGGCGATGCGCTGGCGCTGTCCGCCGCTGAACTGGTGCGGATACATGCTAGCTGCATCCGGCAGGAGCCCAACGAGATTCAGCAGCTCATCGACCCTCTCTTTTCGAGCGGACCGTGTCGACCACGCTCCTTCGCGCCCGAACAGAGGCTCGGCAATAATACTCCCCACCCGCATTCGCGGATCGAGTGATGAATAAGGGTCCTGAAACACGATCTGGACGTTTCGACGGTAGGAGGCAAGCGCACCGCGATCCTGTCCCAGCACCTGCCCATTCGCGCGAACAATACCGCTGGTTGGCGCCAGCATCCCCGCCGCCAAGCGGCCGACGGTCGTCTTTCCCGAACCGCTCTCTCCAACCAGGCCAAGAGATTCCCCGTTCGCTATCGAAAGGCTGACCTCGTCGACCGCGCGCAGGAGGTCGGGGCGGCCGCGCTGAAACACTGCCTGACGCTTCTCGAAGTCTACGACCACACGATCAAGTTCGATAAGAGGAGTGGCAGGAGACGGGTTCAATACCCGAGTTCCGACAAGACTTGTGTCTCTCTGTGAATTTGCGACAGTCACGCGACCCATCCGCCGTCTGCGGTGCCTATGCACCGCGCCACATGGCCACTTGCCGAACGCGGCGCGGCGTCTGGAACTCCCCCATCACAGGCATCACGGGCATGTGCGCATCTCGGTGCAAACCTGCATCCGGGTGGATAGGCGGCCGGGTCTGGCGGATAGCCATCGATAGGAAAGAGCTCTGCATCCACGTCAGGCTTCGGGATCGATCGCAGCAGCGCACGCGTATAGGGATGCTGAGGACTGGCCAGGACCTCGCCAAGCGGTCCTTCCTCCACAACCTGTCCTGCATACATGACGATCAGCCGGTCACACATCTGCTTCACCAGAAGAAGATCATGGCTGATGAACATCAACGAGAAACCCGTGGAGATCTGGAGCTGCTTCAGCATCGACAAGTAGAGGGCCTGAGTCGTGACATCAAGCGCGGTCGTCGGTTCGTCGGCGATCAGAACATCTGGCCCTCCCGACAGAGCGATTGCGCTAGTAACGCGCTGGCGCATACCACCACTCAGTTCGTGGGGATACTTTCGCAGCACAACGTCGGGCTCAGGCATCCTAACCCGCTGCAGCAGGTCCTCGCAAATTTCATCAATTTCCCGCCGCGATTTTCCTGAAGCCGACACCACGTTCTGAAGCGCCTCGCGCATCTGCGAGCGTATTTGGAAGCAGGGATCGAGCGAACTCATCGGATCCTGCAGAACCATAGAAAATTTTCTGCCCCGCGCCTGACGCAGGTCACGCGCCGACATCGCGAGAACATCAACTCCGCCGAGCAGGATTTCGCCCGCGTCGACACTTAGGCCCCTGGGCAGAAGCCTCAAGATAGCGAGGCTCGTGAGAGATTTCCCTGAGCCCGACTCACCGACAACGCCGAGCGCCTCCCCGGGCATGAGCTTGAACGAGATCCCGTCGAGAAGTTGCCTACCCTTGTCGCGTTTCCTGCCCGTACTCACACAAAGGTTCTTAACCTCAAGAGCCGGAGTGGCGGCATCTGCACCCACGCTGTCGCTCGACATCCTCATCTGAGTTTTAGTCGCGGATCTAGGATATCGCGCAGCCAATCTCCAAGCGTGTTGAAAATGAGCACGGTCACCATGATTGCAAGTCCGGGGAACAGCGACAGCCACCAGCCCGTCGCCAGAAGTGCCCGACCTTCGTCAACCATCACGCCCCATGATGGATTTGGGGGCGGAATGCCCGCCCCAATGAAACTGAGAGACGCCTCGAGCAGCACCACGTGGCCCAGCTCGAGCGTCGCAACGACAACCAAACTCGGAGTCACATTCGGGAGCAGATGCCGCAGCATGACCGACAGCCTGCTGCGACCAATACCTTCCGCATATTTGACATAGTCCTGCTCCTTGACGGCAAGGACTTCGCCACGAATCTGTCGGGTGATCTTAGGCCACAGCAGAAATGACACGACGAAGACCACGTTCCAGAACGAAGGGCCGATCGCGACCGCAAGCACGATGGCCACAAGCAGCGTCGGCAATGCCAGAAGGACATCAACCACACGCATGACCACAGCATCAACAATCCCCCCAAAATACCCGGCCCACAGGCCAAGTAGCGTTCCAAAGCTAGCCCCGAACAGCATCGCAAGTCCGGCGACCGCGAGCGAGATCCGCCCGCCATACAGCAGCCGGCTAAGCATGTCGCGCCCGAGACCGTCAGTTCCCAGAAGATAGTCTGCAGAGCCGCCCTCGACCCATGCCGGCGGCTGCATCCTACGAATAAGGTCCTGGTAGGTTGGAGAGTGGTCGACTAGAAGCGGTGCAAACATGGCGCTAAGCACAAGCGTCACAAGTAGGAACACACAAACCAGCACGGTCGGCGGCATTTCCCTAGTACCGCGAATGACACCGCGGACAATCGCCGACAGGCCGGGCATACCAACTGGCGCCGAGTGCATGCTCATCAGCCGACCCTCACCCTTGGATTGAGATAGGCGTAGAGCAGGTCAACCGCGAGGTTGAGGGCGAGATAGACCGCCGCAAACACAAGAATGCAACCTTGGATAACCGGCAAATCGCGAAAGCCGATCGAGTCGATCAGAAGTTTGCCGAGCCCCGGCCAGGTGAAGATGGTCTCGGTGATCACCGAGCCGGTGATAAGGCTCGCCATAATGATGGCGCTGAATGTCATCACGGGAATACCGGCGTTCCTCAGCCCGTGCTTCCAGACAACATTCGTCTCCGACTGCCCCTTGATCCGGCAGAACCGGACGTAGTCGGTGTCGAGGGTCTCGAGCAGATTGGACCGGACCAGTCGCGTGACGCCCGCGATCGACGCCCAAGCCATGGTGCTGGCCGGCAGGATGATGTGCAGCAATCCCCCACGGCCGCCCGCCGGAAGCCAACCAAGATGGATAGAGAAGATTACGATCAGGATGATGCCAACCCAAAACGGCGGAGCGGACTGGCCAAGCACTGCAAAGATCCGCGCTCCCTTGTCGAGCGGGCTGTCCTTCCAGTACCCGGCATAGACGCCGAGCGGGATCCCGACGAGGAACGTCAGGAAAACCGCTGCCGCGCCGAGCTCCAGAGTCGCTGGCAGGCGCTCCGCAATAATCTTCCCGACTGGCACGGAGGCTAGACCGCGTATCGACGTTCCGAGGTCACCCTGGAGTAGGCCACCCAAATACTGCAGGTATCTTACGACGAGCGGCCGATCGAGACCGAGCTCATGGCGAACCATCGCAATCTGCTCAGCCGTCGCGTCCTCCGGCAACATCACGAGTGAAGGATCACCCGTTAGATTCACCATTGCAAATACGATAATAGTGACACCGATTAAGCTGACTATCGATTGCAGTAGACGTTCCAGGATGTAGCGAATCATTGTTCCTTCGCCCTTTGACTGGGTGACCTGATTTTCGAGATCACCCCGATTCGTCCAGGCGGAAGAGATGCAGACAGGAAGGCATTAGCCATCCTGCCTGCAAACCTCTTAGGCATTTTTGTCAAAAATGACCGATATGTCAGTCACTCGTTAAGTTCAAGATATTCAAGATTTGTGAACTCTCCCCTACCTGGCAGGACAGGAAGGCTCGCAACCCTCTCGCTTATGACCCACGGAGCACTCGGTGCGACGACGCCGTAGGAGGTGTAATCCTCTGCGAGTCGGCGCCCAAGCTCGGCATGCAGGAGCGTGCGCTCTTCGGCATTACCGGTCCGCAGGATCTTTGGAATTAGTTCCTGCGCCGCCTCGTGGTGGAAATTCGTGAACGAGCCGCCAGGCATAATCCCTCCCGAAAGCTGTTCGGCCGGCTCATCGGCAGGGTTCTGGCAGAACCCCCAGACCTTGCCAACAGCGTCCGAACCGGGCAATGGATCGCCCGTGGTTTTTTTCTCGATATGAGCACGGAAAGTCGGCTTAAATTCCATCGGTGCGCGGTTGACTTTGATGCCAAGGTGCTCTTCCCACATGCCCGCGAGGGCGTTGGAGACGTCAACAGCGGCTAAGCGTCCACCCTGCTTGAAAATTGGCATATCGATGGTAAAGCCATCGGGATACCCGCCTTCTTCCATCAAGTTTTTGGCCTGCTCTGGATCGAAAACCTCAAGCTCAAAGGTCTTGTCGGTGATAAAAGCAAGCTGCAGTGGCGCCCGCACGGGCTTTCCCAATCCCGAAAGCAGCGAGTCTGCAATCAGCTGCCGGTCAATGGATAGAGACATAGCCTTGCGGATAGCCATTCCCTTTTCGGGATGATCATCCTGGACCCACGGCAAGTTCGGCTTATGGAGGCCCGAGGCCTCCTTCTCAAGGTGCTCAAACGGATAGATACCGCCAAAGTGAACGTTACACTGATAAGCATTCTCTGACTGAAGCAGCTTAAGACCGACCGCCTTGGCCTCAGGAACGAGCGACGGAGGGATCGCCGCCACGTCAATCTCTCCAGTCCGGGTCTGCGCCATCCGTGCAGCGTTATCCGCCACCACTTTTATAATCAGTTGCTTGACGCTCGGTGTGTGCCGCCAGTGGTTCTCGACCGCCTCGAGTTCAACCTCAATTCCTGGCTGTTGGCCGACGAACCTATAAGGCCCGGTTCCGATCAGATGGGTCCGCGCCTTTTCTTCGCCAGTGGTGTCCCAGTATTTCTTTGATTGAATCTGTAGCGTATCAATGGAGTAGGAGAGCTGCGCCGGCAAAAGAAAGTTCGGCTTGTTACCGTGGAGGACAAACTCATAGTCATTGACTATCTCGAAGTTCTTCTCAACATCGCCAGAAACGGCCGCCGACCACCTCTTGGAGCGCGACATGAGCGAGCTATCCCGTAGGTACATCGCCCAGGTAAATTTGACGTCATCCGCAGTCATCTCACCCCATCCGTCATGGAATTGGATACCCTCTTGAAGCGTGAAATGCCATGTCAGTCCGTCCTCGGATGGATCCCAGGACTTGGCGAGACGCGGCACATGATTGCGCTCAGCATCGAGGCCGATCAGCGTCTCGTTTACGAGATCATAGATGACGCGGTTGGTGCCGGAGTTGAGCTGCGGCATCCAATCGCCGGCTCCGAGATCCTCAACTGCAACAACCACCGGTGCTGCATCTTGGGAATGAGCGACTCCGCCCAAGCCAACTCCAGAAAATATGATTGCTCCGACTATCCAGACAAACCCTGATCGCATCCAACGTATGATCATATTTCCACTCCAATGTTGTGATTACTTATTTTGAGTATCGCCCACAGCCCGGACATTTGGACACTTCTTAGAGCAACACGTCAACACGCCCAACAACCGCCAATCTCGTGATCGTGGTAATACTAGGCGGAAGAAGTTATCTACTATACCTACGTCAAAACAAAAACAGCACCCAATTGGTGCTGCTGAAAAGGTGCTAAGTGATTGAAATATGGCTCCCCGGGTCGGACTCGAACCAACGACACAGCGGTTAACAGCCGCTTGCTCTACCAACTGAGCTACCGGGGAACATTCGGCTATGCGCCTAAGCGAGCGGTCTATAACAGAATAACTATATTGTCGGCAAGCGGTGAACGGTGAAGCTTTCCCCTTCAAGTTACCAACACCACACGACAGATGCTCCCGCAACGCCAACCAATGTCGAAGTTTACTGTTATCGGAAGGACACAAACCTGAAGCTAAAACATGTCTAATCTAATACGGCACACCGGAGGCACGACAACAATGAGTAGCTAAGTGTTATTCATCTCGATAAAATCGTTCTCGGCGTTCGTGGCGCTCCTGCGCCTCTATCGAAAGCGTCGCGATTGGTCGAGCAACCAGGCGGGACAAGCCAATTGGATCACCAGTTTCCTCGCAATAACCATACGTTCCATCTTCAATCCGACGCAATGCCGAATCAATTTTCGAGACAAGCTTGCGTTGGCGGTCACGGGTACGCAGCTCCAATGCGCGGTCAGCCTCGGATGAGGCGCGATCGGTCACATCGGGATGTTGCCTCTGCTCTTCTTGAAGATTAGCAATGGTTCCCCGGCTTTCGCGTAAAATATCTTCACGCCATACCTGCAGCCTATCCCTGAAATAGGTACGCTGAAAAGTATTCATGAACGCCTCACCATCATTCGGCCGATAGTCGTTCATATAATTATTTTGACGCTTTGCCATATATTAGCACTCCGAGCTGACAACTCGCTATTTCGCGCGCTTGTATATTCGCGCGACGGTCAAGACGCAATCACTCTCACGCCTAAAATAAATAATTTTCGAAAAATCTATTGTCAGAGCAAGAAGCGTGAAGGTATTTTCCAACCTCAACACGACATCAGACACAAAGGGTAACGTTTACAGTAAAGTTTAACATAAAAATCAATTAATCAGATATCTCATAGTGACTGACTTAGATGAAACTTAAAGCTTGCTATCACCCGAACCATTTAAGTCTTAAGTGATGTATTCTTTATAAGATATTGTAAAACAATGAATTAATGTAAGTAGATACAATCTAAAAGTCTTAGACATTTACCACTAAATGGATGCAAATTAAAACTATAGACAGAGTCTTTTATTATGCTGAGAACCTTAAAGGTATCCGTAGATGACCATGCCATCTATGGGCGTCTATGACGGATAGACAAGCCGATTTATCAGCGCAGAGTCAGTCAGATTAGTACTAAAATGGTATTTCATCATCGAACTCTTCTGTACTGGATTTATTTTGCGTTGAATTCACAGGTTGATCGGAACCAAAGTCGCTATCGGATGAGAATTCCGATGATCCACCACCCTCACGGCGTCCATCAAGCATGGTGAGGGTTGAGTTAAAATTCTGCAAAACAACCTCAGTGCTGTAGCGCTCTTGCCCTGACTGATCTTCCCATTTTCGTGTCTGAAGCTGGCCTTCCACATAGACCTTCGAACCTTTTTTTAGATATTGCTCAGCAATTCGGCATAGACCTTCAGAAAAAATTACCACTCGATGCCACTCGGTGCGTTCCTTGCGTTCACCAGAATTTTTATCCTTCCAGCTTTCGCTAGTTGCTAGACGTAAATTCGCGATTGGACGACCATCTTGGGTACGGCGAATTTCCGGATCAGCACCCAGATTTCCAATCAAAATAACCTTATTCACGCTGCCGGCCATGATGGTGCTCCCCATTTTCCATAATATTCAACTCTACCTATTGGCAACAATATTAACGGATAGCGGGCCCGGCGACTATGCACCAAACTACGCCATCCACAGTTGCTCATGGGAAAAAGTTCTTATAATGTTCCCCAAAAATCAAGCTACAACGTATCTTTAAACTCATTTTTAAATTCCTCGGCTCGTCAGAGACCTATTTGATTACACACCCCCCATCTGTGCAATACAGTTTCAGCTGTTACATAGACTGATGGCAAACCACTAATTAAATTCTAGCGCCAACATCCATTAGAGCAGAGTGAGCATGAAAGGGCTGCCAAAGAGATTTCTCCTTAGTCGGAACTGACTGGACTTATGAGTACTATTTCCAGCAGACCAGATCTCTGTTGACGGCACTCCTTTTTTTATTAACGAGGTGATTTGCAATCGATTGGTCAATCCTACGATACCTAAATCGGTTATCACTCAATGTTATAGTATATATTTGAATTTCAATTGGATCATTACAATGTACACGCCGACAAACGATCGCTCGCTACAGGTTATTCACAAGCTTGACCTGAAATATACAGACAGCAGAATTCACGCGGGGCACCCGCATCGCCATTTTATTACCCAACGTCATGACTGTTGAGCCAATAGTGCGCCAGTTTATATAGCGGAAAGTTAAGTCGTCGATGTTAAAATCAATTTCCATTCGTGGCGCGCGTGAACACAATCTGAAGAATGTTGATCTTAATTTGCCGCGCGAGAAATTGATTGTCGTGACCGGACTTTCTGGCTCGGGAAAATCATCACTGGCCTTTGATACTATTTATGCAGAAGGACAGCGGCGTTATGTAGAAAGTCTTTCAGCTTATGCACGCCAGTTCCTGGAGATAATGCAAAAGCCCGATGTAGATCAAATTGACGGTCTTTCGCCTGCAATCTCGATTGAACAGAAGACCACATCAAAAAACCCACGCTCTACCGTCGCAACGGCAACCGAAATTCATGACTATATGAGACTGTTGTTTGCGCGCGTAGGGGTGCCCTATTCGCCATCAACGGGGCTTCCTATTGAATGCCAGACGATCAGTCAAATGGTTGATCGGGTGATGGAAATTGATGAAGGAACGCGGCTTTTTCTGCTTGCGCCAATCGTACGTGGGCGCAAAGGCACATTCGCCAAAGATCTTGCCGACCTAATCAAGCGCGGGTTTCAGCGCATCAAAGTTGATGGAGAATTCTTTGAAGTAGGCGACGTGCCACCGCTTGACAAGAAATTTAATCACGACATTGATGTCGTTGTCGATCGGCTGGTGATGAGTTCCGATATCATGCAACGATTGGCAGATTCATTTGAAACTGTCCTCACACTTACCGATGGCCTAGCAGTGATCGAATTCGCCGACGAAGCTCTTGATCCTGCGCGCCTGGCAGCGCCCAATTTGTCAAAAAATGAAAATCACAAACGAATTGTGTTTTCAGCCCGGTTTGCCTGTCCATCATCTGGGTTTACTATCGATGAAATTGAACCAAGACTATTTTCATTCAACAATCCGCATGGAGCATGCCCGGTTTGCGATGGTCTTGGCAGCCAGAAAATGGTTGATCCAGATCGGGTGGTACCAGATGGCGATAGAACGCTTAGATTAGGGGCGATTGCGCCTTGGACGCGCTCAACTTCTCCGTATTATACGCAGACGCTAGAAGCCCTGGCACGCCATTTCGATTTTGATATGGGAACCAAGTGGACACAACTCAGCGAAAGCGCACGCAATGTGATCCTCTATGGCTCTATTGGTGAAAAAGTTCGGTTTACCTATGATGACGGTGTTCGAGTTTATGATGTCGAAAAGCCATTTGAGGGAGTTATTCCGAATCTTGAGCGGCGCTGGCGCGAAACTGAGAGCAACTGGGCGCGAGAAGAGATCGAGCGCTATCAGTCAAAAAAACCATGCGAAGAATGTTGTGGATTTCGCCTAAAGCCCGAACCACGGGCAGTAAAAATCAATGGAAAGCATATTGGTGAGGTCGCCAGCCTATCGATTGCCAATGCTGCAAGATGGTTTGAAGACGTACCGCACTCATTTACCCAGAAACAGAACGAAATCGCCGAGCGTATCTTAAAGGAAATTCGCGAAAGGCTAAAATTTCTTAATGATGTTGGCCTTGGTTACCTGACGCTCGCGCGCTCTTCATCAACACTTTCTGGAGGAGAATCTCAACGTATCCGACTAGCAAGCCAAATAGGGTCTGGTCTAACGGGGGTGTTATATGTACTCGACGAGCCCTCAATCGGGTTGCATCAGCGCGACAATCAGCGTCTTCTTGATACATTGATAAGATTACGCGACCTCGGGAATACAGTCATCGTGGTAGAACATGATGAGGATGCCATACTGATCGCAGACCATGTGGTTGATATTGGACCTGGTGCTGGTGTTCATGGCGGCAAGATAGTGGCCCAAGGCACGCCTCAAGAAATCATGAAAAATCAAGCCAGCATCACCGGCCAGTACCTTACCGGATGCCTTAAAGTGCCCATGCCGAAAGTTCGGCGTACAATCATCGCTGGGCGGACCATCGAACTTAAGGGCGCATCTGAGAACAACCTTAAAGCCGTTGATGTACAGTTTCCTCTAGGACTTTTTACTTGCGTCACTGGCGTTTCTGGCTCGGGGAAATCGACTCTTGTTCTGGACACTCTTTACCGCGCTTTGGCCCGTCGGCTCAACGGGACGCGGGATGTTCCAGGTGCCCATTCTGCACTTAACGGCATCGAATTGCTCGATAAAATTATCGACATAGATCAATCTCCGATCGGGCGCACCCCCCGATCAAATCCAGCAACTTATACCGGCGCATTCACACCCATCCGGGAGTGGTTCTCCGAGCTACCGGAAAGCCGCGTTCGCGGCTACAAACCAGGCCGTTTCTCATTTAATGTCAAAGGCGGTCGCTGCGAGGCATGTCAGGGTGATGGTGTAATTAAAATTGAGATGCATTTTCTGCCCGATGTTTATGTTACATGCGATGTGTGCAAGGGCAAACGCTACAATCGAGAGACACTCGAAATTCAGTTTCGCGGAAAATCAATCGCAGATGTGCTTGACATGACAGTTGAGGAAGGAGCTGTTTTTTTTCGTGTAGTGCCTTCCGTTCGCGACAAACTGCAGACCCTCAAGCGTGTCGGCCTCGATTATATCAAGGTGGGGCAACAAGCAACAACGCTGTCAGGTGGCGAAGCTCAAAGGGTTAAATTATCGAAAGAACTCTCAAAGCGGGCGACCGGCCGCACGCTCTATATCCTCGACGAACCGACCACGGGCCTTCATTTCCATGATGTGGCTAAACTTCTAGAAGTGCTGCATGCGCTGGTTGAACAAGGCAATAGCGTGATAGTGATAGAGCATAATCTCGAAGTGATTAAAACTGCTGATTGGATCATTGATCTTGGGCCGGACGGCGGTGATGGCGGTGGGCAAATTATCGCAACCGGATCACCGGAGGACATCGCACAATCGAAACAAAGCTATACAGGCCATTATCTAAGAGACATGTTTGAACGACGGGCCGGTGCTAAGACAGTGGAAGCGGCTGAATAGCGCTACAAAGTAACATTACACGCCTTATTTCAGTAAATGAGCACCTGCCTTTTGTCTCATGAAATTAAAATCTTGACTTAAATCGCGCCCCAACTCTTGAGCCCCCCTCAGGCCCCTCATCATTTATGCAAACACACGCTTGACCACAGACCTCTCTTTCAACCTTGATAGACGAAACTCATGGCTGCAGATAAACAAGCAAGCTATGACGAGTTGCCCCGTTTATCTCGGACAGACAAAAACGCAATTCCATGGAGCCTTTCATCAAATGAAGCCAATCCATATTATCGGCGGCGGACTCGCAGGCTCAGAGGCGGCATGGCAGGTGGCGCGATGTGGAGTACCTGTAATTTTACACGAAATGCGGCCAGCCCAATCCACTCCAGCTCACCAGACTGAAAAACTTGCCGAATTGGTCTGCTCTAATTCATTTAGATCTGATGATGCTGAGCTCAATGCAGTTGGCCTATTGCATGAAGAAATGCGGCGATCAGGGTCGTTGATTATGTCTGCGGCAGACGCCAATCAGGTACCTGCCGGCTCCGCACTCGCGGTTGACCGAGAAGGATTTTCAGAAATGGTCACCGCGCGAATCAACCATGAAAGCTTGATCTCAATTGTCTGTGAAGAAATAAAACAACTAACCTTGGAAGACTGGGGGAATGCAATCATTGCAACCGGGCCATTAACCTCGACGGCACTCAGCGAGGCGATTTCCTCTTTCGTTGGACAAAACTCATTAGCGTTTTTCGATGCCATTGCCCCGATCATCCATACCGAGTCCATCGATATGAATATCGCATGGTTCCAGTCCAGGTACGACAAAGAAGGCCCTGGTGGAAGCGGGGCTGACTACATCAACTGTCCTCTCGACAAGGAGCAATATCTTGCTTTTATCGACGCACTTTTGGCAGGAGAAACGATGGAGTTTCACGATTGGGAGCTCAACACACCCTATTTTGAGGGTTGCCTACCTATTGAAGTGATGGCGGAGCGCGGAGCAGAGACGCCACGACATGGCCCAATGAAACCCGTTGGCTTGACCAATACTCATGATCCAAGGACCAAACCGTATGCGGTGGTGCAACTACGCCAGGACAATAAACTGGGAACACTCTACAATATGGTCGGCTTTCAAACCAAGTTGAGATATGGCGAGCAAACTCGTGTTTTCCGAATGATTCCAGGGCTTGAAGCAGCTGTTTTTGCCCGGCTTGGCGGCATTCACCGGAATACTTATCTAAATAGCCCAAAGCTTCTGAACGAGACCTTGCGCCTCAACATGTCCGGCATACATTCGCTGCGCTTTGCCGGTCAAATCACCGGTGTTGAAGGCTATGTCGAATCTGCTGCGATTGGTCTTCTTGCTGGCCAGTTCGCGGCGAGCGAGCGAGCTTGCATAAAGATCAGCGTTCCTCCTCCCACCACCGCCCTTGGCGCGCTACTCGCTCACATAACAATCGGTCATCTGGAAGGCTCTCCGGAGAGCCCAAGTTTTCAGCCAATGAATATAAATTTCGGCCTGTTTCCGCCAGTTGAAGTTCCACGACCCATCGGCCGTGTGCCAAAGCGCGAACGCTCACAGGCTCGAAAACGCGCTTTTACAAGCCGGGCTCTTACGGACCTCAGTCTATGGCTTGGCTCCAATCGGCAACCTGCCGAATAGGATAGTCCCTCTCATTATTTTTAGACATTTGTTCTCCAAGCCGACTGGTAGATAGCAAGTTGCCGTCGCAAATTTCCGGTCCTCACTCCCCATCCATAGCGCTCTAAATTCCGTAAATCTAGTTCTACTGCCGCAAGAGGTAGCAGTAACGGAAGCACTTGAACCGGAATCACTCGCGCGTACTCCCTTACCTTATTCAGGTGATAGCGCACGGCTGAGATGAGATCTCGCAACACCGCTTCAGCAGCTAGCTTATTCGATCCTATGGATCGCTGATCAGCTCCATGTATGGCAAGAATATCTATTGGAAACGCACGTATTTCATCGTTTCCAGGAAAATATTGTGTGAGTGCTCTCGTCATCCCTATGGCCACACCAGCAGAATCAGCAATCTCATCTAAAATAATCCCAGGCAGAATCAGGCGCGCACCCTGTCTGATGGTCCAGCCCTCAAGTTCAGCATATCGGCGTTCATAGGTGGAAAGCTCAAGCGGACAATCATCATGCAGCTGTGATTCATGGTTATCGATCAACTGCTCAATCACAGTGAACGTCAATTCTGTCTCTCCAAGCATCTGGCGCAGAGCATCAGCCAGTGGATTTCCAGTTTTCATAGTCTCATTGTACGAGCACAAGACATCGCGCCAATATTGAAGGCGCATTACCCCCAGCAGCGGCTCGCTCACCTTCGTCCTGATGGAAGTCAGTTCAGCCGCAAAAGCACACAAGGCATTTAGATGAAACCGATGATGCTGCGGCGCGAACAGATTTGCAATCAGGCGGTCCCGATCATGCGCCCGCAGAACATCGCAACAAGCGGCAGATTCAATTTTATTTTTGCCTGAATTTTTTGCCATCAATTGCCGGCATTGCCATAAGTCCCAACCCGTCTAGCTCGCACTATTGTTGGCTGGAGAAGCACCTGTTCTTGACCAGTCACGCTTCACTTTTAACAGAAGCAATATGGGCGATGCGATAAAGATCGAGGAATAAGTTCCAATAACTACGCCCCAGATCATGGCAAAAGTGAAGCCACGGATTACCTCCCCGCCAAATATGTAGAGGGATAGAAGGGCAAGCAGCGTGGTTACAGACGTCATAATGGTACGCGATAAGGTACGATTGATGGCAAGGTTGAGGAGAGCTGAGAGCTCCATCGTCTTATAACGACGCAACTCCTCACGCACCCGATCAAATACCACCACCGTATCGTTCAGCGAGTAGCCAACAATGGTTAAAATCGCGGCGATAATCGAGAGGTTAAACTCAAGCTGCAACGCAGAAAACATCCCGATAGTAATCACTACATCATGCACCAGTGCAGAGACAGCGCCAATACTGAACTGCCATTCAAATCGAAACCAGATATAGATAAGAACGGCAAAAATTGCCGCTATTACCGCCGTGATACCCGAAGTAATAAGTTCTGCAGATACCTTGGGACCGACGACTTCGACGCGCCGATATACTACTGTATCTCCTATCACTTCCTTAACGCGCGTAATGACCTGTTGCTGCACCTCATCGCCGCCGGGCTGCTGTGAAATGCGGATCAACACATCTCTTGGCCCACCGAATTCTTGGATCTGAACGTCACCAAGACCAAGGTTGCTCAGTTTATCACGGATTTTCCCAATATCAGCCGGACCTGTTTTATCCTGAATCTCGATTAGCGTACCACCACGAAAATCGATGCCGTAATTAAGGCCAAAGACTAACGCCAGAACAATCGAGGTGGCCATCAGAACACCAGATACGACGAAAGCAATCATGCGGTAAGTCAAAAACGGAATTTTGGTGTTGGGCGAGATCAGCTGAAGAGGTTTCATCATAACAAACGCTCCTAGAGCGGCACGGCACCCGGACGACGCCGGCGGATCCATACCGACACCATTAATCGGGTAACCGTAAATGCGGTAAAGACCGAAGTGACAATACCGATAGCAAGCGTTACGGCAAATCCGCGCACCGGGCCCGATCCCATCTGGAACAGAATTACAGCTGCGATAAACGTTGTGATATTCGCATCCAAAATTGTCCCAAGAGCCCGTTTATAGCCAGCTTCGATTGCCGATATGGGTGACTTACCCTGACGCACTTCCTCCCGAATACGCTCATAAATGAGCACATTGGCATCAACTGCCATACCGATGGTTAGAACAATTCCGGCAATTCCCGGCAAGGTCAAGGTTGCCTGCAACAATGACAAAATACCTAGAATTAAGCCAATATTTATCATCAACGCAATATCGGAAAAGACACCGAACAGGCCGTAACTCACAATCATGAATCCAATCACGATAAGAAGGCCAATTATGGCTGCCATTTCGCCAGCGGCAATTGAATCAGCACCAAGACCTGGGCCAACTGTACGTTCTTCCAAGATTATTAATGGTGCGGGCAACGCACCCGCGCGTAGTAAAATTGCAAGATCGTTAGCCTCTTCAACCGAAAAGCCACCGGAGATTTGCCCAGTACCCCCGAGAATTGCTTCTCGGATCACAGGTGCTGATATCACTTTATTGTCAAGAACGATGGCAAAAGGACGACCTACATTTTCCTGTGTTACCTGACCGAACCGACGTGCCCCTGTGGCATCGAAACGGAAGGTTACAATCGGCTCGTTGGTTTGTTGCTCAAATCCTGGTTGTGCATCTACCAAGTTCTCCCCGGAAACAACAACCCGCCGACGCAGCACATAGGCACGCGGAGGATTTGACTCATCATAGATCACATCAGTACCGGCCGGCGGTGCTTCGGTTCGAGCTGTGACATCAACCAATCGAAAACTCATCTTTGCTGTCTGGCCAAGCAGCGTCTTCAATCGTGCAGGATCATCAAATCCTGGCACCTGAATTAAAATACGTTCGCTACCCTGACGCTGAATCGTAGGCTCTGTGGTGCCAAGTTCATCAATGCGACGGCGAACAATCTCAATTGACTGATCTACAGCAGATAAAATTCGCTGTTCAATCGCCGATTCAGTCAAAGCGATAGAAATCAGATTTTCGTCTAGCACTTCGATCACAAGATCTACTGTTGCCACACTGCCGAGGACACCGTTGGTAACTGGCGCGGCAAGATCTTCCAACAGCGCGATGGCTTCGTCCAAGCGCTCCGGATCGGTAATTCGGACCATAACCGCCTGCTTATCCGCACGCAGCCCCGTGTAGCGAATACGCTGTTCGCGTAAATTTGAGCGCACATCATCAATCACAGCTTCAAGCCGCTCTTTGATCACGACACCGGTTTCAACCTCTAAGAGCAGGTGCGAACCACCGCGCAGATCCAATCCTAGGTTCACAGCCTGATTAGGCAACAAAGACGGGAAGCGCGCACGCATCTCGGATGAAAACATATTTGGCATTGCGAACAGCAATCCAGCGAGAGATACCGCAAGAACCGTTGCAATCTTCCAGTTGGCGAAATGCAGCATGGAGCCAATCTAAACTAATTCACAACGATTCTATTCAACTTCTTTAGAAGCCGCCGGCTCACCTTTAACCCGCACCTCCTGGATGGTCGAACGCACCACGCGCACTCGAACACCTTCAGAAAGCTCAATTTGAATCTCAGTTTCGTCAGTAACTTTCGATACCTTGCCGATCAGACCACCAGCCGTCACAATCGTATCACCGCGCCGAATGGTCGAGACCATTTCCCGGTGTGCTTTCACCCGTCTTTGCTGGGGCCGAAGGATCAGAAAATAGATGATCACGAAAATCAAAAGAAAAGGCAGTAGCTGGACGAACATATCGCCACCGCCACCGGGGACCTGAGCATAGGCTGGGGTTATAATCATAGAAAGCTCCGTATGAATACATAGTACACACTAGCCGGTAGCATTGTGCGCCAGCGCTTGCAATGTGCAGCGACTATACGATCGAAGACAGCTAATGCAAGTGCGTAAACATAACTACCATCTAGACCTTGGCGAGAGCGCCTGCTCCGGCTAATTATGATCATGCTATAGGCAATTGACGAGTATACTACTAATTTACAATTGAACTAGAATCGAGGACGAAAGTGGACGATCGACTGGCACAACTACTGATCAACGAAATTGCCGAGATCAAATTCGCCTTGGGAAGGCTGGCGCCGCAGACACAGCTAAAGCCCGACTGGTCTGAGGCGGAAGCATTCGTATGGAATACCGACCCCGTCACGATAACCCCGGTGACACAGGTCAACCGCCTTGAAATATCACTTTTACGTGGTATCGAACGCAACCGAGATCTTCTACTGGAAAATACGATTCGATTTGCAAAAGGCCTACCGGCCAACAACGCCCTGCTATGGGGATCGCGCGGTATGGGTAAGAGTTCTCTTGTCAAGGCTGTACATCATGAAGCCTCAATCCAATCTGGTACTACGCTCAAGCTGATTGAGATTCACCGCGAAGATATCGATTCCCTACCCTATCTAATGGGGCTTACTCGGGAAGCTCCGAAACTCCAATTTATCGTATTTTGCGATGATCTTTCTTTCGACGGAGGAGATGCGACATACAAATCTCTGAAGGCAGTTCTGGAGGGTGGGATCGAAGGGAGGCCAGGAAATGTTGTCTTTTACGCAACGTCGAACCGGCGACATCTGATGCCACGTGACATGATGGAAAACGAACGCTCAACCGCGATCAATCCGTCTGAGGCGGTAGAAGAAAAAGTTTCTCTATCCGATCGGTTTGGATTGTGGATTGGCTTTCACAATTGTTCACAGGCAGATTATCTAGAGATGGTGCGCACATATGTCTATCACTACGCGCTAAAAGTAGATGAGGAAACATTGCGAGGTGACGCCCTTGAATGGGCAACCACACGCGGTGCGCGCTCGGGGCGTGTTGCCTGGCAGTTCATTCAAGATCTTGCCGGCCGGTTAAGCGTACCCTTGGCATAAGGCAGCCAAACACCTGTCGACAGAAATAGTGCAGGCCGCACTAAGCACCGCAGGTAACCCGCCCGCAACCAGTAAATTCCTAGTCAAATAAAATGCTTATATAGACTAACAAAGCTAACGCCTGAGTCAGGCCCCTTCAAGAAAAGGCATCGGATCAACAGCTTTTGAGCCTTGGCGCACCTCAAAATGGATCTGAGGCTTTTTGACAGAACCACTTTGTCCAGCCTTGGCTATAACCTGTCCACGCATGACATTGTCGCCACGGGTTACAAGCAGTGCGCTATTGTGGGCATAGGCCGTAACAAAATCGTTGTCATGCTTGATCAACACCAGATTCCCATAACGTTTCAGCTCGCTGCCGGCATAGGCTACAACCCCGCCCTCAGCGGCCTTCACCGACGTACCTTCAGGAACGGAGATATTAATGCCGTCATTTTGCTGGCCATTATCAGCCTCACCATAGGGAGACACAACGCGACCTTTCGCCGGCCAGCGGAATTTACTTTGTGTGATCTCAACCGGCGTTGCCAGCGCCTCAACCGGCGGCGTTAGTGCCGCAACTTGCCGCTTACTTACAGCTTCGCTTTCCTCAACCACACGTGATTTCAGCACTCTATTCAATGGTCCACCGGTAGCACTCTGGGTTCTATCTCCAGGCAAGCGTAGAATCTGACCAATCCTAATAGTACCGCTAACGTCGAGATTATTGGTCTCGGAGAGGTTTTTGACATCAATGCCATAGCGCTGTGATATATTAAACAATGTATCACCAGTTGAGACGGTGTGTGCGGTTCCACCTCGCGCGGGAACACTCTTTGGTGCGCTCACAGGTGTTCTAGCCAATTCCTCACCCGGTATTATTATTTTCTGACCAATAAGGATTGCATAAGGGGCTGACAAATCATTAGCTTCCACCAGCACGGCGACTGAGACTCCGTTGCGTCGCGCAATCGAAAATGCAGTGTCACCAGGCTCCACCTCAACCAATCGGCCTGCTCCCGGCGTGACAGATGCCTCTGCTAACGAGGCCCCCATATAGGCCGAGCCTTCATTTACCCCAGCAGGTTCCTCTGCAAGTCCTGCCACTCCCAACAACGCGCGCTCAACCTCTACTACAGGCGCTGCGATCTCCGCAGCAGTTGAGCCTAAACTTCCCGTATGGCCGAAGCGCTGAACATCAGTCGAGCACCCGGCAAGAAATCCGGCTAAAATGAAAGATACCGCCAAGGGTCCTATATTTACAGATCGGATTTTGGCGGAAGCAATAGAGTTACGCATGATTCATACCTTCGCTACCTGAACGCAGTAGACCTCAATTGCGGTTAACAACGTGTTTCTGAGATAAAAAAATCTTACTAATATAGCAATCCGTTGATCTTTGGCTAAACAGGAGTGTCCTGAACAAACAGTTTGCGCGGAACACGCTCTAGCACCACCAGAACATGGGTATCGTGAATTCCGGCGTTACGAAGATACATCATCAGCTCGAGTGGACGGACGTCGGAGCTACCTTCACCATCGATCTTGACGTTATCACTTGTAGTGATTATCTGCTGCGCTGGGTCTTTGTGAGAGATGCTGCCAAGTCGTGCCGGCTCGCCTCATGAGTGTAATCGAGATGAAGAGGTGTTACCGATATTTTACCATCAAATACTGAGCGTAAATCAGAGCCAACAGGCGCTTCTTGCTTTTCACGGCGAAAGCCAAGCCAATAATAATTGATGCCGCGCGGATCCTTGCGCTCTTCAATGATATTAGCTGATTGATCACGCCTCCCCTGTTTGGTGACCTCAATCTCAAGATCTTCTCGATCTGGCAAGTCTGGAAAATTCACGTTAAAGAATACCCCGTGTGGATGCGGGCTAGCCAAAAGCAAATTAATTATGACCCAACGGGCATTGTTGCGAGCGGTATCAAATGCAGGTTTTCCCGGATTATGAATATTGAACGCTTGACTAAGAGCAATTGAGGTTATCCCACGTGCCGTACCTTCCATAGCGCCTGCGACCGTGCCGGAATAACCAACGTCGTCAGCGAGATTCTGCCCGCGATTGATGCCGGAGAGGACAAGATCTGGCCGGCTACCTTCAACAAGCAGGCACACTCCCATCATCACGCAATCAGTTGGGGTTCCACGCACCGCAAAACGCTGGTTAGAAATCTTTCGAGACCTCAAAGGCTCAGACAAAGTAAGTGAATGAGATGTGCCGCTTTGCTCGCTTTCCGGCGCCACAACCCAAACATCGTCGGACAAGGAATGAGCAACCTCTTCGAGAATATCAAGCCCTGGTGCATTAATTCCATCATCATTAGTAACGAGAATCCGTCCTATTTTCATAACGCAACACCTTCCCGCGCATCAATAGAATCGATTTTGGTGATATTATCCATATAGGGCAGAAGAGCCGACGGGATTACCACAGAGCCATCCGCGTTCTGATAGTTTTCCAACACGGCAACCAATGTACGCCCGACCGCGAGGCCAGAACCATTGAGCGTATGGACGTGGCGAACCTGTTTTTCACTAGTCGGGCGGTAACGGGCATTCATGCGCCGGGCCTGGAATGCACCGCAATTGGAACAACTGGAAATCTCTCGGTAGGCATTCTGCCCTGGCAGCCAAACTTCAATGTCGTAGGTCTTGGTGGCAGAAAAACCCATATCTCCAGTTGAAAGCGTCATCACTCGAAATGGAAGATCGAGGGACTTGAGGACATCTTCAGCACAACTCAACATCCGCTCATGCTCATTAGCTGACTGGTCGGGCGTGACAATCGACACCAGTTCGACCTTTGAGAACTGGTGCTGCCTGATCATTCCTCTGGTATCACGTCCAGCTGCACCGGCTTCGGCGCGAAAACATGGAGTGAGGGCGACCAGCCGCATCGGCAGCTGATCTTGATCAAGAATACTCTCACGCACTAGATTTGTGAGCGGAACCTCGGCGGTCGGGATCAACCAATGCCGATCACCGGCGACTTCGCCTTGCACAGTACCGCCTGCCCCCAAATCAGTCGAACTAGCCGAGATCACGCTACCAACCATGCCATGGAGATTTGGCATAGTATAGGCAGCAAACAAATCTTCCTCAAATTTTGGCAATTGACCGGTGCCAGTCATCACATCATCTCGAACCATAAGAGGAGGACTTATTTCAGTGTAGCCGTTTTTACCGATTTGCAGATTGAGCATAAACTGCGCGATCGCGCGCTCGAGCCGAGCCATCGCACCGCGGAGAACCACAAAGCGCGCACCGGATAATTTGGCAGCTGCTTCAAAATCCATCAAGCGTCCGGCTTCACCCAACTCAAAATGCTGTTTTGGTTTAAAGTTGAATAGACGCTGCTTTCCGAAGCGGTGATCCTTTCGCTCGATATTATAAGCTTCATCCACTCCAACCGGCACATCTTCGGCAGGAAGATTTGCTATCCTAGCAAGCAATTTTTCAAGCTCACGATGCAAACTTCGCACATCATCTTCACCCTTCTGAACTTTATCTCTCAGTCCGGCAACTTCATCAATTAGCGTTTGCGCAAGCTCCTCATCTCCCGAGGCTTTAGCTTGGCCAATCTTTTTAGACACATCGTTACGTCGCGACTGCAGATCCTGAAGGGCAGTTAATACAGCACGGCGACGCTCATCGAGCACAAGCAACTTGCAGCTTTGTTCCTTAGCACCACGTTTTTTCAGCGCCTCATCAAACAACGTCGGGTTTTCGCGGATCCAGCGGATGTCGTGCATATCGGTAAATCTTTGTGTAGCAACTTTTCGGTCGCAGAATATTTTATGGCGACCTTACAATCGAGGAATACAATAAACATGATGGTCTATAGGTCCAAGACAGGCCCGCGTCCAGCAGCAAGAGAAGATATCAAACGCGCCAATTATTAGGCTATTCACCCTTGCTAGCTTCGTCAGCGACCCCTTCTTTGGCACGGCGACGTTCAACAATCTGTACGGAAAATATGGCAAGTTCGTAAAGGAAGAGTGTTGGCAATGCGAGACCAATCTGACTGATGAGGTCGGGTGGCGTTAAAAATGCTGCGACAGCGAAAACTCCAATTATCGCATATTTTCGTTTGGCCCGCAGCCCGGCGGCATCGACCACACCAATACGCGCTAGAAGAGTGAGTATGACGGGAAGCTGAAAACATATTCCAAATGCTAAAATGAGCGTCATGATCAGTCCAAGATACTCACTAACGCGTGGAACCAACTGAATAGACGCGACCCCCTCGCTACCCGATTGCTCCATGCTGAGAAAAAAACCCATGGCAAGCGGCATGATAACAAAATAAACCAGCGTAGCGCCAAGAAGAAATAATATCGGGGTCGCCGCCAGATAAGGCAGAAACGCGTGCCGCTCATCGCGGTAGAGCCCCGGAGCAATAAACCGGTAGAGCTCAATAGCGATCACTGGAAAGGCTATAAAAATAGCGCCAAATAAGCCAACTTTTATCTGCGTGAATAAAAATTCCTGCGGCGCAGTATATATGAGTTCAACTTTTGAGTTATCACCAACGGCGTACTCATAGGGACCCAGTAGAATATTGAAAATATCGCCGGCGAATAAAAAGCATATTACAAAGGCAACGCCCAGCACCGCAAGTGTCCGGATCAAACGAGACCTCAGTTCGATTAAATGGGTTACCAACGGCGCGCGAGTTGATTCAATATCTTCCTGGCTCACGCCAACATCGCCTGTTTGAGCATCTGAATGCGAAACTTACGACTCGGCCATGGCTCGTGATTGCTCAACACCCAAGAGATTAGCGCCTTCGACCTATTAAAATTACGCCCTTTCCATGGCATTTCACACGTGGCCCCGCAGTACCGATAGCTCGCACAGAGATTAAAAGCCATCAGGTTTCTCCTCATTCAATCTAACTGCAATGTTCTCAGCTTTTTCGTCCTCTGCCTCGCCTTCTTGGTTAATTTTATTGACTTTTCCTGTCAGCTCATCGGCAGCAAATCTGAATGGCTTAGTGAGTTCTTTCCTGAATTTTCGCGCCGGATTGAGATTTCGCAACTCGCCAATATCCTTAGTCACTTCGTCCAAGTTTGCCTTATCCAACTCATCGTTAAACTGATTTTGCAGATCTTGAACAATACGGCGAATCTTGATCACATATTGACCCACTGTGCGCGTCATTCGCGGTAAATCGTGGGGCCCGACCACAACGATCGCGACTACAGCGATCAAAAGCAGTTCTGACCAACCAAGATCAAACATTACCCATCACTTTTTGAGTTAAAATTCCAGATCACACCTAGTGAGGCTTAGCTTGCCTTATGTTTCTTGGCAATTTTGCCGACTTTCTCTTCACTTTCGTGATCGATGGATTTGGCTTCAGAGGCTTCTTCGACAACATCGGCAACCTCGTCCTTCATTCCCTTCTTGAAGCTTTTGATGCCTTTGGCAAAATCACCCATGAGCTCAGGAATCTTGCCGCGGCTGCCAAATAGCATCAGCGCGAGAATCACAACAACAAGTATTTGCAACCAACCCGGGACCATTCTCTACACTCCATATGCGCATCAGTACTCATTGGGTCACTATTGCAAAATCAAAGGCAAGACACAATGAACAGACGAGGGTAGTTAGATTGAACGGAATGAAAATATTAGCCGGCTACGAAGACGTGCGCAGCTTCTGGTTTGGTTTCAACGTGCACCACACCGCCCTCAGGACATTCAAACAACCCAGGAACGCATAGCCTGATCGGATCACCGCTTTCGCCTAGAACTGCATCGATCTGGGTGAATTCTCCGATAAAGCGCGTTCGGATTAATTGTGCTGCGACACCATTTTGGGATGTCGATATGCCTATCTCATGCACACGGATCAGGATCACCACTTCTGTCCCACCGGAAATGTCGACGCAAGAATAACTGCCGAGAGGCGTTTGAACTTCGCCCATGACGACCACTGACTGGAACTCGTTGACTTCGGAAAAAAAGCGCATTGCCTCAGCATCAACCGGATGGTTATAAAGCTCACCGGGCGCACCAACCTGAGCCAAGCATCCCGATCTCATGAGTACAATCCTATCGGCCGTTGTCATCGCTTCTTCAGGATCGTGAGTCACCAGGATGCTAGAGGCCCCATTTTCTTTTAATATAGTTAGAGTATCGTCGCGCACGCTTTGCCTAAGCGACCGGTCGAGACCAGAAAAAGGTTCGTCCATCAGCAGAACACGTGGGCGCGGCGCCATTGCGCGCGCCAGAGCGGCTCGCTGCTGTTCTCCACCCGACAATGTGTGAGGATAGGCATCAGCTAAACCACTTAGCCCAACCCGATCTAGGGCGACAAAAACCCTGGTAGAATCATCACTCTGGGGGCCGTTAGAAAGACCAAATGCAACATTTTCAGCAACCGTAAGATGTGGGAATAGGGCAAAATCCTGAAACATCAAACCAATGCCACGCTCTTCGGGGGGAACAAAGCGCTTGGGACCCGCTATCTCCTCACCATCGATCAACACTCGCCCGTTATTCTGGCGCTCAAGACCCGCAGCAATACGCAAAAGCGTTGTTTTACCGCATCCAGAAGGTCCGAGTAGACACAAAATCTCACCTGGAGAGAGCTCAAGATCAACATTTCGAACAGCGTGCAACCCTCCGAACTGCCGAGAAATACCATCAAAAGTAAGAGTGGCACCAGCCTTGGTTAAATCCAAGTTTGGTATCGGAGAGATAGTTTGCATGGTCATGTGTGGTAAATTGGTCATGAAGACCCATGAGTGCAAGTTTCACAGAACAGATGATGTGTAACAATCACTAATAAATGACCCTGTGACTGACTTGATAACCCTCAGCCCGCAGCCGGTTCGAAGCGTAAATCATCCTCATCATCGCAGGAATTTTTAGCATCATCCAGCACTGAACCACTCACTTTCTCCTCAAGCTCAAGGAAGCATCAATCTTCGGTGATTTCACCGAGATCTATTGCTACGTTACCATCACGATCAGCATCGTCCTCCAGTCCGTCTAGCACATCATAGCCGACTGGTGGCTCTGATCTCAGGAGGCCTGCAGATTTTAATTCATCAACACCCGGCAAATCCTTCACCGACTCAAGTCCAAAATAGTTTAAAAATTCATCAGTCGTACCAAATGTCACCGGACGTCCGGGGGTCTGGCGCCGCCCCTTGATATGAACCCAACCCGCTTCCATCAGCACATCAATTGTACCTTTAGAGACCGCCACCCCGCGCACATCCTCAATTTCAGCCCGGGTGGTGGGCTGGTGATAAGCGATGATAGCAAGGGTTTCCACTGCCGGACGCGATAACCGTTTAACCACTATCGCCTCGCGGCGCATAACAAACGCAAGATCCTCGGCGGTGCGAAAGCTCCACTTGCCTGCCACACGCACAAGATTCACCCCTCTGGTAGAATAAAAAGCGGCAAGTTCACGCACCAGGCCATCAACATCTGCTCCTTCGGGCAATCTCTCTGCCAAAGTTACATCATCCAGTGGTTCGCTGGCGGCAAATAGCACTGCCTCAATAATCCGCAACTTTTCAATGTGCTCCGTTCCGGTCAACACCTCCGCGTTTAAAGGAAGCTCGCCGGCAACAGATGTCTCTCCGACTAGATTTTGAAACTCACGGATCTGCGCAGTGTTTGCAGAAAAATCCCTAGAGTACTTATTCTCACTCACAATTGCCCTCGCATATCAAGATGATAGTCTTGGTCTTGGTCTTGGTCTGGCTTTGGTTTTCGGCGAATGAACAGCTGATCGTAGTGCTCCGTCTGGCGCAGCTCTATTGCACCTTCACGGACCATTTCCAGCGTCGCGGTAAAAGAACTCGCAATCACACTTTGGCGCGTCTCATCATCAACCAGATGCTCGCCCAGTAAAATGTTGAGCGTGGTCCAATCGTCAAGATTGCCGACAAGCCGCTCTAGCCGTACACGGGCTTCCTTGATCGAAATTACGGGCAATTTTCGGAACCTAATTTTATGCGCGACATTGACTGCGCGCCGGGTCGCATAGGCAGTAAGAAGATCATAGATACTAGCTTTAAATTTCGACGATTTTATAACGTGTATCCCTTCTGGAGAGCCGCGAACGAACACATCGCGACCCAGCAAATTGCGAGCGAATAATGCGGCGCCAACATTACGCATTGCCTGAAGTCTCTGAAGTCGGAAAGCAAGACGCGCAGAAAGTTCTTTACCCGACGGTCCCTCCTCTGCATCTTCTTCTGGTAACAACAGCTTACTTTTGAGATAAGCAAGCCAAGCTGCCATCACGAGATAATCTGCAGCTATCTCGATGCGTACCTTATTCAGATCATGGATGAACAGGAGGTATTGCTCAGCCAGATCCAGAATGGAAATGCGAGTAATATCAATCTTTCGTACCCTAGCAAGAGCCAGAAGAAGATCTAGTGGGCCTTCATAACCATCAACATCAACCAAAAGAGCTTGACTGTTAACGGGGCTCGGGGGAAAATCAATATTGACCACAGATTCATTGGACAATATTACGGCATCATCTTCATTGGTCACGGGACTTAATTCCAATCACTCAAAAGATCCGATAGGCGCGCTCGGGCGGCTCCCACATCAAAAACATCCGGTTCTCGCCGGGTTTTTAGTGCAAGCTCAGCCCGCTCTAACGCCCGGCCAGATAATTCATTCACACACTCGGCAAGCTCCGCCATTTCATACGCATCACCATTGCAATGAAGTATAACATCGCACCCTGCCGCCAACGCACTGGAGGCGCGCGTATCAATTGCACCTCCGAGCGCATTCATCGATATATCATCGGTCATCAGCAACCCATCAAAGCCAATAAGTTCACGAATCACTTTTCTAATTATAGTGCGGGAAAGAGTTGCTGGCTGCTCCCGATCATATTCACTAAAGACAACGTGGCCGGTCATCGCGATCGGTAGAGAATTCAACAGCCTGAAGGGTTCAAAGTCAGAAGCAACGAGGGTTTTATGATCCGTATCAACACACGGCAATGCGTGGTGACTATCACACAATGCCCGGCCATGGCCGGGAATATGTTTGACGACCGGCAGGCAACCTCCTTCAGCCACACCGTATGCAGCTGCCCACGCAAGAGCCGTCACAGTCCGAGCGTTTAATCCATATGCGCGCGTACCAATGACAGGATCAGCATGATCAACCGGAACGTCAAGCACTGGCAGGCAGGGTGACGTAATCCCGACTTCGTTGAGATCATGCGAGATCAACCGCCCACATAGATAGGCTGCCTCTAATCCCTTCTCGTGATTGTCGTCATAGCAATCTGCTATATCCGCCGCCGGAGGATAGGAGATCCATTCAGGAGGACTTAATCGTTGAACTCGCCCACCCTCTTGGTCGACAAAAATCGGGGCATCAGGACGTGCAAGGCACTCACGGATCTGGCCTGTGAGGTTTGTAAGCTGATCTCGATCTACCACATTGCGGGCAAAAATAATGACGCCCCAAGGCTCAACATCGGCAAGATATGCACTATCCGCAACTGTCAACTCAGATCCCGCAAAGCCTACGATTAGAGCACGTGGTGCCATATTAGACCGTTGATTAGTTCAAATAATGATAATCGCCGCTAGAGCGACTTCACAAGGCAGCCTGCCCATCCGGCATTCTTCAGTGACGCGCACAACTGCTTGGCATCCCCCTTGTCAGCCACAGGGCCAATCCTTAATCGGTAGTAGATACCCTTTCCAGGAATTTCAGCCCGCTGTATGAGCGGTTGTAGACCAGAAATTAGACCGGGGTAGCGCTGCCGTAAATCTGCAAACAGTTCAACCGCTTCAGCCTGCTCACGATAAGCTGCCACCTGAACGGCAAAGCCTACAAGGGCTCTGGCTGAGGCGGCCGAGGTAGCAGCGGCCGGGATTTTTGGTCTTACTGCAGCCGCTGCAGGTGTTCGTGCTGCAAGACGTGTTATTGGGCGCGGTCTGGGTCGAGGCGATGGGGAAAAAAATGCCGTCTGTTCGGCTAGTTTTTTTTGGTCTACTACAGCTGATAGAATCGAGCCAGCACCGACATCGGAACCGTCAGAAATTACCTCGGACAGGGGGGGGACCTCCGCCGGCAGTGTTGTCAATGTGCGCACGTTTCTTGCCCCATCAACAACATTCAAGGTTTCTGGGGTGTCATTGGTGATAATCGAGCCATCGGCACCGATCGTCACAGTCTGAACACGACGCGGCTTAAATATGCCCGTTGGGAACTCTTTGGGTAGCTCTGACAAGGGTTCAGCCGACAAGATTGGCATGGCCGGCACTGTTGGCGGAAATTCCACTGAAGAATTCAAAGAAGGAATGTTTTCAATATTGCGGTTTGCCAAAGCACCGATTGTCAGAGGCAAATCATTATTGAGTCGGGCGTTCTTCAATTCGGCACCAGCCTCGCCTTTCGGGGAAAATCCAGCTCTGTTCAGTTCTTCCTCCTGGCTCCGGACTTCAACCGTATTCACAGAGTCGGGCTTGGAAAGATTATCTTCATTGGCTACGATCGACGATCGTTGTCCAGAAACACTTTCATAAATCTGTCGATCCTGATGGGGAATTTTTATACCGCCCGGATCTTCTGGGTCAACTTTGGTCGGCGTACGTTCCGCAAGCACCACGGCCGGCCCATCGTTACCATCACTAGCACCAGTCATATAGACAAATGCCACACCCCCACCGACGATCGCGACCGCTAGCAATGCACCGATGATTACAAAAGGTGTTTTGCTCCGGCTGCCCTCGAAATCGTCATAAAGATCGGAGAAAGAATCATATGGGCGCCCAACATCCGCCTCATAGGCGTCATACAGATGTTTGCCGCGGGTTGCGGAGGATTTATTCCTATATTTTTCACTCATGGTCAATGAACCTAACTTTTCACGATCGGCCGGAAAAGCGACATCAACCGATCGCCAAACCTGGCTACTGCATCTCCATGGGAGCGCTTACTCCCAGCACACCCAATCCGTCCTTTAAAACATAGGCTACCACGCTCAACATGGCCAGCCGCACTTTTGTACAGTCGACCTGATCAGCATCAATAAACCGTAAATATGGCAACTCTTTGCCTCGATTCCATAGGGCATGAAAATCGCTGGCAAGTTCATAGAGATAAAACGCTATGCGGTGGGGCTCATGGACTCGGGCTGCTGCCTCAATAATCTTTGGGTAATGGGCTAACCGCTTGATGAGTTTTATTTCTGATTCATGCTGTAAACAGGAGATATCGAGAGCATCAATAGAGATTGTGCGCGGAGAAAATTCTGGCAATAGCTCAGCCGCGTTCCGGAAAACTGAATTGATGCGTGCGTAGGCGTATTGTACATAAAATACAGGGTTATCTCGCGACTGCTCGGCGACTTTGATGAAATCAAAGTCAAGCGTCGCATCATTCCTCCGATAGAGCATCATGAAGCGGACGGCATCGGCACCAACTTCATCGACAACATCGCGCAGAGTCACAAACTCGCCCGCACGTTTTGACATTTTGTAAGGCTTACCATCGCGAAATAGCCGCACCATTTGACAAAGTTTTACATCGAGAACACCACGATTCTCGGTTGTCGCGGTTACTGCGGCCTGCATCCGCTTGACGTAGCCGCCATGGTCGGCACCCCAAACATCGATCATCAACGGAAATCCTCGGTCAAACTTGCTTTGATGATAGGCAATATCAGAGGCGAAATATGTGTAGGTTCCATCCGATTTTATCAGTGGCCGATCAACATCATCGCCAAACTGGGAAGAGCGAAAGAGGGTCTGCTCACGATCTTCCCAATCTTTACTCGGCTGACCCTTGGGCGGGGGCAGACGTCCGTCATAGACCAGATCGCGCGCGCGCAACATGTCGATGGTCTTGCCGGTAATATCGTTGCTGGAAGCAGACAATGTGCGCTCAGAAAAAAACTCGTCATGGTGGATGGACAGAACAGCAAGGTCCTGACGTATATTTTCCATCATAGCTGCGACTGTTGCTTCGGAGATGATGGGGAACCACTCCTTCTCCTCCTGGTCCAGAAAGCTATCTCCATACTTTTTAGCAAGCGCCTCTCCCACAGGCTTGAGATAGTCGCCTGGATAGAGCCCGGAAGGAATCTCGCCAATATCCTCGCCCAATGCCTCTCGATAGCGAAGGTACACGGATTGAGACAGCATTTTTATCTGGGTGCCCGCATCATTGATGTAATATTCACGAGTTACCGCATATCCGGCATGCTCAAGAAGATTTGCCAACGCATCGCCAACGACCGCGCCGCGGCAATGGCCAACATGGAGTGGGCCGGTCGGATTGGCCGAAACATATTCGATATTCACTGCATTGCCTTGTCCTAATGTTGCTTTGCCGAACCTTTCGCCTTCACGTAGTGCGACAAGCAGTATTTCGTGCCAGGCAGATTTGCTGAGTTTGAGATTGATAAAGCCCGGCCCTGCAATATCGACCGAAACAATCTCTTCACGTTGTTCCAGCTTCGCAGCTAATTTCTCAGCTAAGTCACGCGGTTTGAGGCCAGCGGGTTTGGCCAGAACCAGTGCCACGTTGGTGGCGATATCTCCATGTTCGATTTCCCGCGGCTCTTCGGCGGTTATGCGCGATGTATCAAGGCCTTCCGGCAGCTCACCGCTGCTGGCAAGCTGTGCACACGCCTCGCGCAATACGGTTTCATAAAGGGAAAAAATGTTGGATTTCATGGGTCGAAGATCTTCAATAAGCGTTGTTTTTAGTCTCTAGCCGAAATTGGATATCGGTGCAAACCAGGTATTATGTTGGCGAACAGCAAAACGATCAGTCATGCCAGCGATAAAATCGGCAACGCGACGGGCTGTCGATTCAGTTTCTCCAGATGTCAGACCAGCTCGCCATTCAGTGGGAAGCAGTTCCAGCCTATTCATATAAAGATCAAACAGTTTAACAACAATTAGCCCGGCGATTTCTCGGGTTTCCCGAACCTCATCGTGAAAGTACATGTGATTGAATAAAAAATCTCGCAATACCTCGATCTGGGAGCTAAATTCAGTTGAAAAAGTCACAATCGGTGCCGACGCAGCACGGATATCATCAGCGCAAGCCGCCCTCAGTTTTTCTAGTGATTTGCGGGCCTGCCTAGTCACATCGTCAACCATCGCGCTCATTAGGCGGCGCATCATCTCATGCACTTTGCGCGTGGAATCACTTGCACCTTCCAAGCGTTCCACCTCCAGGATTATATCCCTAACTAGATCGATAGAACGTAAATCGTCAAGATCGAACAAACCGGCGCGGATACCATCATCGATGTCGTGATTGTTGTAGGCAATATCATCTGAAATAGCCGATATCTGGGCTTCTAAACTGGTAAATTTATCAAGATGAAGATCAATATCTCGGGCGACCACTGCGATAGCGTGGGGCAATTGACCTTCGCTGATTCTCTGTCTGGAATTGGGGCCGGTCAGCGGCCCATTGTGTTTGACCAGACCTTCGAGTGTTTCCCAAGTTAAATTTAATCCGTCGAAAGCGGCATAGCGTTTTTCCAGACGAGTGACTATACGCACCGACTGGGCATTATGATCAAACCCGCCAAAATTGGCCATCGATCCATCAAGTGCCTCCTCTCCGACATGACCGAAGGGCGTGTGACCCAAGTCGTGGGCAAGCGCCAGCGCTTCGGCGAGATCTTCATCCCCACCCAACGAGCGAGTTATCGAGCGTGCGATTTGCGAGACTTCGAGGCTATGAGTAAGCCGTGTACGATAGTGATCACCTTCGTGATAAACAAAAACTTGTGTTTTGTGGGCTAACCGGCGAAACGCAGATGAATGTATGATACGATCGCGGTCACGTTGATAATCTGACCTAGTTTGGCTTTCTTCCTCCGCAATGAAACGTCCGCGCGAACACGACAAACGACACGCATATGGAGCAAGAACGTGTTTATTCATCAAACTTGATTTCCTCTTGCCTATCATAGTTGATTGAGAGGACAGTCGCGGCTACTGATATCAGACTTAACTCCCGGCTTAATTGCCAGATCAACGGAGCAAACAATGACCGACTCTGGAACCGACGCAGAGATTGTCACATTATCAGAACGCGCGGCACGGCGCATCACCGAGATCGTACTGAGCGAAGATGATACCAAAATTCTGCGCATAGGTGTGATCGGAGGCGGCTGTTCAGGTTTTCAGTACACTTTTAATCTGGAAAAGACCACCAATGACGATGACATCGTGATCGTGCGCGAGGGCGCGATGGTTGCCATTGATTCCGAATCAATACGGTTTCTGGCAGGTGCAGAAATTGATTATGTGGATGAACTGATCGGTGCCTCATTCCAAATAAAAAATCCAAATGCCACCGCTGCCTGCGGTTGCGGAACCAGCTTTTCAATCTGAAATGAGTCTGACCGTAGCAACCTGGAATATAAACGGAATCAAAGCACGTCTCGAAACCGTTCTGGACTGGTTACGACAAACAGAACCTGACATCGCCGCCTTGCAGGAAATCAAGAGTATC
>CAUZRD010000001.1:0-37484 GCA_963582255.1 Alphaproteobacteria bacterium | reverse complement strand
GAGATAGAATTATTATCGATAATTTTGTGTAACCATAATAATTAAAGAAATAGTTTTATAGTTGTTCTGTTTTTACTAGTGGTCAGAATAAAGTTTATCTAATGGTAGTATCAATATTTATAAGCTTGCGACTGTAAACTAGAGAACGTGCGCAATACCTTGGCGTTGGCTTGTAAAAAACTTCGGAATTGGTTCGATTGCGTTTCTAGTAGCCAAATCAAAAAGGAACTAAAATATATGATCGAGAACAATGCAAGTGAGGGTTTGATTGATCTAGCTGCAGATATCGTTGTTGCCTATGTCAGCAAAAATACGGTATCGCCGAGTGAGCTGCCCCATCTCATTCGTGAGGTGTACGGGGCTTTGGAAAAAGTTGTGAATGAACCAAGTGATGCCTCATCTGAGCCATTGAGGCCGGCTGTTTCGGTTCGCCGGTCGATTACTCCAGATTATCTAATTTGTCTGGAAGATGGGCAAAAGTTTAAATCGCTGAAGCGCCATTTGCGGACCCACTATGATTTGTCTCCCGAGCAATATCGCGACAAATGGTCATTGCCAAGTGACTACCCGATGGTTGCGCCCAACTATGCGCTCGCTCGATCTGATCTTGCCAAGAAAATGGGACTTGGGCAAAAAGGAGGTATGGCGAGTTGAGCAGTGATTTTGGTGCCAAGGAGACCATGCGCTCTTTTGCAGAAGAAAAACTCGAAAAATCTTTCATAGGTAATTTGGTTTTGAGCTTCTGAGTGTTGCAATGAAGACTCTTGCATGCAGGGTTTCCTCGATTCATGATAGTCGAATCAATATCGGATTTGGCGGGAAATTTAGGCATGCCGGGGGTAGACTTGGCTTTCCGAACACAACTAGTGATTCCGGAACAGCTAGAACTTTACGATTACTGGCTAAATTGTGCTCACGGGAGGCAGATGCCAGGACGAATAGATATTCATCCTCAGCATATTCCTCGTTTGCTTCCACACATTAGTTTGATTGATGTTGAAGCTCAACCAACCCGCTATCGTGTAAGGTTGGCGGGCACGCAGCTTTATGATTTCTATGGTTGTGATATCACTGGGTTTTATGTCGACGACGTTTGTTGGGGGGACAAAGAGCGCTATTGGAAAGCTGCATATCAGCGGGTGACCTCACAAGGTCGTCCAGCCCAGGGGATTGTACGCTCTCCGGTCGCAAACAAGGATCACTTGGTTCAATTTTGGATTCGCTTGCCTCTTTCTGTCGACGGTAAGACCGTTTCGATGATTTTATCTCATGACGCGTTTGTCCCGGTCTCTAAGGTGGCGCGACTGACTGGCATGGATGAGGTCAAAGAGGTAGAACTCGAAGCGGCTGCTGTTTGAAATCTAATTACACGGATCAATATCCTAGTGTTGAATCCTGGATCAAGATATCTGTCTTGCAGTTGCTGTTATCACAGAGCTTGTGAGAGCTATAAGCCGGTGGTCGGCGAGGTTGAGCATCAAGCTTGACGCGGTTGATTTATGCCAATCCGGAATTGTTTGGATGAAGATGTAATTGCGCATCTGAGTGAATTCGCGACACCATGGCGGCAAGTCCATTAGATCGCTGTGGGCTTAAGTGTCCGTCAAGGCCAATGCCGGCTAAAATTTTAGTACTATTAATGGCGACAATTTCCTCGGCGCTTCTGTGATTGTAGATCGAAAATAATATTGAGATCAGGCCGCGGACGATGTGAGCATCGCTATCGCCCTCAAATAGCATTTGTGAGCGGTTGGTCTGCGCATCATCCTCACATCGGCTGACTAGCCAGACTTGGCTTGCGCAGCCTCGAATCTTGTTTCGGTCCGTTTTTAGGGCTTCGTTAAGTTCAGGTAGAGATTGGCCAAGTTCTATGACGTAACGATAGCGATCCTCCCAGTTATCCAGGAAAGCAAAATCATCGATGAGTTGTTGAAACGTTAGCATGCGCTCGTGCTATCAAAAAAAATATTACCACAAGTGACTTAGTCCGAGCCGGAGATTGAAACAAGATTAGATTTGGTTTTTTGTTTTTGATTAGGAACATAATGAGTCAGTTTAATGAGTTGACGCCTTATTGTGTGACCAGCTGGATGGGTTAGATTCTCCCCGTTCCTGGGCCGCGCCAAGTTGGTTTGAGGTCGCTTTCACGCAAAGTTCCCACGTTTGGGGTATTGCGATCTAAATGTATTTCGTGGGATCTGTTATTATTTTCTGGCGAAGGATCTTCTGATCCCGAAAAAGCTTCCAAGGCCAGCCGCGCGCCGTTTTCTGCTTTGGCAAGGAACAACTCAAACGCGGCCGATCCAATTTTACAGGTCTGCTGATTACGATCGCAAAATCCTGCCATGTCAGAAACCGTTGCCGTAGCGGCGCCGATAGCGCCATTGACAGACAGATCTTTATTTTCGTCAGACGCAAGATTATTTTCGCGTTGATGGCCGGTTGGTATCAGCATAATCACGACCACAAGACAAAATATTATGCGCAGGAGGAACATCGCATTACCCTTATTAGTATTAGGATTATTGATTATGGCACTTGAATCTGGAGATAAGCTCAAATGTCATTGGTCGATTTATCACGAATTTGATGAAAATTTTAATTAATTACGATATTTATGGTGAAGGATGATAGATCTCATTGAGATCATTACGAGGTTAGCTGGCGTTATTCTCGACGAATAAACAAAATCGCATCATGATTTGACCTTAAATTACAATAGGCTTCGCAGTGATCGTCAGTGCTGGTTTTCTGGGGGGGGGTACGAAAGAGTCGTATATGGTTTTGAGGTTTGCAGAGTTAGTCAGTAGCATTACTGTTATTTCGGTTGGGTTTACCGCAGTTGCCGTTTTGACGTGCTAATCTAAAAATGAGTCTACGCTTGAGGTCGGACCAGTTTTGCGCGATGGGTTGGGTGTTGTCGCGTCGTTGGAATATGGGTGTACGGCTGAGTTAGCACTCTCCCATTTTCCGCCCCCTCTGCTTGAGAATAATCTGCATGATGAGCAACGAAAGTTAATTCAGATGGCCCAGGAAGCACTCGCTTTGCGGGGTATGATGTGGTCCTGGCCGGTGTGTTCTTTACGTTTAAATCTTCTAGGAGATACGTGACTATGAATACAATGCCGGTTTGGATGTGATCGGAGAGCCGATCGCCAATTTGCTAAAACACATTATCTTGACAGGTGGGTAGGTTGATGCGGTGGCGCCCGCGTGCGCAGAAGGATAAACAAGAATTTGTGATCTGTATGCAACGTCGATTGTTCTAATTGGGATACCTGCCTAGTGTAACCAATGGTACGGTTACTCTTAAATTCCGCGAAGCGATCACAAGCTTTGAAGAAGATCTTGGAATGTACGGAACTGGCGAGCTGTCACCTAAACTAGTCCAAGAGTTGGGAACAGGTATCATCGGAGATCCATTCTAGGTAGTATTTTCCTCAATATTAAGTGCCCTGGCCGGCCCAGCTCTGTATTGGTGACGATGCCTTGATGGTAATGTTGCCGGAGAAGTTAACCAAATGCGATTGCGTTCCGATATTTGGGTGCAGGCCTACCTTCGCCAGATCCAATCCAAGGGTGCATTTGGCTATGTCCTGCGCCGTGGAGATCCAGATGCTGGTGCCATCCTGATCCGCGTTTCCAGTAAATCGGGCACTAGCTTGTATATTCCTACTCAAGGTATAGATCTTGATCTGAATGATCGCCTGTGGCGCACGCATATCTCTGCGGTTGAGGGAAGTGAGGCCAAGATAGATGCCTATTCAGACCGGCAGATTTTTATCGACCCCGATATATGGATAGTTGAAATTGAAGACCGTGAAGGACGGAATTTTTTACAAGACAGTCTGGAGGATGACTAATAATTAGGTCACTATTGATTATGGCTGTTTGGTTATGTCGCAAGAGTATATTCTCATGAACGATGATAATAATGACGATATTCCTTTCTGGCGTACCAAGACTTTGGCGCAAATGAACACCGAGGAATGGGAATCCCTTTGCGATGGCTGTGGGCTCTGCTGTTTGGTCAAACTAGAAGATATAGATACCGGTGATCTTGCCTTTACCAATGTTGCCTGCCGTTTGTTTGATTGCGACACATGTAGGTGCACGTCGTATGAGAATCGTCACCGATTGGTCCCGGATTGTATCAGTTTTACCGCTTCGTCAATTAGCGAGTTGGAATGGATGCCCGGCACCTGTGCCTACCGGCTAATTTCCGAGGGACGTGATCTTTATCACTGGCATCCGCTGGTTTCCAATGATCCGAAGTCCGTGCATAAAGCTGGAATTTCAGCTCGCGGTAGGGTGGTGAGTGAGCAATATGTAGATCAGGATGATCTGATCAACCACGTTGTAAAGTGGGATCAAGGTGACGATAAAAAAACTAAGATTTTAAAGTAATTTCGTTGTGGTTATCCTTTGGCCGCGCGAACTTGAGTTGCTTTCATTTGTAAAATACATGGAAGAATGACAGCTAGGGTAGGACTTGAGTGCAAAATCTTGGACCAACACTTAATCTCAAGAGTTAACATTCATCGCCTATTCACGTCACTCTCGCTATCGATGCTAGATCATATTGAATGGGGTATGAAACGTGCTGCAGGCTTTATCAATTGTTGCGTTTTTTCTAGCTGGGTGGCTGGGTGTGTTATCTGTTCACGCCGCACAACTCGAGGACACCAATACTCTCCATTCTGACGTCTCCCCGTTTGCGCGCTTTTCCCAGCTGTCTTATGGCTCAACGCCACGTTTTTTCGCGCCACCATCGGTTCAGCCAGGATCCAACTGGCAGGCCGCCTCTGCTGCTCGTAAATGTACGCCCGGCGGTACAGTGTTGCGGGTAGATCGGAACAATTTAGGTTATGATGTGCGCGTACTTGTTGCCGATCAGGTGATGGTGGTGCGCATCGATTCTAATGGCAATTGCCGCTAACCCTTGTGAGCCTTTGTAAAAATAGATTTGGAGGCAATCATGCGACTTCTCGTTGTAGAAGATGATACTGATCTCAATCGCCAGCTGAAAAATGCTCTTGTGGAAGCCGGTTACGCAGTTGACGTCGCGTTCGATGGTGAGGAAGGGCACTTTCTCGGTGACACGGAACCTTATGATGCTGTGATTCTCGATTTGGGCTTACCCCAGATTGATGGTGTGACCGTGCTTGAGCGTTGGCGTCGCGATAATCGTGCCATGCCGGTTTTGATTCTTACCGCACGGGATCGCTGGAGCGATAAGGTTGCAGGTTTTGATGCTGGGGCGGATGATTATGTATCAAAGCCATTTTATATGGAAGAAGTTCTGGCACGGGTTCGCGCACTACTACGCCGCGCAGCTGGCCATGCCTCACCGGAGATTGAATGTGGGCCATTGAGGCTTGATACTAGGGCCGCAAAAGTTTCGATTGATGGTCGAGTGGTGAAGCTAACGTCCCTCGAATACCGCCTCCTTGCTTATCTGTGCCATCATCAAGGCCGGGTGGTCTCGCGTACCGAACTTGTTGAACATCTATACGATCAGGATTTTGATCGAGATTCTAATACCATTGAGGTTTTTGTTGGGCGTATTCGCAAGAAGATGGGCATTGAGCTGATCAACACAGTCCGTGGGCTTGGCTATTGCCTTGAGGCGCCGCAGGATGCGCCCTAGCTCCCTCACAACGCGGCTACTCATATCGGCTGGCGCGTGGAGCGTGGTGGTGATTGTTGCCACCGGTCTCATTCTCTCTTCACTCTATCGTGACGCGGTGGAGCGTGCTTTCGACGAGCGCCTTGAAGTTTTTGTTAAAGGCCTAATTGCAGAAATTTCTTTTGCTGATGATGGTTCTTTGCATGTCAACCGAGCACTTCCCGAACCGCGTTTCTCGTTTCCTCTGTCCGGTTGGTATTGGCAGATCGACCCGACGGCCTCCAGCACCGTAGGTTCAATTTCCTCACCATCGCTTCTGGACCAGATGCTTGATTTCTCGGTGATGCCGGCACTGATGCCCTCTGATGCAATATATCAAGAAGTGCCGGCAGCGTTTTATATTATTGGGCCGGGAGGAGAGGAATTGAGGGCTATTCGCCGACCTATAAAATTCCAGTCGAACGAAGAACTACTGATATTCACGGTCGCGGGTAATGCAAACAACATCGCTGAGGCAGAGCGCTCGTTCAATTCAACGCTGATTCTTGCGCTATCTATTTTAGGGCTAGGGTTAGTTTTCGCCGCGTTTTTGCAGGTTCGTTATGGCTTGCGCCCTGTGCGTGAATTGCGTGATGCATTACAGGAAATTCGTGTTGGAACAGAACGTCGCATTACGGGAAAATATCCAAGCGAAATTGCGCCACTATCTAATGAAGTCAACGCTCTACTCGATGCCAATGAGGAGGTTATAGAGCGGGCAAGAACACATGTTGGTAATTTAGCGCATGCTCTGAAAACACCGCTCAGCGTTCTGTCCAATGAGGTGCAGGCCACGAAAGGAACTCTGAAAGATAAGCTTGAGGAACAGCTGTTGCTGATGCGCCGCCATATTGATCATTACCTTGAGCGAGCTCGCGTTGCGGCCAGTGCTAACATCATCGGTGTGAGCACTGAAGTTGAGCCTGTAATTGCTGGGATAGTTCGAACATTGGAGAAGATTCATGGACATCGCATGATCGAGGTCAAAGTTGAATGTCGGAGTGATATAAGATTTATCGGCGAGAAGCAGGATCTGGAGGAAATGGTCGGGAATTTATTGGATAATGCCTTCAAATGGACCAATGGTAAAATCAAACTGTCAGTGGTCTTAGATGATGCGAAAATCTCGCAAGGAAAGCAAATGGTATCAATTGAGATCGAGGATAATGGTCCCGGTATTACCGAAGAACAATGCGCCGAGGTGATGAAACGCGGCAGTAGGCTCGACGAGTCAAAGCCTGGTTCTGGTCTTGGACTCTCGATTGTTGCCGATATAGCGGCGATTTATCGTGGCTCTTTTGTACTTAACCGAGCAGAGCTTGGGGGCCTTAGCGCGAAATTGGTCTTACCGGCTCATACGCGAGAAAAATGTGTCTGAGGGGCGTTACTGAAAAGCGGTGCACTTGCATGTCTGCTGCTCTGATTGGCGAGGGAGCGAAGCTACCCGCTAGCGTTTAAATCATCACAAACAAAGGTAGATTTGCAAATCTGTACTTCTATTATCTCGTGATTGACGAGAAATTTATTGATGCTCGGTCGTTTTCTAGTGAACAATATATTATTACCGAACGTTCGTTTATATTTATTTCGGTGGCAAGTGTAGGTAAGGGTGCTGTTCGTGCATGTTATGAATTTATAATTCATTATATGCCGCCGTCGATTCGCGCGAGTATTTATGCGGTACAATTATTTCATGGCAATTCTGGCCAGAAAGGGAGTTTGAGGGAAGGTGCGTCGACATTTTCCATCTGACCTGTCCGCCTGGATGACAGTGGTATAATTGATGGCGCCACGTGCGGTCATATTAGAGACAGTTAAAGTCGGGTTCCACTTGCGCCGATGACCATTACATCATAAGTCGCTTTTAGCTATATCCTCTGATAAGTGCAGTTTTATTTGATGATGGGTGAGTGGTTTTTGGACTAGCAAAGAAATCGAACAGTACTTCATTCCACTCATTACTCATGAAAGAAAATACCGACAGGTGCCTAGACGTGGAACAGAGATCATCTGATCTCTTATACGATAGATCTTTTGGAGTGTCCGCTAGTGGGCACGTAATATATTCTGACTTTGACGTTGTCGCGGAGGAGCGTCAAATTGCTGGTGGGTTCTGGTAACCCAACCCGAGCAAAAGCGAGTGCACATGTTGTTATGGATTATTTTTGCCCTATTAGCATCGCTGGCGGTGGTTGCGGTTCTTTATCCGTTGACTGTAAAATCAGCCTTGCAAGCTCCGCTGGGGTTAGATGATGCGCACGACTTGGTGGTCTACCGCGATCAGCTAGACGAGATTGACCGTGACTTGGCGCGCAGTCTCATTTCAGAAAATGATGCTGAATATGCTCGTACCGAAATTTTGCGTCGGATATTAGTTGCCGACGATAAAAATACCTGCATTCATGGTGATGTTCATCCTGGGAAAAGAACGGCCGTGAGCATTTCTATCATTTTAGCAGTTCCAGCTATTGCTCTCGGTGGATATTTGCAATCAGGCGCGCCAAACCTCCCGCAGCAGCCTTTTGCTTCACGCCAAATTGAAGTTGTAGAAAATCAGGATTTAGCCAGTCTTGTCGAGCGAATCGAACGTCATTTGCAGAAAAATCCGACCGATATGAAGGGCTGGGAGATGATTGGTCCGGCTTATATGCGCCTGCGCCGGTTTGGCGATGCCGTCAACGCCTTCGACCGCTCTATTCAACTCGGAGGAGAAACGGCGAGGCGCCTTTCATCTCTTGGTGAGGCACGTATGTTGATGGTTAACGGCATGGTTGATGCTATCGCACGGCGTTCCTTTGAGCGTGCTGTTGAACTCGATTCAACGGATTTAACCCCGCTCTACTACCTGGGATTAGCGGCTGTTCAGGAGGGTGATCGTGAACGTGCGCGTAAAATTTGGGAGAAAATACTAAAACTTTCACCTGAAGGGGTAGGCTGGGTAGACGAAGTACGTCGGCAAATTAACGATTTGAACGGCGGCGATGAAGCCCTGGGTCAAACGTTCTCTAGCGGGACTCAGCAGATTAGACCGACGGTCGAAGATATTGCTGCGGCTGGACAGATGAGCTTGGAGAATCGCCGCACAATGATAAATGCCATGGTTTTTGGACTTGCGGAGCGTTTGAAAGAAAACCCTGATGATCTGGAAGGTTGGCTGAGGCTTATGCGGGCTTATGTGGTGCTTGGCCGTCGGGATGATGCGCATGCAGTCTATAAAAGCGCACGCGATATTTTTGTGGGTCGTGCCGAACAATTTAGCCGGTTGGATACATTGGCGCGCAAACTTAAACTCGGATCGTGATTTGAAGTTGATCTGTAGATCCTTGCACCATGTTCTCATGCGAACAACTTGTAATTATATACGTACGTGCACATCTGCGTGCTTTATTAAATGGACGTGATAGGAGATTGGAAGGTAAAGATGACACGTAAACAGCGCAGAATTTCTCTGTTGATCGCTGCTGCCCTCGTCCTTTCTGCGTCCGCTACGCTAGTCATCACTACGCTGCAAAATCAGATTGTCTATTTTGTTGCACCGAGCGATCTGGATGAACAGAAGATAGCTCCCGGTCAGCGAATGCGCCTTGGAGGATTGGTAGCTGAAGGCTCACTTGACCGCTACGCCGGACAAAAAATCATATTTGATGTGACCGATCTCGTCCAAACAGTGTCGGTCTCATACACTGGTATTCTACCCGATTTATTTCGCGAAGGGCAGGGTGTAGTTGCCGAAGGAGTGTTCGATGGAGCTGGTGGGTTCAAGGCGGACACCATTCTTGCTAAGCATGATGAAAACTATATGCCCAAGGAAGTTGCCGAAGCCTTGAAGGAGAAAGGCGTCTGGCAATCTAACTAGTCTTTTGAATCAGCGTGAAAGATAACGCAGTTTGATACAATGATCACTGAAATCGGACATTTTTCATTACTTCTGGCCTTGGCGTTGGCGGTGGTCCAGGCCAGCGTACCGATGATGGGGGCTGTCAGAGGCGACCACGCGATGATGCGCTGCGCGGTGCCGGCGGCGAACGGGCAGTTCATTCTTATCCTCATCGCCTTTGTCGCTTTAACATATGCGTATGTGACCTCCGATTTTTCGGTAGAGAATGTATGGATGAATTCTCATTCAGCCAAGCCAATGCTCTACAAGGTGAGCGGTGTGTGGGGCAATCATGAAGGCTCGATGTTGCTTTGGGTTCTGATTTTAGCTCTTTTTGGCGCCCTGGTCGCAACCTTTGGCAGGAATCTTGCCCCTTCTCTGCGCGCACGGGTTCTGGCGGTGCAGGGCGCAATTGGCGTTGCTTTTCTGCTATTTATTATTGTGACCTCTAACCCGTTTATTCGCCTTAATCCTACGCCGATTGATGGCAAGGACCTTAATCCGCTTCTTCAAGACCCCGGTCTCGCATTTCACCCACCTTTTCTCTATCTAGGCTATGTAGGGTTCTCCATGGCATTTTCTTTCGCCGTGGCTGCCCTGATCGAGGGGCGCGTGGATGCTGCCTGGGCTCGCTGGGTTCGCCCGTGGACGCTCGCTGCCTGGATATTTCTCACATGTGGCATCGCTATGGGCTCATGGTGGGCCTATTATGAGTTAGGCTGGGGTGGATGGTGGTTTTGGGATCCGGTAGAAAATGCGAGCTTCATGCCGTGGCTAGCCGGAACAGCGCTTTTGCACTCAGCCCTCGTAGTTGAAAAGCGCGACGCGCTTAAAGCCTGGACTGTATTACTCGCGATTATTGCATTTTCTCTCAGCCTAATTGGGACATTTTTAGTTCGCTCTGGCGTTTTAACATCAGTTCATGCTTTTGCCGTTGATCCAGAACGAGGCGTCTTTATATTAGCGATATTAACGTTTTTTATCGGCGGTGCATTAGTGCTTTTTGCCTGGCGGGCACCGACATTGCGACCGGGTGGTATGTTCTCACCAGTCAGCCGTGAGGGCGCGTTAATCATCAACAATCTGTTCTTAACCGTTGCCTGCGCTGCTGTCTTTATAGGTACTCTTTATCCGTTGTTTCTGGAAGCCATTACCGGTGAGAAGATATCTGTCGGCGCACCGTTTTTTGACATGACTTTCGCACCGATAATGCTGCCAATATTATTGGCCGCGCCGTTCGGACCATTTCTTACCTGGAAACGGGCTGATTTGCGCGGCACTGCTGAGCGCTTGCTTGTGGCTATTGCGATCGCGGTATTCGGTACTATTTCGGTCTATGCCGCATTGGATGGTCATGGGCCTTATCTAGCCCCTATTGGCATCGGACTTGGCCTGTGGCTGGTGGCCGGTGCTTTTTCTGAAATACTTTGGAGAGTGAAAGCATTTCAGGTCTCATTTGGCGAGACGTTGAGGCGTGCCGCCAATCTACCTCGGTCTCAGTGGGGAACGACCCTTGCGCATGCCGGAGTTGGTGTTTTGGTGATTGGTATTATTGGTGTTTCGGCATGGAAAACAGAACAGATTCTTGAAATGGAGCCTGGTGATCAGAGTGTCATCGCGGACTTCACAGTTACTTATAACGGCCTGGTGCCTCGGCGCGGTCCAAACTATGATGAGACAGTGGCAATCTTTGAGGTCGTCCGTGAGGGTAAATTAATTGGAGCATTTGAATCCTCTAAGCGTTTCTACGACGTTCAGCGTATGACCACCACCGAGGCTGGTATTATCTCATTCTTTTTCGGCGACCTTTATGTTGCGATTGGGGATGATGGTCCTAGGGGTCTCACCGTGCGCCTCTGGTTCAATCCGTTGGTACCCTTCATCTGGTTTGGAGCTAGCATCATGGCGCTTGGGGGATTGTTGTCTCTTACTGATCGCAGGCTTCGTGTTGGTGCTCCGCGCCGCGCGCTATTGCACTCAAAAGTTCAACAAAAGGCTACCACATGATGTCTGGCCGCATCTTGATGATGGTATTTTTATGCGTTTTTTTTCTTCTACCCGAGCAAACATCTGCTGTTCAACCGGATGAAATTCTCCAGGATATGAAGTTGGAAAATCGTGCTCGTGCGGTATCGTCTGGACTTCGCTGTCTGGTATGCCAAAATCAGTCTATTGATGATTCAGATGCACCGCTTGCGCGTGATTTACGCTTGTTGGTGCGCGAACGATTGGTCGTCGGTGATAGCAATGAAGATGTGGTTGATTTTGTGGTCTCACGCTATGGGGAGTTTGTGCTTTTAAAACCGCGGTTTGGATGGCATACGGCGCTCCTTTGGCTGGGGCCATTGATGTTTGTAGTGATCGGAATTTTCTCGGTGTTTTTCGTTCTTCGCAAGTCCTATGGTGCTGTCCCTGAACCTTTGAGCCAGGAGGAAAAGCAGCGCCTTTCTAAAGTCCTGGGTTCCGTGTCTGAGTAAACTAGGCAGCGAGCCTTTTTCTGTTTAAATCAGACAGGAATAGGTGATTATTCCGATCTCGATAAAATGCAAGTTTAGCGGCGATGGCGGAGCTAAACTTACCGTATGGATAGATTGATCCAATGGACAGTTGTGCTCAGATGCAGAAGCACACTTTGCTCAATATTACCAAGATTTAATGTCTTCGACATGGTGGTGAAAGACTCTCTGCCCAACATTGGGGGATAAGTCTGTTTACTTAATTTTTTTGAGGGGAGTTCTAACATGCAGCCACTCAACCATGGGAAGAACCTGGTCAATTTGGAAGTCACGGCGCCGACTAGACATTCGCGAAAGGTACCCATCGCACTTATTCTTGCATTTATAGCAGGTGTGGGCGGTGCACTGGCGGTGTTGCAAGTTTCAATACCAGCTAATGCGAAAACCAGCCTTATTTCCAGTCAAAATCTAACTCCGATGACATTCACCCAGCTTGCCAAGAAAGTAACGCCTGCGGTGGTCGCTATTCAGGTGCACGGTAGGGCAGGTCCGGGCGATGATCTTAAGAATGTGATCCCGCGTGAAGGGCCGTTCGGTGAATTCTTTGAGCATTTTTTTGATAATCCAGAGAATATTGAGCGTTTTAATCGCCGCGGAGATAGCGATAAAAAGGGTAGTAAGCCCCGCTCCCGCCCCCGGATGTCGCAAGGATCTGGCTTTATCATCTCCGATGACGGTTTTGTGGTGACAAATCATCATGTGGTCAAAGATGGAGGTTCTATCATTGTATTAACTGAAGACGGAGAGAAATATAAAGCCAAGCTTATTGGCGCAGATGAACGAACTGATCTGGCCATTCTGAAAATCGAAACTGATAACAGTCTGCCGTATGTAAATTTTACCGAACATGAGGCTGAGGTTGGCGAATGGGTCATGGCTGTCGGTAATCCATTCGGACTTGGCGGCACCGTAACCACCGGAATTGTCTCAGCTAGAGGTCGCGTGATTGGCTCTAGTCTCTATGACGATTACATCCAGATTGATGCGGCAGTAAACCGCGGAAATTCCGGCGGACCGACGTTCAATCTTGAAGGTGAAGTCATTGGTGTTAATACTGCGATCTATTCACCAAATGGTGGTAATGTTGGTATCGGCTTTGCTATCCCGGCCTCGCTGGCCGATCGTATTATAGATCAACTTATCGAAAATGGTGAGATTACGCGCGGTTGGCTCGGCGTATCGATCCAGACGGTGACACCGGAAATTGCTGAAAGTGTTGGCCTAGACGCACCGTCTGGCACGATTATCTCTGATATTTTTATCAACAGCCCAGCCGAGATCGCCGCCATTAAGCTCGGTGATGTGGTGCTTGAAGTCAATGGTCATGAAGTTCACTCACCGCGTGATCTTGCGCGCACCGTGGCTGAATTTACTCCTGGTGATACTGCTAAGCTACTCATTCATCGTGATCGACAGTCTCAGACTATCAATATCGAAATTGGCGAGCAGCCGGAAAATCCTCGTTACTCTGGTTTAAAGCAGAGCCGTAAAGTTAAACCAGAACTCAAGCACCTGGTGGCTCTCGGTATCAAAGTTGAGATGGCATCTCAATCGGAAGAAGATCCTAAGGCGCGAGGTGTTATCGTCACCGAAGTAAAGCGTGATAGCGAAGCAGGTGCGAAGGGAATTGTTCGAGGTGATAAGATCTTACGTTTAGCCGGCATTGAGGTAAATTCGCCGAAGGATCTGGATCAGGCTCTCCAAGAAGCACGTAATGATGGTTTGTCGAGTGTTCTGGCCCTAGTTAGATCGCGTAAAGGCCAGCAGTTCATAACCTTTAAGATCATTAAGACCTGATAGTGGCCGTGCATGCTAAAAAAGCGTAATTCTAAATATGGGGTGAGCAGTTTTTGCTTGCCCCATAATATTCTTTAAAAAGCGATAGAGCGAATAGACAATGAGCACATGACATGCGGATTTTGATAATCGAAGACGATCATGAGGCCGCCAGATATATATTTAAAGGACTTGGTGAAGCTGGTCATGTGGTGGTTGTTGAAGGTGATGGCGAAGCCGGCCTGCAAATAGCCCGTGATGAGGAGTTTGATACTCTGATTGTAGATCGCATGCTGCCTAGGCGCGATGGTCTTAGCATCATTTCCATCCTGCGCGAGGAAGGAAATATCACGCCGGTGCTGATACTGAGCGCGCTTGGTGATGTAGATGAACGCGTCAAAGGCCTGCGTGCCGGTGGTGATGATTATTTGACTAAACCCTATGCTTTTACCGAGTTGCTTGCTCGGATTGATGCGCTCACCCGCCGCCGGCATCCTGAACAGGCTTGTACCCAGTTTAGTGTTGGTGATCTTGAAATCGATCTACTGTCGCGAAATGTCCAGCGCTCTGGAAAATTGGTTAATCTGCAACCGCGAGAATTTCGTCTTCTTGAGTATCTCATGCGCCATGCAGGCCAAGTGGTTACCCGTACCATGCTACTAGAAAATGTCTGGGATTATCATTTTGATCCTCAGACAAATGTTATAGATGTTCACATCTCCCGCCTTAGGGCGAAGATTGACCGCGACTTCCACTCAGCGCTTCTGCATACTGTCAGAGGTGCGGGATATATGATCCGTGACGAGACTGAGGCGACTACTTAAAACATCAACCTTCCGCCTTTCGGTGGTGTACCTGGCGCTGTTCATGTTGTCGGTGATAACCATCCTTGCCTATGTCTATCTGAATACATCCGTTCTCTTGTCGCGCCAGACCAACGAAACCATCGATGCAGAGATCACCGGGTTAGCCGAGCAATACCGCTCAGGTGGGCTGAAAATGCTGGTGCGAATCGTGACCCAACGCAGTCAGGCATCACGAACCGGCGGGGTTTATCTCTTGACCATGCGGGACGGCCGCAGGCTGGCCGGAAACATCCCAGGAATGCCGCCGGGAGGCACAGGCTCTGACTGGGTTGAATTTGCTTTTGTTGACCCGGGAAACGTCGAGGATGGGGAGCATATAGCGCTTGCAAGACGCTTTCGCCTCGCTGGTGGATATCGCCTATTGGTTGGCCGCGATATAGATGCATTACAGAATTTCAATATTTTAATTAGATCAACTTTTGCCTGGGCATTGGCACTGACATTGCTACTGGGTCTGGGTGGGGGGCTACTCATCAGTCGTAATTTTCTTGCTCGGATTGAGCAAATTACCAATACTAGCAGAACTATCATTGCAGGTGATCTGGCACGGCGTATCCCGGTTATCGGTTCAAATGATGAAATTGATCAGCTATCCGGCAGTCTCAACGACATGCTTGATGAGATTGAGCTATTAATGGCCATCTCCCGGCAGGTAACGGACAATGTCGCACATGATCTAAGAACGCCTCTGTCGCGTATGCGCGCCCGCATCGAAGACGTGGTGCGCCTCCCCCGCGATAGTGATTCCTACCGCGAGGCTTTGGAGTTGACTTTGGAAGATATTGATCGGTTGATGGGCATTTTTAATGCGCTGCTATCGATAGCCCGTATAGAATCCAGCGTCATGCGTGATCAAATGGCCTCGGTTGAGCTCAGTGCAGTGCTGGCGGACACAGTAGAACTCTATGAGCCACTGGCCGAGGAACGCTCTATTACGCTTAGATGTGACATCGAAAAAGAGTTGGCCATTCACGGAGATCGTCAACTTTTGGGCCAAGCATTCGCAAATCTGATCGACAATGCAATCAAATATGCGCCTGGGTGTGAAAAATATGGGTCTAGGGCCAATGGTCTGACTTTCAGTATCGCAGCTCAACAATTAGACCAGAGTGTGGAGATTATCTTGGCCGACAATGGTCCTGGTATTATTCCCGATGACCGAGAGAGAGTATTTTCACGCTTCGTCCGATTGGAACAAAGTCGCACCGAGCCTGGTAGTGGTCTAGGCCTATCTTTGGTTGCAGCGGTTTTGCGCTTGCATGGGGGATCTATACGTCTTGAAGATAATGAGCCGGGACTGCGTATAGTCATTAACTTGCCAACACCGTGATCGTTCCGGTTTTATCAACCCCTGCTTAATGTCGTGCCGGAATACTTCGACTTACTGGACGGGTATTTTTTTGATGACTGGAGGTTGTCCGGTGCTAACCGGCACCCACAAGGGTTTCGGAAATTGGTAGGGTGAATGACACTGTTGTGCCAGTCCCGATTGCACTTTCGATGATAAGATCACTGCCGTGAAGCACGACCAAGGAGCGAGAGATAGCAAGCCCAAGACCACTGCCCCGATGGCTTTTGGTTAGTTGATTTTCAACTTGCGCAAACGGCTGCCCAAGTTGTTCAAGGTGCTCAGGCGAAATACCAACCCCGGTATCGACAATCTCGATCTGTATTGTTTTATCCTTAACAACGGTGCGAATGGTCACAATCCCGTCTCGGCCGGTAAACTTGATCGCATTTGAAAGAAGATTGAGCAGGATTTGCGTCAGGGCTCTCTTGTCCGCATTGACTGTGATTAAATTTCTGATCTCATTAATGAGATCAACGCCGCTGTCTGTGGCCTTGGCCGCAACGATGCGAATGCAGTCATCGACCAGTTGATTAAAATCAAGATCATTGCGTTCGATGGTCATCCGTCCCGCTTCGATTTTTGACATATCGAGAATGTCATTGATCACATCGAGAAGATGCTGACCGCTTTCATGAATATCATGTGCATAATCCCGGTACTTGTCCGATCCAAGATCTCCAAACAATCCAGTCTGCATAATTTCAGAAAATCCGATAATGGCGTTCAATGGAGTGCGAAGCTCGTGGCTCATATTTGCTAGGAATTCTGATTTTGACTGATTGGCTTCTTCTGCCCTGGTTTTTTCATTTTGATATTTTTCTGCCAGATCGACCAGTTGCTCCGCCTGATGTTCTAGGGTTCGCCGTGAGGTTTGAAGGTCACTGACGGTATTCATCAGCTCACCCTCGCTCTTCACTAAACGTGCTTCATTTAGCTTGTGCGACGTAATGTCAGTTCCAACCGAAACATATCCGCCATCGTGTGTGCGCCGCTCGGAAATATGCAGCCAGCGCCGGTCACCGAGTTGGGCTTCATAGGTCACAGCATCATCTGTAGTGGTTTCTTCGACATCGATGCGCTTACGCACCAAAGGCTCTTTGGAAGCTCTCACCACATCGTCATATCGCGTTCCAGCCAGAACTAGGTTGTTAGGCAGCTTGTGGAATTGCTGGTATTTTGAATTACACATCACCAGCCGGTTGTCTGAATCCCACAAAACAAATGCCTCAGAGATATTCTCGATTGCGTCACGCAGTCGCTCATTTGCCCGCAGAGTTTTCTCTGCTACTTGCTTTTGCTCGGAGATGTCGACGGCGATGCCCACCAGGCGCGGTCCAGGGTCTCCTTCATTGTGTGCCATTTCGGCGCGTGCGCGCACCCATACATGGTGTCCATCAGTATGGCGCATACGAAACTCGGTATCTACAATTGACTGTTCACCCTTAGCCAGAGCGTTTGCCAGCTCGTAAAGGTTGGCATCTTCTGGGTGGATCAGGTCGGCAACCTGACCAAAGGACATTAGTTGTTTGCCATCTTTACGTCCAAGGATATCAAGCATCGATAGTGACCAGAAAATCTGTCCGCGTGAAATATCCCAGTCCCAAAGACCACAGCGGCCCCTGATCAAGGCGCGGTCAAGCCGTTGGGTAACGCGCGATAGACTTGCCTCCGCAACTTCACTGCGCACCGTTTGAAATTTGAATGCGAAACCCATCACAAACAGCACCAGGATGGCGGTCGAAAGGGCTGTGGTCAAAGCATAGGTATTGCGCTGCCAAGTGATCAAACTATCTTCGATGGTCTGAATTACCGCTATCTGACCGGGCCTACGATCAAGGCTTCGAACAGTTGCGAGTACTCTGGTGCCGTCGGTTAGCTCAACTGTTATAACGCCAGCGCTTGCGCCCAGCATGGTCAGTGGCTGATTTGATCCGAGGATCGAAATCAACGATTTGTTGGCATAAGATAAAGATCGTGGAGATGTTGCCCGTACGATGCCCGTTCCGTCTGAGAGCAGAACCAAGCGCCCATTGTTTCGGGCGCTGGTTGGGATCGCGCGCGCTAACTCATTGTCATTAAAGGATAGCAACAGATTGTTATCGAGGGCACGAATATCAAGATTCTGCGCTGTAATATCTGCAATATACCCATTGGTTTCACTAGCGCTATCGAGAGCCTGACGATGAGCGGCTAGGCGATCCACTGCCATCGCCGCGATGAATACAAGTGCAAAAACAAGTGTCAGCCCGGGTATGGCGTGCTTGAGAGTGTGTTCGGATATATTAAACTTGATTCTGGCTAAGCGAAGCAGATCGCCTGCACTGCGAATCCTCAAATTACGTACCTGCTGGACATGTGCAACAGACTAGCCTCCCCGCAATTACCTAAACTGTACTGGAATCAGTGACGCATGAATCTACTATAGATCATTGTGAAGTCGCGCTTAAAGTCCAGTAAAAACACTAGTCTTAATGCTATGGCACTTCTACGACATCGGTAATGAATTCTTTCAACGCATTGATTACTGTAAGGATTTGGTTGCTATTTCGTAAACATCCTTTGAGATGTTTGCAGTTCTAGCAATACGAATGATCGTGTTTTTCGCCTTCGCTCGGCGATTGGATTCAAGGATACCCCAGCTTTTGAACGCTCCTAATAATCGTGCGGCGACCTGTGGATTTGTTTCATCGAGAGCCAGCACAAAGTCGGCCACAAACTCATAACCTGATCCGTCGACTTCATTGAAGCGTACCTGATTAGCCATGGCGAATGTTCCGATGACCGAACGAATGCGGTTCGGGTTATTGAGTGTAAACGATGGATGTTCTACTAGCGTCTTCATCCCGCTGGAGGCAAAACTGAGCGTTGAAGCAGCCTGAAGTGCAAACCATTTGTCCAGAACGAGAGCGTTAGTTGCAAACATCAGGTAGAATTGATCGAGTGCCTCGGTGCGCTCGGGTACGTCGTAATCTTTCAAAATTGAAAGAGCGGCCATTTTGTCGGTCATGTTGGTAGCAGATTTGAAGTGTTCAAAAGCAGGTGCCACATCTGTGGTTCCGGCGCAGCTTAAGTCGAGAGCTGCATTAGCAAGCGCTCGTCGCCCAGCATGGTCTGCATTTGGCGAATATGGACCGCGTGGTAGATGGGTGTCGAATAATCGAGTGAGGAGATTGTTAAGCCGTTTTCCTAATTCACGACGCACGAATGCGTGCGCCTGATGAATGAGATGCGGATCGACATTACGCCCTATTTCCCGGGCTATATCGGTTTCGCTTGGTAATCTTGCAACTTCGGCGCGAAATCCCGGCTCTAGATTATCATCGGATAATACGCATCCAAATGCATCGATGAATGGTGCAATATCAATCTCACCCTTATCGTATGACTTTGCCCAGGTAGCTTCGATGATCAACTCTACGGCAGCGCTTTGTCCGGCCTGCCAGCGATTGAATAGGTCGCTGTCGTGGCCCATCGCGAAAATACGATCCTGCGCCGAAAATTCATGGGTTAGATTTATTGGAACAGAAAAGCCACGATTGAGCGATAATACCGGCCTCTCCTTGATGTTGGTAAAGGTAACGCATGCCTCTGGGGTGTTAATCTCGACGATGCCTCGCTCTAACATCTCACCACTTGCAGTTCTGAGCTCAATATCGTGCCCATTCTTGTCAATCAAGCCAAGGGAAAAAGGCATTACCAGCGCCTGTTTGGTGCTTTGGCCGGGTGTGATTGGAGTAGATTGTTTGAAGCTCAATGTGAGGTTGCCGGTCTCGACCTGATAGCTGTCTTCGACTTTCAGGTTAGGCGTTCCAGCTTGCGTGTACCAGTTAAGGAATGAAGCAAGATCTCTCCCACTGGTACTTTGCATGCAGGCCAGAAAATCCTCAATAGTCGCAGCATCGCCGTCATGGCGTACGAAATAAAGATCTAGGCCGCGTGTAAACGCATCTGCACCGATTAGCGTCTTCAAAACACGGATTACCTCAGCGCCTTTCTCATAGACGGTGGCAGTATAGAAGTTGTTGATTTCAAGATAGGACTGCGGACGAACTGGATGAGCGAGTGGCCCGGAATCTTCCGAAAACTGTTGATTGCGTAATCCGCGTACATCATTGATCCTTTTGACCGGACGAGATCTCACGGTAGATGTAAATTCTTGGTCGCGGAATACCGTCAGGCCTTCTTTCAGGCAAAGCTGAAACCAGTCGCGGCAGGTAATGCGATTGCCAGTCCAATTATGGAAATATTCATGGGCGATTACTGATTCAATGTTGGCGTAGTCCTGATCGGTGGCAGTTTCGGGACTGGCAAGGATATAGCGGTCATTGAAAACATTTAGCCCTTTGTTCTCCATCGCACCCATATTGAAATCAGAAACCGCGACTATTATGAACAGATTAAGGTCGTATTCGCGCCCGAATGCCTCCTCATCAAATCGCATTGACCGTTTGAGCGCCTCCATTGCATAGGCCGCGTGCTTAGCCTTTCCTCTTTCCACGTAGATGCGAAGACCAATGTCACGGCCTGACATGGTTTCAAAATGATCGGAAATATGGTCAAGATCTCCGCTCACCAGCGCAAATAGGTATGATGGTTTGGGAAAGGGATCGTGCCACACGGCAAAGTGTCGCTCGCCGTCCTCTCCTTGCTCGATTAAATTGCCGTTGGACAGCAATACAGGAGAGCTGGCTTTATCGGTCTCGATTCTTGTGGTGTAGACCGAGAGCACATCGGGGCGATCAGGATGAAATGTAATGCGCCGGAAACCCTCGGCTTCACATTGCGTGCAATAGACATCATTTGAAATATAAAGCCCCGTCAGAGCGCGGTTCTCTGTTGGCGATATGGTTGTCTCAATGTCAACGGTAAATGAACCTGTTGGAATATTAGAGAGTATCAAAGAGCTATCATCAAGCGTGTAGCTGTCTGCATTGATAGCACATTCGTCAATCGCGATGTACTCAAGCTTTAACTGTTCTCCTTTTAAAACCAGTGGTCCGGTGGACGCCTTCGGGTTGGGTTTCACACCGTAGCGCGCTTTGACTCTTGTGCGCTTAGGATCAAGCATGAAATGAAGCTCAACGGTTTCGATCAGATGAGTGGGCGGTGTGTAGTCTTCAAGGTAGATCGCCTGAGGCGTATCGGTGCGCATATGAAATTCCAAAATGAACGAAGCCTCATAGCCTAAATAAATTCTATCAGGCACCGTTAGATATTATGCGTATATTGGTGATGTCGGTATCTAAAAAAATGCACTATATAGATGTTATGGATATAGACAAATCAGTCAATGCCCCGACCTTGCGCCTTGGGCAGCGTACCGGATTACCTGATGATCTACGTATTTTACTTGGGCGGTATCCGCGCGAAATCTGGAGATCTCACAAAAACCTTGGAGATATGGCCACATTCTGGCTATCACGGCACGATATGTTCCGGGAAGTTGGCCGTGCCTTGCATGGAGGTAACGAGGATTTTTCGGCTGGGAAGAGCTCAGCTAACGAATTTGTTGGCTGGTTTACCCCTAGGCTCAGATTTTTATTGTCTCATTTAGCTACCCATCACCAGATTGAAGACCAACACTACTTTCCTATTTTTCGGGCAGCGGATGCCCGGCTCGCCTCAGGATTTGATCTTTTGGAAAATGATCATCACGTAATTCATGAGGCGATGGACAAGACTGTCGTCAGTGCAAATGCACTATTGAAGCATATCCGTTCCGAAACCATCGATATTAGCGCCATTGTTAATGACTGTGTGAGACTTAATGGTACTTTGGTTGATCTCCTGATCAAGCATTTGGATGATGAGGAAGATTTAATTGTACCCATGATCCTCGATCGGGGTGAGGAAGAACTTGGGGTCGCGCACTAAGGTGCTAGACATGCCCATATTGGTACGACTTTTTTGTAGCCTGCAAAATACAGCCGCTATGTAAAGCAGTGCTGGGTATGAGAGTGCCTGCTGAATACGTTGGCAATCCTAGATAGCAGTGGATGATATTACGTTCTCCTTGATGGAGGCTAAAGATGAGATAAAGGCTGGTGGAGAGGTTAATTTTCTCGCTATTGGCATTGAAATAGATTGGCTCAAAAAATTTAAGTCGAGTGCTTGGAGTTATGAGTTTAGTGAAGAGTGAATCGTATATATTCTGCGTTGCGCCAATGATGAATTGGACCGACCGACACTGTCGCAAAATCATGCGCAGATTGTCGCGTCACGCGCGGCTTTATTCAGAAATGATTACTGCCGATGCGATACTTCATGGCAATCGAGAAAGTCTTCTTGCCCACGACTCTGATGATGGTCCAACAGCCTTGCAGCTTGGCGGCTGCGATCCGCATAAATTGGCTGAGGCAGCACAGATTGGCGTGGACTTCGGTTATGATGAAATTAATCTAAATGTAGGCTGTCCATCGGATCGCGTGCAGTCGGGACGGTTTGGGGCCTGTCTTATGGCTGAGCCGGAACTAGTTGGCCGCTGCGTTACGGTAATGAAACAGGCAGTAGATACTCCAGTTACAGTGAAATGCAGGATAGGTATCGATCAGCAGAATCCCGAGAAAGCGTTTTTTGATTTCGCGCGTCACCAGATTGATGCTGGTGTCGATGCGCTAATCGTGCATGCTCGCAAAGCTTGGCTTGACGGATTGAGTCCGAAGGATAACCGCGATGTTCCACCGCTCGACTACAATATAGTTCACCGACTGAAACAGCGTTACCCGCGAACGCCGATTATTATCAATGGTGGCTTTGTTACGCTCGCGTTGGCAAGTCAGCAATTGCAAGCAGTGAACGGCGTTATGATTGGCCGAGCCGCATATAAAAGGCCCCATATTCTGGCTGAGGTAGATCGGATGTTTTTTGGTGTAGGCCAGCCAGCGCCTGACTTATTTGATGTTGTGCGCGGCCTCATCCCATATTTTGCTGTTAATTGCGAACATGGTGTGCCGCTAAAATCAATGACCCGCCATCTTCTTGGGATGTTCCACGGAATGCCAGGCGCGCGTAACTGGCGGCGGCATCTGGCAGAAAATGCCCATCTGCCTGATGCTGGTCCTCAGATTGTGATTGATGCACTTAGCGCAGTTGAAGACGCGCGTGAGCGAAGCGAGGCTTCGCAAGTCGCCTAACGTCCAACTTTGATTTTACCCATGACGAGGCATAAGAAGATCTAATAGGCCTTAGATCTTCTGATTGTATTCACCAACCTCAGGCTGTTCTGAGAGCCAATTATTGATGACCGCAAACATGGTGTGCATGTTTTCTTCTGATTGCGGACTCTCTACCACCACAACTAGTTCCGGTTTGTTTGATGAGGCGCGGATAAGCCCCCATGTTCCGTCTTCCAGAACAAGCCTGATACCATTGACTGTGATAGTTTCACGCACTTTTTGGCCGGCTAGGTGCCCGCCATTCACGGCTAGGCTTAAAAAATGGTCAACTGCGCGTCCAACAACGCAATACTTCTGGTTATCTGGACAATGCGGAGCCATAGTTGGCGTGCTCCATGTTTGTGGTAATGAGCGGACCAAATCGGCCATAGTGTTGGTGCAATTGTGCTCCAGCAAATCTAGAATGGCGAGAGCTGAGACCAACCCGTCATCATATCCGCGTCCGAGTGGTGGATTGAAGAAATAGTGGCCACTTTTTTCAAATCCAGCGAGGGCACCAACCTCAAATAACCGACGTTTGATGTGGCTATGCCCAGTTTTCCAGTATTCGGTTTGTGCACCGTTTTTCAATAATTGAGGGTCAGTCAAAAACAGGCTAGTTGATTTGATGTCGACTACAAATTGCGCATCGGGCCGCATGGAGGACAAATCGCGAGCGATCAGGACGCCCACCTTGTCCGCGAATATTTTATGACCCTCATTGTCGACGACCCCGCAGCGATCGCCATCTCCATCGAAGGCTAGGCCTATATCTGCTTCGGCGTTTAGAACCGCATCTGCCAACGCGTTTAGCATCGTTAGGTCTTCTGGGTTGGGATTATGATTTGGAAAGGTGTGATCGAGATCGCAATGAAGCGGCACTACTTCAATCCCAAGTCTCTTTAACACCTTTGGCACAAATGGACCTGCTGTACCGTTACCACACGCAACCACTGCTTTTAGTTTTCGCGTGAACGGATTGCGAGACGTTAAGTCATCCATGTATCGCTTGGCGTTGCCCTCTACATAGTGGTAACTGCCGCCTGAGCGGGCCGCAAGTTCCCCTGAAAAAATGCGATCGCGCAGATTCTCAATTTCCTCGGGTCCAAAGGTGAGGGGTGGGCTAGATCCCATTTTTACGCCGGTCCAACCATTTTCGTTGTGGCTGGCGGTCACCATAGCTACAGCGGGTACATCGAGATCAAACTGGGCAAAATAAGCCATTGGTGAGAGCGCAAGGCCGATATCGTGCACGCTGGCGCCGCCAGACATCATCCCTGTGATGAGCGCTGCCTTGATTGCGCTTGAGTATGATCTGAAGTCATGGCCGGTCACAATTTCGGTTTTACCAACTTCGGCTAACTGGTTGGCTAGTGCCACACCTAGAAGGTGGATTCCCGCAAGATTAATCTCTTCGGGGTAGAGCCAACGTACATCGTATTCGCGAAACCCTTCGCGTTTGACGAACGGCTCTGTTTCAAATTCAAGCGTATTTGGAATAAGGTTGCTCTTGGGCTGAGGATACATGGACCAGGCTTCATCTCTTCCTTGAGGGGTGTGCCGGCTTACCGGTACAGCAAAAATTCTGTGTCATAACTTTGCGATAGGAAGCAGGAAACCTCGGGCCTACTGTTTAAGGACCAATTGATCGCCACGAATTTGAAATGACGAAAGCTGCGACAGATAGCTCATGCCTAACAAACTGATATGAAGAAGACCTGGTTCGGAAATTGATGCCCGCACATTGCGCACAGATACCTGACCTATCAAGACCTCATCCAATATCACTTGGGCTGTCCTCGCTATACCATTTGCTGTTTTAATACGATATTTAAAATTAAGTTTCTCGGCATCATAACCTATTCGGTGAGCATCTTCGGCATTGAGAGTGATATAGGTCGCTCCCGTGTCCGCCATCAATTGCACATGAGTTTCCTCAATCATCGCTTCAACAAAAAACTGACCGCCCCGCCCCGCGCTGATCACCACCTGATTATGAGGTTTCCTAGCCCTTGTGCTTCCGCCTGATGTATTTGTTGAGCGGCTGGCCTCGGCCGATTGCTCTATTCCCAGAACCTTGGCTATGGCGGGTCCTATTGCTTCTTGAAAATCTGCTCGATAGGCGAAGACAATGGTGCCTGCTAGACAGATAGATAGCCATGCGACGCTCTGACGCATAAAAGCTGATACATGCGCTTTTAGTCCTAGCATCGCTGCGCCGACAATGATGATAAGAAAACTCATTGCGGTCGCAAGCCGTGCTGGTGTGTCCGGGTTGTTCAACTGAAATCCGCTTGTCTGTACCACCGTGAAATAGCCGCCGGCGGCAAGAAGTGCAGCAATACCTATCCAGGCTGTTTCATTGCGTGGCATCGATCCATTTCCGTGCAGGTTGTCTTAGTACAATCAAGTTTCCGTGCGATTAACTGTATAGTCTTTAAATCCAACTAGGTGGCGGCGAGGATAAATATCAGGATAAAAATTTCAGAGCCTTGCTGTACAGCCCCGCAGACATCCCCGGTCTGTCCGCCGATCTGTCTCATAGCCAGTCGGGCAATTGAGAATGTAGCTAGGCCCATACCAATCCATGCGGCAAGCAGTACGCTCATGCCTCCAGGTGTTGCAAGGAGTGCTAGCGAGAGTATGCCACCAACACTGAAGGCCTGAATGAGCACTGAATGGGATGGACGCGCATAGGCTGCTCCAAGCCCGTCAGGGCGTGCCGAAGGCAGGCTAGCCAAAACTGCGATAATGCCTGTGCGCGACAGTGCCCCCACCGCAATCAAAACGGCCATGCACGTTATAGGAGCTATCAGTCGGGCTATTTCGACAAGCAGGAGAATCCTAGCTAACAATGAGAGCACGATGGCAATGGTTCCGAAACTGCCTATCACGCTATCTCGCATGATCTCTAGTTTTTCTGTCTGCGTTCCACCACCGCCAAACCCGTCGGCGGTGTCGGCAAGCCCGTCTTCATGAAGGCCACCGCCAGTCATAACCAGGCAGGCGATACTCAAGGTGGCACTAATCGTCACCGGCAGTCCTATATTGAGACTTAGCGCGAAGAGGCACGCGCTAAGTATTGATGCAACCGCACCGGCAATTGGCATGGCGCGCAAAGATCGGTGCTGGGGTACTAGCGCGCGTGAAGGCAGCACTGTGATGAGGCTAATCATAGCTGCGACATCACGGTACCAGGCGCGCGGTCCGAAATATTGTTGATCGAGAATTCGTCTCGCCGTCATTAGTGCCATTCTTTATAGCCGTGTAATGCTAAATTTGCATCCACCATGTATGGTTAAGCTGTACGCAAAGTATGCTATAGGTAAATATCTGACACTACTAAGATTCCTGTGCAAGAATGATCGATAAAATCACACAGCCACCCCAACTTCCCTTATTTGGTGATCTATTGCCATTCTTTGATAGATTGCCAGATCCCGACGAGGATGCTCGAACCCGTGCTAGGGAGCGCAATGCTCAGCTTTTAAAGCCCTCTGGATCTTTGGGGCGTCTGGAACAGCTAGTTGAATGGATGGCCGCCTGGCAGGGCTGCCATCCACCGCGAGTTGAGCGGGCCATGGTTGCTGTATTCGCGGGAAATCATGGTGTAACCGTTAATGGTATTTCTCCTTATCCAGCTTCGGTCACAGCGCAGATGGTTGAGGCATTTCGTGTCGGAAATGCTGCGATTAACCAGATTTGCCAACAGTTTGGAGCAGGTCTTCAGGTTTTTGATCTAGCGCTTGAGGAACCAACGGGCGATATCACCAAAGAACCGGCGATGAGCGAGACCGATTGTGCCGCTGCTTTTCTTTATGGCCGCCAGGCTATTGCCGACTCGCCAGACATCGTGTGTCTTGGTGAAATGGGAATAGGCAATACGACGATTGCCGCAGCGCTTGCCCATGCTCTGGTAGGCGGTAGAGCTCAAGATTGGGTTGGGCCTGGTACCGGTGCAAAGAGTGAAATGCTTGAGCGCAAAATCAAGGTTGTGGCTGATGCGGTTGCTCTTCATCGCACTGACGAACCGCTTGAGGTTTTGCGTCGGCTTGGCGGGCGGGAGTTTGCCGCTATCGCGGGCGCAATCATCGCTGCGCGTTATGAGCAAATTCCGGTGATCCTAGATGGATATTGTAGCTGCGCCGCTGCGGCGGTCATCAAAGCTTTGAACCCTGGTGGGCTTGATCACTGTGTTGTCGGTCACCTGAGCGCTGAGCCTGCTCACCAGCGTCTGCTAGAGTATCTCGATCTGCATCCTATATTGGATCTTGATATGCATCTTGGAGAGGCTAGCGGTGCGGCTTTGGCGCTTGCGGTGGTGAATTCTGCCGTACGAATTCATACTGGAATGGCAACCTTTGATGAGGCAGGTATCAGCCAGCCGGATTAGATGAAGTGGTGATTATCTGGCTGGAATGATGCGCAGTTAGTGTGAGCCTTCCGTGGTAAGTAGGAGTTACTGCGTTGGTTAACTTTCTGTTTTACGCGATGCCAGCACGCGGTTGATCGGAGTGGTGGCGGTTAAGTTTTGTGAACTACCCTAGATTAGCTTGTTGGTGTAGATGAGATAGATCAGAATATTGCGGTTGGTATAATAACTACACACTACCCGGATTGAATATATTTGGTGATGAATTTGACTAAACTGCTTGCCCCCCGACTCCATGGCGGAGATTTGGATTTCGCGACTGAGACCTACGGGCTTCCCTCAGATGGCTGGATTGATCTTTCAACAGGCATCAGTCCCTATCCCTATGATATGCCAGAGATTAGTAGTGAGGCATGGAGGCAGTTACCTTCCAAGGCACGCCAGACGGCCCTGGCTACTATCGCGCTGAAAGCTTATGGGGCAGGCGAGAGTGCACATATTTCCTGCGCGCCAGGCACCCAAGCATTGATCAATGTTTTGCCTAAAATCAGTGATGGTATAGCGCGAGTTGCGGTCGTATCACCCACCTATAGCGAGCATGCGGCATCCTGGTCGCGTCATGGACATCAGGTTCAGGAAGTGATGGCACTTCCCAATCCCGACCAGTTTGATGTTGTAGTCATCACCAATCCCAACAATCCCGATGGTCGTCTATTTTCACGCGGGGATCTTATTACTCTGGCCGATGATTTAGGCGCGCGCGATGGTATTCTGATAATCGACGAGTGCTTTGCCGATGCGCTCCCCCATTGCTCGCTCGTGTCGGAGGCTGGATATCGCGCGCTGATTATCCTGCGTTCATTTGGTAAGTTTTTTGGGTTTCCCGGTTTGCGCTTGGGTTTTGCCCTCGCGCCGCTTCAGATTGTAAGTAGGCTTGATGATCTTTTGGGACCTTGGCCAATCTCTGGCGCTGCTATTGAAATTGGCGTAAAAGCGCTTTCTGACATCAACTGGATCGAAGCCGCACGGTTGCGTCTAGCCGAGAGAGCGCGCAGATTGGATGCGGTCGTGAATAAGGGTGGCCTCAATATCATTGGAGGTACACCGCTGTTTCGGCTGATCGAGTGTACCAATGCCCTGCGCGTGCATAAGTCCCTGGCAAGACAAGGGATTTGGACACGAATTTTTTCTGCTAATTCGACTTGGTTGCGCCTTGGTATTCCAGGTTCAGACCGGGAACTTGCCAAACTTGAACATGCGCTCAAGCATTCTTATACCAAGATTGGTAAGGAAAGTGAGGTAGGTGGTGATTGAAGCACACTTTTTCTCACTTATTGTTGCGCTCATCATCGATGCAGTCATTGGTGAGCCACAAAAGATTTGGTCACGTATTCCTCATCCAATTGTGGTGATTGGACACGGGATCGATTGGCTGGACCTCAATCTAAACAGTGACGAAACACTCCCGCCAGGCAAGCAGGTTGCGGGTGTTATCGCTATTGTAGCTGTTGTCATCGTATCCTGGAGTATCGGATATCTGATTGAGTTGATCATAGATATTGCGCCTGGCACGACCCTACTCGAAGCCGTTGTGGTTGCTGTCTTCATCGCCGGACGGGGTCTTTACGACCATGTCCTTGATGTAGCTGTAGCGATTGAGGTTGGGGGTCTAGAAGGTGGTCGACGCGCTGTATCCCATATAGTTGGGCGGGATCCCGGCACGCTGGATGAAAGAGGAGTATGCCGTGCGGCGATTGAATCCGCGGCTGAGAATTTTTCTGATGGTGTGGTTGCCCCTGCATTCTGGTATGTGGTGTTCGGCCTACCCGGGTTGTTTGCCTATAAGGCAATCAATACCGCTGACAGCATGATCGGGTACCGCTCGAGAAAATATCTTGATTTTGGTATGGGAGCTGCGCGTCTTGATGATCTTGTAAACTGGATACCAGCACGCATGAGCGCTTTGCTCATATTAGTAGGTACTATGTTTGCTCGTTTTGATGCGGGAGGGGCACTGCGCGCTATGAGCGAAGATGCATCGAAACACAGATCAGTCAATGCTGGATGGCCAGAAGCCACATTTGCGGGCTCGCTCGGCATTGCCCTTGCAGGGCCGCGCCAATATGGAGCTACAGAAATTGATGATGCATGGATGAACCGCGCCGGCTCAGTAACAGCAGATACCGGCGATATCCGACGAGCGCTTAAACTCCTCATGTGGGCATCAATTGCTCATGCGTTGTTTTATGCGTTGCTAGCGTTGATTTTCTGAGCTGCAATTTCAAGTATTAGGTCCACATCGAGATGTTTTTGCAGATGCTCTGCTAGCTGGTCAAGCGTGCTATCAATTTCGTTCTCATACGCAAAATATGAACGGCCAGCCGAACCAAATTGTTTTAAAAATGCGCTGCGAAACTCATCGCTGGCAAAAATGCCGTGCAATTGCGTTCCCATCACCAGACCATCCTTGGAGATTGAGCCTTCTTGTCGCCCGGCGATGTTAAACATGGGCCTTGCGCAATCCGTGCCGCTGGTATGACCGAGGTGGATTTCATATCCTGTCACGTTAAGACCAGTTTGGGAGTGCTCAGCCTCAACTAACCGCACCTGCTTTTGCCCCTGCATGCTTGTTACAACATCAAGCAGCCCGAGGCCGTTGCAGGTTCTAGCTGGCCCCTCCAACCCACCTGGATCATCAATAGTTCGTCCTAGCATCTGATAACCGCCGCAAATGCCAAGCACCATGCCGTAGCGTCGGTGATGGGCCAGAATGTCAATATCCCAACCATTTGTGCGTAGCGCCTCAAGATCATCTATTGTCGACTTCGAGCCTGCAATTAAAATGAGGTCTGAATCTCCCGGTAGTGGTTCGCCAGATTCAACCAGACTCAGTTCAACACTTGGCTCAAGGCGCAGCGGATCTAGGTCGTCGAAGTTAGCGATTCTAGGCAGTCTTGGGACGGCTATTTTGACTGTCTGTCTAGTTCTGGTGTGCCGGTGAGAGCCATTGCTCATCAATGCGTTCGTCAGATCAGCGGAGTCCTCAAGAGGTAGGTGGGAAGCCTCGTTAAAATAGGGGACGATTCCAAGGCACGGCCAGCCGGTTCTGTTCTGGATCTCACGAATGCCATCATCAAACAGAGAAATGTCACCACGAAATTTATTGATGATGAACCCGCGTACCATCTCCCGGTCACCAGGATCAAGAACCTCATGGGTTCCTACAAGGCTGGCAATAACGCCGCCGCGGTCGATATCGCCGATCAGAACCACCGGTAATCCGGTAGCAATTGCAAATCCCATGTTGGCGATGTCACCAGTCCGTAGATTTATTTCAGCTGGGCTACCGGCACCTTCGGCGATGATGAGATCAGCTTGCGTGCCGAGCAGCTCTAGACTTTGTAACACTGGCGTCATGAGCTGGGATTTTTTCTTGATATATTCGCGCGCACTCAATGAATGGCGCCGAGAGCCCTGAACAATGATTTGCGAACCGCCGCCGGCCTCTGGTTTCAGGAGGACAGGGTTCATGTGAACACTGGTGGGCGTGCCGGCAGCACGTGCCTGCAATGCTTGAGCCCTACCGATTTCACCGCCATCGACCGCAACAGCGGCGTTATTGGACATGTTTTGCGGCTTGAAGGGCCGCACGTTCATGCCGCGCTGTGAATAGAGCCGGCAGAGTCCGGCTACTATCAGAGATTTACCGACACTCGAGCCAGTCCCTTGCAACATCAGTGCTGGAGGTAAAGGCATCAGTATAGCTTTGGTTTCAGATATTGGCACATTGCTCTGAGGACGCTAAAACTCAATTCCAGCCTGAGCCTTCACCCCGGAGCGGAAGGGATGTTTGATCATGGTCATGTCGGTCACTAGGTCGGCCGCCTCGATGACCTCCTCCTTGGCATTACGTCCGGTGATAATGATATGTTTATTCTTAGGCTTGGAGTTAATCAGGTCCACCACATCACTGACAGAAAGGTAGTCATAACGCAGTACAATGTTGAGTTCATCAAGTAGCACCATGTCGTGCTCATCATCACGGATGAATTCCTTGGCCCGTTCGAAGGCTGCTTTTGCTGCCGCAATGTCGCGCTGACGATCCTGGGTCTCCCAGGTAAAGCCCTCGCCCATAGTAGAGATTGTAACTTGACCATCAAATTTGGAAAGGGCTGCCCGCTCGCCGGTTTCCCACTTGCCTTTTACAAATTGAACAATGGCTACTTTCATGGAGTTTCCAAGTGCGCGTAGGACTAAGCCGAAAGCAGCGGTAGACTTTCCTTTGCCCTTGCCGGTGTGAACAATCACCAAACCCTTCTCGATCGTTTTGGTGGAAAGTATCTTGTCGCGAACCTCCTTCTTGCGGCGCATTTTTTCTGCATGACGGGCATTAAGTTGTTCTTCGCTCAAATTTACTTTTACCATTGATCCTATGCTTTCTTGATGTTCTCTAAGATATCATAGATGTGATTGGCTCTTGGATGCCAAAGACCTCGTCTTAAGGCATCGCGAAAGCGATCAGCCATTTCTAAAAGTGCTGGCGGGTTCTCCTGGGCAATAAAATTTCGCACTGTGAGATCACCAAGATAGGCGTCAAAGATAAGATCAAAATGATGATCGGCCACAGCCCCGGTCGTAGCCTGAAAAGCGTAGAGATAGTCTACCGTAGCGGCCAGTTCGAACGCGCCTTTATAGCCATGTCGCATGACACCTGCGATCCATTTTGGATTAACCGCGCGCGCGCGCACGACCCGTGCGATCTCGTCTTCTAGCGTACGAATTTTAGGTTGTTCTGGACGCGAATGATCATTGTGATAGATGAGAGGGCGTACACCGCTCGCTTGCTCTACCGCAGCGCTCAAGCCACCTTCAAACTGGTAGTAATCATCAGAATCTAGCAGGTCATGTTCGCGGTTATCCTGATTGTGTACCACGGCTTCGATATGAGATAGGCGCGTTGTAAAGAGCTCGCCAACAGCTTCGCCCTCTGATCCGGCGCCGTAGGCGTACGCACTCCAGGAAACATATGCGTTTGCAAAATCTTCGCGTATCTCCCAGATATTTTCGTCGATTAAAGCCTGAAGACCAGCGCCATACGCGCCAGGCATGGATGAAAACACTCGATAGCCAGCATGCCGCTTAGCATCCACTTTATCCATTCCAGATGCTTCGAGTGCCTGCCGATCGTGCTGCATGCGTGCGGCTAGAGGATTGTCGTTTTTCCCTTCGTTAAGGGCCCCGATTGCGCGCACGGCACTATCGAATAACTCAATCTGCGTGGGGAAAGCGTCACGAAAAAAGCCTGAGACCCTCAGGGTAATATCGATGCGCGGCCTAGATAGCTCGGCGATGGGTAGAATTTCAAATCCAGTTACTCGACCTGATGCGCGCTCCCAGAGAGGCCGAGCTCCGATCAGAGCTAGTGCTTGGGCAATGTCATCACCGCCGGTACGCATATTGGCAGTGCCCCATGCAGACAACGCCAAATGTTGTGGCCACGATCCGTTGCGTTGGCGAAAGTCCTCGGCGAGAAATCGGGCTGATTTCTCGCCGAGCATCCATGCTGTCTCGGTTGGTACTGACCGGCTATCGAGCGAATAAAAATTGCGACCCGTTGGCAGAACATCCGCGCGCCCTCTACTTGGCGCGCCAGATGGGCCGGGATTAACAAACCCACCATCAAGGGCTTTGAATATACCGTTGATCTCACCACTCCCGCTTTCGGTAATAGCTGGACGGAGCACAGTGTTGATTGTTTCTAGAACTGCCTGTGTAGAGGACCATTCTGGAGCTGGGGCACATTGTTCTGCGATAAGTTTTTCGGCAAGTATTTCGATACGCTCTAGCGTATCTCCTGTACTGCGCCAGTTATCTGAGGTAATATTTGAAAGCTCTGGCGGACGTTTTCCGCTCCAATTAGATGCCAGATCGCACGACAGTGGATCAAAGGTAAGGCCAAGATCTGCTGCAATCGCACGGATAATCGAGGCATCACCGGGGGTGTTTCCCGCCCGCGGAACTCGGGTGAGTGCTATTAGGTACCGGTTGAGTGCGCTGCCAGTTGGAATGTTGCCTAGAATATGCAACCCGTCTCTGATTTGCAATTCTTTTAGATCGCACAAATGGGCATCAAGCGCCGAAAGCGCCCCGTCATCACTTTGACCCTCTATTTTGCAATCTCGGTCAAGACCGCTGACGGCAGCGTGTTCGAATATCTGCTTCTTTAGTTCCTTTGATCGTCTCTGGTCGACCAGACTTGCCTCATAGTACTCATCGAGCAAAACCTCTAATTCGCGCAGAGGTCCATAGGTCTCAGCCCGGGTAAGAGGAGGGGTAAGGTGGTCGATGATGACTGATGAGGTGCGCCGTTTTGCCTGGGTTCCCTCGCCAGGGTCATTGACGATGAAGGGATAAATGACTGGTAGAGGGCCGAGGGCAGCTTCTGGGAAGCATGCATCGCTGAGCGACAATGCTTTTCCTGGCAGCCATTCAAGATTGCCGTGCTTGCCAACCTGAATAATAGCATGGGCCTGAAATGTGTTGCGAATCCAAGCATAAAACGCGAAATAGGCGTGCGGTGGCACCAGATCTGGATCGTGATAGGTCTTTTTTGGATCGACGTTATATCCACGAGCTGGCTGGATAGCGATTATGAGGTTCTCAAATCGGTGAATGGCCAGATGGAAATAGCCATCGCGTACGAAAATATCGTCTTGTGGATCACCCCACCGAGCACAGACAGCGCTTTGAACCGAGTCAGGAAGCCCATTAAAAAATGCCTGATAGGTTTCAAGACTTAGGGTTTCTCCAGTGGAGATCGAGGAAACTTTGATAGCATTTGTTGGACCAGATAGGATGAGTTGCATTAGCGCTCTACCGTCGGTGGGTGCACCGCCGATGCGGTATTGCCTCGTGCCCATTTCCTTTGTTAAGGAGGCAACACTTGCTGGCGTGTCGAGTCCAACACCGTTACCGATACGGCCATCACGATTTGGATAATTGGCAAGAACGATCGCAACCCGCCGCCGATCCTTGGGAGTCGTGGCAAGGCGCACCCATGCCGCTGCAAGAGCAGCCACAAAAGCTGTGCGATTGAGATCGGGCGCATGGGTAACAACCGATGCCTGAATGGCGGTGTCGAACCGTATTTCTTGTTTAAATGCGATGGCGCGAGTGATAATGCGTCCATCCACTTCCGGAAGGGCAACGTTCATTGCGATATCTCGCGCACCCAGCCCACGCGTTGATGTTGTCCAGGTAGCCCGGTCAATCCCTGCAAACATAGCCTGCAGAACCGGTCGCGTACCAGAATCAAACACAGAGCTGGCTCCGTTAGATCCAAGTTTGGTGAGGGCAAAGCCAGTGCAGTTGACCACGATTGACGGACTGGAAGTCTTAAAAAACCGTTCTGTAATTGCTGCACAGGTGCGGTTTTTGAAGCTTTGTGCATAGACGGGCAGGGCATTGAGGCCCTGCTGTGCTAATGCTTCGATGAGGGCGTCGATAGCACTGGTTTGACTGCTGAGCATCAATGCGCGGTAAAATGTAATTGCAGCAACTGGGCGCTCCAATATCCATTGATCTTGGATATCCTCAAGCGAGGGTTGCTCGCAGCACGGCCAATAAAGTCCGGCGGCAAGCGCTGGGCGCGCCGGATCAGGCAGTGGCGTTCCACAAATCAGGTGTTCGGCGAATTTGATCGAATTTGTGATATTGGTAAGGCCACCGTGACGGAAATACTCAAACATGGTTAGGTAGGCGTCTGGGCGCACATTGGAAAGACGGTTGAGCTCCTCTTCGGGCTGCACATCACCAGGAAGCAGTACCAGAAGTACGCTATTTTCACGTGATAATCTGGTCAGTTCCTCTACCCCGTAAGGCCAATATGACTGACCGCCAAGTAGCCGGGCAATGATCAGTTTTGCACCGGCTAGCGTGCGTTCAACATAAAGGTCGATCGACATAGGGTGACGCAATTGATTGAGGTTGGCGATGCGAATGTTGGGTGCGGAAGAGCCTAAATTCTGATGTGCCAGCGCTAGGGTTGAAAGATCTGTGTCGGCGGTTGATAGGAATACAATATCGCCCGGAGATTGTTTGAGATCTACTGCGGACAAGCCATCATCGATCAGGCCCTGGGTCGTAGCTAATAGATGCATTGGCCTGGCAAGTCCTGCTGCATGATTGATATTATATTCTGGCGATCAAGCCCTTTGAGGCCGATGGCAACGAGTCTAGTTTTGTGCTCTTCACCGGATCTGAAGTCCCGGTCAAACCAGCTATCAACCCGAGGGCCTACGGCTTGAACGACAAGACGCATGTCGTGGTCATCAAGCGCTGCAAATCCTTTCAGCCGCAATAGACTAGGGCACTTGGTTGCGTTGCGGACTGCATTTTCCAGTGCATTTCGGCTTGGGAATGTAGAGAACTCAATGACGAATGTTTCAAAATCATCGTGATCGTGCTCCTCGCCTTCCTCGTGATGGCCTGTGCGCGTGCTAAGATCATTTTCGACTGTCGCATTAAGGCCGATGAGCACCGCCGGATCAGCCTGACCCCCCGAACAGGAAACAATCCCAGTACCATTGCGTGTCTTGGAAGCCAGATCACTAATAACTCTCTCAAGATCTTCCGCTGAAATAAGGTCGGTCTTTGAGACAACAACAAGATCAGCCGCCACCAGCTGATCTTCAAACACCTCTTCAATCGGGTCATCATGATCAAGCGAAGGGTCGGCTCGCCGCTGTGCTTCAAGCGCCATAGGATCTGAGGTCATCCCGCCATTACTAAGCGCATGGCCATCGGCAACTGTAATGACACCGTCTATTGTCACTCTTGTTCTAATGTCCGGCCAGTTGAAAGCGCGTATCAGCGGCTGTGGTAGCGCGAGTCCGGAGGTTTCGATGACAATGTGCTCAGGCGGGTCGGTGCGATCAATAAGAGCGTTCATGGTGGGAATGAAATCATCAGCGACCGTACAACAAATACAGCCATTAGAAAGTTCGACAATATCATCTGCTCCACATGCACCATTAGTGCACGATTTGAGGACATCACCATCTATTCCAACATCGCCGAATTCATTAATGATTAGCGCGATTCGCCTGTTTGCTGTCTTTAACATGTGACTTATAAGTGTCGTTTTACCCGCACCTAGAAATCCGGTAACAACCGTTGTAGGAATTTTTACCACTTTATTCATATAAGGCCTTCCCCGCGCGCTTGAGAAACAAAGGTAATCCAGCAGCCACGAATACGACATCATGGGCGACTGCTGCGACATGAAGATTGAGATTGCCTGCATGGTCGCGAAATTTCCGGCTCAATGGATGATCCGGCACGATGGAAAGCCCGACTTCATTGGCGACTAGCACCACGTTTGCGCGAGTTTGATCAAGGCCGGCAACAAGTTCGCTGATAGAGTCTGGAATATTACGTTCGGCATGCATTAAATTGGCCAGCCAGAGCGTGAGGCATTCGACCAATATAGTTCTGCCTGCACCAGCTGCTTGAATAGTACCCACGATATTGAGAGGTTCTTCAACAAGGAGCCAATTCTGATTACGCCGCGCTTGATGCTCGGCGATTCTCTGGGTCATCTCCAGATCGTTTGGCTGCGCGGTAGCCAGATATAAAGGCATATCACACAAGCTGGAGGCGTATTTTTCTGCGTATGCAGACTTGCCCGATCGTGCGCCGCCTAAAATGAGTGATATCAGTGGCTCGCTCATGCAACGCCAGTGCGGCGTGGGCTAAGGCGCTTAAATAAACAGCCTGTACACCAGCCTAGAAGTAGCCAGAATATTGCTAATAACCCAAGTGAAACTATGGCAAACTGTGCGGTAAGTTCGGCTGGTGCCAATGAGGTGAATTCCGCCGGCTTTGGTGCGCCAAACAGATGTGG